>NZ_JAMPMC010000010.1:0-309107 GCF_028477945.1 Providencia sp. PROV261 | reverse complement strand
GAGGACTTACAAACGGGTTTCACGGCTCCCTCGGAGGATGATTATGACGGGGTTGATGTCACTTATATTAATGGCGTGACATGGGCAGAAGAAACCATCCAATGCCGCACGAAAGAGAATCCGACACCGAAGAAGGTCGAAGATTATCAAGCGGATGGGGTGTTAAACCCTACTATTGCGTATCGAATTGGTATGCGTCGACTCATGAAGCATTTGCACCAACGGCTCAGTTATTCAACGGCAACCGAACTGGATGCCCTTTGTTATAACGTGGGGGATCGCATTGTGTTTACCGATGATATTCCGAGCAATAAAACCATCAGCTGCTTAGTGATGAACATGAGTCATGACCAGAAGCAAATTACCCTCACTGTCAATGAGCCGCTTGATTGGTCATTTGAGCAACCCCGCTGTTTAATTCGGTTTCAAGATGGTAGTGCCTCACGGCTTTTGGTACCCACGCAGATAGATGAATACACGTTATCACTCCCCTACAGCAGTGAATTAGATGTTGACTCATGGATAATGGACGACCCGTATATTGAACCCCCACGACTGATATTTTGTTCATCTAAATACGTGGGTTATGACGGCATTATGCGAGAAATTACCCCGAATTCAGACGGCACCTGCCAAGTTGTCGCCAAAGAATATAAAGCCATTTTTTATCAATACGATGACGCTGAATATTCAGCGTAATTAACCCGTAATATTAATCATGAACCTCGCCCTTGTGCGGGGTTTTTGCATTTATAGGTGTCTGTAATGACTCAATACAATACAAAAAATCCTGTCGGTTCTGCGTCCCCAAAAGATGTGAATGATAATGCGATCACCTTAGATAACTTAATTAACTCAACGGATATCACGACAAAAGACCGGCTGGGGAATGACCGTTTAACGATTAAGGGGTTAGAAGAATCCGCTGTATCATCTGGGCCCACCGTTGAAGCGGCAGTGAATGCATGGGAACAAGCAAATTTAGCACGAGAAGCCGCTGAGAATGTCATTCAAGAGTCTGAAGAAAATATTAACGCTATAAAAAATGCAGCGGATACTGCGCTGGATTCATCCAATCAAGCTTCAAAATACGCTAATGATGCTGCGTTATCTGCCTCTGCAGCCAGCGCATCGACAGGGAAGCTGTACGCAAATTTAGCGGACGCAAACGCAGCAATATCGAACGGTGAAATTAAAAGCGGGGAGTATTTTTATATTATTTCACCATCTGACGCTGATTTCATTGATCTCTATAAAAATGAATCCGGTGCACAAGCGGTTGGAAAATCCATGCCAAGCACTGCTGCACTTTTTGATTTAGCCGTATTAGCGAATGCTAAAGTGAGCATCAATCAAAAAACAAACAGCATTGTTGTTGATGGTGATACGGCGTTATTTTTTCAACGAAAAGCAGTAACTATCCCTCGTCAGACTGTGAGTTATCCTCAGGGTGTCAATAATAGAAATGGTTACTTGTACTATGATCCCGTTAGTAAAAAAATCGGCGTTACAGTAGATAACGCATTGCCGCCTGCGGGGCTCCCTGTTATTGCGATTATTCTTTCTAATGCGATTTATATCAATTCAGCATCGAATGATTTCGAGTTTATTGTTAGCAATGGGACAGCCGGTGCTGTATATGGCAAGAGCATGCCAAAAGATGCGCTGGCCAGTATTCTTGATGGCGGGCTGATTACGATTAATTTGAAAGATAAGTTAATCAGCACACACCCAAACAGCAATACGGTTGTTGCGCATTCAACGGGCTACACGAATTTAAAAATGGGGCAATCCGTTTCCTTTTCTGTGACATCTAATGACGCTCTGATTTATGTTTGTATGAATAGTGCTGGGGATCTTGTCGCTATTTCTGCTCCCAATACCCCCGTTAATGTCATCCCGATTGCGTATGTTTACAAGCAAAAGCTCACTGTCGATGCGCCGTTCAATAATATAGAGCTGATTAATGCTTCTGGAGAAGTAGCTTATCAAGCTGCTGGCTACAATTACGGTACCGCACAATTGCTTGAAGACGGCAAAATCACCATCAATTTACAAACGAAAACAGTTGAATGCGTGGGAACTGAGTTAGTGTTGCTTTCCGGCGCTTATGTTGGACTGAAGAAAAAACAAGTAATCAGCTTTACTCAGCAAAACGACAATATCTTAACGTGGGTGTATGTTGATAAAAATGGTGTGCTAGGGGCGACTGATGCGAGAAAGAGTGCTTCACAATTTATTATTGTTGCCGTTGTGTATAAACAAAAACTGTATGCCAATGCACCTTTCAACAATATTGAACTCTATGACACCAATGGTTATTTAGTTCAAAAATCACAATCTCTCAAATTTGATGAAATTAAGCATAGACTTTTATTGCCTTCAACGCTTTACTTGCTTGAAAGTGAGCCTTTGGCGCTTTACAAAGAGTCAATGCTATCTGCTTATCAGCGAGACATGATCAACACACTAACGCTGCAGTATGAGTTGAATGCGCAAATCGCCAGTATCGATGGCACGACGAAGATAACAAGCGCAAACAATGGCAATCTGTCGGTCACCATGATGCACGATAGCAACATGAATGTTCGTTACACCCAAACGATGGAGTTAAAGGTTGCTAAGTCAGATTCACTGCAAGGTAAAACGCTTAAGTATCTTGCTTTTGGTGATAGCCTGACGGAAGGTGGCATGGTGGTTTCCATTGCGGAGGCTGTCAGAAAACTGGGCGGAAGCCTTGTCCCTGTCGGTACCTATGTTTCATCAGCAAATAATAACTTGCGCTGCGAGGGTCGAGGGTACTGGAATTATCGTAACTTCATTGGTAAAAGCACACGCTCTGAAGGCGTTGGTGCACATACATTGGCACCAGCGGGGGCGGCAACAGTGACTAAATTTGCTAATCCAGTTTTAAAGCTGGCCACGCAAGAAGATAAAACCAACCATCCAGACTGGTGTTTCCGATTTACGGGCGCAGCGTCTGAACTCAGTTACGCAGAGGACTCAAATAAAGCGGGGGATTTTTACCTTTTTGATTTTGCACGCTACATGAATGAACACAGTGTTGATGCACCCGACATTATCACAATTGCGCTCAGTACAAACGATATCAACCTTGATAGAGCAGCTTATTCACATGCGGATCGTATCAAGTATTGTCGTTTAGGCTTAGATATCATGGTGCGTCAAATCAAAAAAGCACTACCCAATGTCACGATTGGCATTATTCCTGCTCCGGCATGGTCATTAACAGAAAACGGGGGTGTTCGCTGGCAAGAGGAAACAAGCGAGTGGATCGATGTGTGCATGAATGATGTGAGAGCATTATCCAGTGAGTTTAATAATTTGTATATTGTGCCGGTTTGGGTTTCGATGGATAAATACTCGACTTATCCTTACGCGACACAAACTAACTTAACAGCAACCAGTAACGTGAAAAAATCGACGATCACGGATTGGGTGCATTTTGCTAGCAATGGCCGCTTGCAGTATTCAAGTTGCGTAGCGAATTGGATTGCAAATGCATTGAGCTGAGAGACTCGCTAAGATAGAAGCAGAGCGATTAGCAAAAGAAGCAGCAGAGAAGCAAGCTGAAGAAGAGGCTAAGAAGGCTGAATTGGAAGCTGAGGAAGGCGGTGATATATAGTGTAATTGTGTCGTCATTTTACCGTCATTTTACCGCCATTTTACCTTTTTAAAATTTCACCCACAAAAAAACCAACCCTAAAAGGTTGGTTTCTCTATAAAAAGTTGGTCGGCATGATAGGATTTGAACCTACGACCCCCGACACCCCATGACGGTGCGCTACCAAGCTGCGCTACATGCCGAACTGCGATTAATACTACTCATTTTCCCCATGAAAGCAAGACATTGATTGCACGACTGATTGATTTTTAAACGTTAATTTTCATTAAAACGCTTAAGCTCTGTGAAAATCTTCAATAACTGTGCAAGATCAGGTTTTTGGTCTTTAACTTCTCGACCTTGCAGGTCATAGATACTAAATTGACCGTTATGATCCATATATAGGGTCGCACTATTGGTCGTGATCACTACATCATTGTCATCGCCGGTAATAACCCACGGGTATTTACGTTCTGGGCTAAATAAATCTTCCCCTTGGCTATAATCCTCAGGCGAGTTAGACACATGCAGTAACCGTTGCATAATCGTCGTCAATACGTCTTGGTGGCTTGTCAGCTTATCAATTTGTTGACTCGGTGTATTAGGCCAATAGATAAGCAGTGGAACCTGCATTTTTTCCCGCTCAAAACGTTTATTACTAAACCAGTTTGTCGTGTCAGATTGTTCAGCATTATTATAATTCGCTGTAATAATAACAATCGTATTTTTCAAGCGACCATCACGTATCAGTGACTCTATTACTTGATTGATTTGTTGATCCGTCTGGTTACTTCCCGGTTTACCTTTAATATTTAAGAAGGAGAACCAAGGCGATTCATTTTTTAAACCTTTTAACCAGGAATCCCACTGAGAAATTGTTTGTGCATCACTATCAGCCGCTTTTGCAGGTAATGAATAATCGGCCAAGATAGCTTGACGGAAAAGCGGGGAATTAAAGCCATCGGTAGAGAATAGGCCGAATTGATACCCTTGTTTCTGCAATGCTTGGATAAGCACAGAGGCATACCGCTCATTAAGAATATTATCAAAATAGCTGGATGAGATACCATAAAATAGGCCAAAGAGAGCAGTATCGTTACGTAAACCCGTCGTATAGTGGTTGGTGAATTCGGTACTCATCTCTTTAAATGATTTCAGCGATGACATGCTATTTTGCTGTGTTTTATTGCCTAAATCATCAACAACAACTAACAGCAGGTTATAACCCATACCTTGGTCATAGTAGCTGAGCGGTTTTAATGGATACTGGATTTTTAGTGCAGTAGGGCTACCTTGTTGGAAAACACGATTTTGATGTTCTGATAAGTCCAGCAGACCGTATTTATCAAGCAGTTTCCTTGCCGTCATAGGTTGTGACAGCGGGTAATTATAGCGTTGCATGGTAATGGGGCGATAGAAATTAGCATCAGACCATGCATACATTAGGTGCGACATAATAAAGGTTGCAATAAATATCCCCGCAAGTGGCTTACCAAAAGTTTGCCTGTTTAAACTGCGTAACTTTTGCCAACTCCACGTTGCAAATAGCATTTGAACGAGAAAGATGATTGGGATGGTGATAAACATGAGTTGCCACTCGCGAGCCATTTCACCTTTGTCAGGGTTGATGACAAGATCCCAAACTTGTGGCGTTAGGTGTAGGCCAAATTGGCTAAATACCCGAATATCAAAGAGTAATAATGTGGTGCCAACGGTGGCAAGGGCAACACAAATCAGCCTCAGCAGCCGCTGAGACATCACAATAAAGGTCAGAGGAAAGACAATGAGCAAGTAGCAAGCAAAAACGACAAAGCTAAAATGGCCAATCCAACTGACGAAGGCAAAAATACGCCCAGCTAGCGTATCAGGCCAATCGAAAATAAACAGATAGCTACTGCTTAGCCCAAGGCTAAGCAGTATATTGAAAAGTGCAAACCAGTGCCCCCAACTTATCATTTGGGAGACTTTGTCACGGTAGCGCTGCTGGGTCACCATACTGTTTATTTCATTAGTCTATTTAGTGAGATTGATCTTCTTTAACAGAAGACAACAAAGCGTTGGCGAAAGAGTCTGCAATCATTTTACGTTGAGTTGGCGCAACAGACGTATTAAGCAGATTGGTCACCATATTGCCTAACACCATAAGTGAAAGATCTACAGGAGTATGGTTTTTTTCTAACACGCTGACAAGTTCAGCAAGCAAAGTTTCAACTTTTTCATCACTATAGCGAGATGACTGTGGCATAAATTTCGACATCCTAAATTAGTTAAAGCTCACCTATGATAGCGTATAGCGGGATGTTTTTCTTCATTCTTCGCAAGAAATTTATATTCAAGTGAGAATAATGCTTATTAAGATAATTTGAATGAGTATTAGTTCAATTTTGCTAAGTAAAAATAGGTAGAGATGACGGTTTCAGTTGCAGATAAATAGCATCAGTGTTTGAATACGCGCGACAATATTTCTGCTTGAACAAGGAGCCTACAATGAGTCTGGAAATTACCCAGATAGCTTTACATCAGTTGATCAAACGCGATGAACAAACACTCGAAGTGATGTTACGTGATTCTCTGTTGTCAACCGATAACGTTGTGCAAGACATGATGGCAGAATTACACCGAGTATACAGTGCGAAGAGCAAAGCGTTTGGCGAGTTCAACGAAGAGAGTGAGCTGGCGGACGCATTGAAATTATTGCGCAAAGGTGAAGAGGAGTTTCTCGGTTTTAGCCGTGCAATGACCGTGCGCTTAAAAGATGAATTGGCAAAATATCCCTTTGCTGAAGGGGGCGTGGTGCTCTTTTGTCAATATCGCTACCTCGCGGTTGAATATTTATTAATCGCGGTATTAAGCAGCTGTGACAGTATGTTCGTGACAGATAACCTCGATTTATCGACGACACATTATCTGGATATCCCTCATGCAGATATTGTAGCGCGTATTGATTTAACTGAGTGGGAAACGAACCCAGAGTCAACCCGTTACTTGACCTTTTTAAAAGGGAGAGTAGGGCGCAAAGTTTCTGACTTTTTTATGGACTTTTTAGCGGCGTCAGAAGGTCTAAATGCAAAAGCTCAAAATAAAGGCTTAGTACAAGCGCTAGATGATTTTTGTGATAATGCTCAGATGGATAAAAATACGCGTCAAGCGTATCGTCAGCAAGTCCATAATTATTGTACTGAGCAGTTGCAATCAGGGGAAGAAATTGAATTACAAGCGCTATCGAATGAGTTGCCGGTAGTTGAGGAACAAAGCTTCAGTGATTTTGCTCGCCAAAATGATTATCAATTAGAAGATAGCTTTCCCGCAGATAGAGGTACGTTAAAGCAACTGACCAAGTTTTCTGGTAGTGGTGGTGGAATAACGATCAGTTTTGATGCATTACTGATGGGAGAGCGTATTTTTTGGGATCCAGTCACAGATACATTAACGATTCGAGGCACTCCGCCAAATTTGCGGGATCAACTGCAACGTCGTAGTGGCAAATAAGGTAACCACTAAAAATAAATAACGCCGCAATTGCGGCGTTATTTACTCGGCGTCCCGATAAATTCTAAAGCTCGGCTTGTGGCTTTAATTAAACGCGCAGGAAGTCAATGTGCGTCACTTTTGGCTTGAATGGGTGACGTTGAATTGCCTGAACTTTGACTTTAGTTTCTTTACCATCGATAACCAGGCTCAGAACTTCATAAAATTCTGCTTTGCCTTCTTGGTTAATCACTTCATCATGGTTAAGAGTAACAGAGATAGCTTCTTGGTTGCCACCGTAAACGATAGCTGGAAGCTGGTTTGCTCTGCGCAGGCGGCGGCTCGCACCCTTACCCTGCTCTTTACGTGCAATTGCATTAATAGTTAACATTACTATTTCTCTATACAAGAAAAAAATAAAATCCTGCTACAGGCGACCCAGCAGCAGGTTCGAGATTTGGCTTGTTGATGCGTAATTCGCTGACGCGAAACATCCAAGCGGGCGGCATTTTAACGGAAAACCGTCTTTACAGCAATCATAATCTAATCAATATCAGGAGTAGAGTTGGTCGGCAACTCGAAAACGCCCTTGATAATCAAATATTTTTTGGCGGATCTCCCAATAATTTTCCTTCTTACGAGCCACTATAAATTGAGGATAACGTAATAAAGCCTGCTGAGAGATAATGTCATTAGCCGAAGACCAATGAAAAGGAACGCCTGGCGCACGGAAATGTTCCCGCAAGAAATGGTATTCAAAAGCACGGCGTTGCGCCTGTGTATGCAAACGAAAGCGTTCCGAAACGGAGGTGCCATCTTCATCATAGTACGTGATTTTTAGCCATTCACCTTTGTTATCAGCACCATTGGTTAGTGCCATGCCGCCGCAACGTAAGATCAACGCATCTTTTAATTTCAAAGCCGCTTTTAGCATATCGTCAGGATCAGATAATACCCCATCGCATTTTTGGCAGCGGCGAGCGGCAATATCGTTTTCTGCACCACAATGAGGACATTGTTTAAAACGAAAACGGTACTCACATTGCTGCTTTTGACCTAATTCATTCTCTTCCCAGCCTTGGCAGCGGCGACCATAATGCTCGATAATTTGCCCATCTTCGGTGCATTTTCCCCAAAAAGTATTAGCAAACTGACAAAGAGGGCAGAATACCTGAACGGGAACACTGTTGGTGTTAGGCTTAGTTGAACCTACTTCAGGGCGAAAGAGGTCGTGAGGATTCCCTGCATAGTCTAAGATCAGGCACTCGGTTTTTCCCGGTGAAAGGCGCAAGCCTCGGCCTACAATTTGCTGGTATAAGCTGACAGATTCTGTTGGGCGTAGAATGGCAATAACATCGACATGCGGGGCATCAAACCCTGTTGTCAGAACAGAAACGTTGACTAAAAAATGCAGCTTTTTCTGCTTAAACTGTTGAATAATAGCCTCTCGCTCTATCGCGGGCGTCTCGGCGGTAACTAAGGCGGCGGTCTGTTCAGGTAAATAGCCGAAAATTTCTTTTGCGTGTTCAACGGTAGCGGCAAAGATCATACAACCTTGCCGTGGTAAGGCGTATTCAACAATTTGAGCGACAATTTTAGGGGTAATACGTTTTTGTTTCTTAATAGAAAGGTTTAATTCTTGTTCATTAAAAATGCCGGCGGAACTGAGAGAAACTTGGCTAAAGTCATACTGTAATACTGGCATATCAAGGCGTTCGGGGGTGACTAAGAAATGATTTTTAATCATGTAATGCAAAGGTAACTCATAAATGCATTCATGAAAAAAACAGTTCTCATCGCCTCTTATCATGCCGTGATAATGATATTGATAGATCCATCCTGAACCGAGTCGATAGGGAGTGGCGGTTAAACCTAGGATCTTCAATGCAGGGTTGTACTGGCTAAGGTTATTGATAATTTGTTGATATTGGCTTTTCTCATTCGCGCTAATACGATGACATTCATCAATGATGATTAAGGAGAAATTATCATTAAAACTGTCTAAGTTTCGCGCAACGGATTGTACGCTGCCAAAGACGACTTTGCTTTGGGATTGTTTGCGATTTAAGCCAGCAGCGAAAATATCAGCCTCAAGGCCATAAGCGATATATTTTGCATGGTTTTGTTCTACTAATTCTTTGACGTGAGCAAGAACCAATACTCTTCCTCGAGCTAAGCGAGCAAGTTCGGCAATGACCAAGCTTTTTCCTGCTCCCGTTGGTAGCACAATCACGGCAGGTTGCGTGTGTTGGCGAAAATAACGAACGGTCGCATCGACAGCTTCTTGTTGATAGGGACGAAGGACAAAAGGCATATTATTCAGTATTAATTAAAAATAGTAAGTCGCTTAATGTAAAATTTAGGTTAACACAATGGGTTGAGCTAAAAACACGCGTTAATTTTGAGACGCTATCACTTGTAGTTAGTTATTGATATAATAAAAGATGTGAGCACAATCACAATAACCTTTCAATTTTATTTCTAACAACTTAGTTGTCTTTAGGCACTAAGTTACTATTCCATCAAATTAAGAGTGTTTATGCGACTGGATAAGTTTTTGTCCCAGCAATTAGGGATTAGCCGGAGCCTAGTGGCGCGAGAGCTGCGTGCCGGAAAAGTCACTGTAGATGATGAAATTGTCAAATCAGGTGCGGTACAAGTCAGCCCTGAACAAGTTGTCGCTTATGAAGGCAGTGTTTTAGTTCATGTTACAGGCCCGCGTTATTTTATGTTGCATAAGCCTCAAGGCTATGTTTGCTCAACAGACGATCCTGCTCATCCCACCATTCTCTATTTTATTGATGAGCCGCTGGCAGACAAATTGCACTCAGCAGGGCGCCTTGATATTGATACCACAGGGTTAGTATTGCTAACCGATGATGGTCAGTGGTCACATCGCATAACCTCTCCCAAGCACCACTGTGAAAAAACGTATCGAGTTGAGTTAGAAAACGACATTGCTGACGATGTTGCAAAACGCTTTGCCGAAGGCGTCATGCTAAATGGCGAAAAATATCCAACCAAGCCAGCTCAGTTGGAGGTCATCTCTCCAAAAGAAGTGCTATTGACCATCAGCGAAGGGCGCTATCACCAAGTAAAAAGAATGTTTGCAGCAGTAGGAAATCATGTTTGTGGGCTACACCGCGAGCGTATTGGTGATATTTGGCTCGATGATGATCTTGCTCCCGGCGAGTATCGTGAGTTAACCGAAGACGAAATCAACAGCGTTATCGTTCCGCGCTAACGATAAATTATTAATAAAAATAAATAAAATCGTTTCTGGTGTGCGACATATCTTTAAGGTGTGTCGTATCAGGCGAGAGCGAGATAGGAGTTTAAAGAGTGCAACAGCAAAAATCATCCTACATAGGGTTGATATTAATATTAGGCTTATTATCAATGCTTATGCCTTTAGCCATTGATATGTATTTACCTAGCTTTTTAGTGATGGGTGAGTACTTCAATGTCGATGAAGGGCGTATCCAGATGACGCTTAATAGCTATATTTTTGGCTTTGCAATTGGGCAGCTATTTTATGGTCCAATGGCCGATAGTCTGGGTCGTAAGCCTGTGATTTTAGGCGGCGTCATCGTATTTGCCATCGCCTCAGCAGCATGTGCGCTTTCCGAGTCAATCGAATCACTCATCTTGTTTCGCTTCCTACATGGTTTTGCTGCGGCGGCGGCTAGTGTTGTGATCAACGCATTAATGAGGGATATGTTTACGCGTGATGAGTTTTCACGCAGCATGTCATTTGTTGTTTTAGTGATGACAATAGCCCCACTATTGGCACCGATTTTAGGTGGCAAGGTGATGTTATGGTTCTCATGGCATGCCATTTTTTGGAGTATTTCGATAGCGGCCGTGATTGCGGTTATTTTAGTGAGTTTATTTATACGTGAAACGTTACCTGTTGAGAAACGGCAACCCTTTCATTTAGGTAATACATTAAGGCAGTTTGCAACCCTTTTTCGTGCCAAACAAGTGCTGTTTTATATTTTAGCGAGTTCATTTTCATTTGCGGGAATGTTTTCATTTTTGAATGCGAGCCCGTTTGTTTATATTGAACTGAATGGCGTGGCGCCAGAAAATTTTGGTTACTTTTTTGGTATTAATATTATTTTCTTATTCATTATGACCACATTTAATGGTCGTTATGTTAGGCGCTTTGGGGCAGAGCGCATGCTCTACCTAGGGATCATTGTCCAATTCACCATGGGAATTTGGTTACTGGCGACCACGGCAATGGATGTTGGCTTCTGGGCTTTGGTGCTTGGTGTGGCGATTTATGTCAGTGGGATTGCCATGATAACTTCAAATGCAATGGCGGTAATTTTAGATAATTATCCACATATTGCAGGTACGGTTTCCTCATTAGCGGGAACAATCCGTTTTTCCATTGGGGCTTTGATAGGAACTTTACTATCGATGATCCCCGCTAAGTCAGCATGGCCGATGGTTGGCTCTATGGTTGCGTGCGTGGCTTGCTCAATGCTATTTGTTTTATTGGCGAAACGCGCCAAAAAATAAATTAATCCAATAAGACTGGCTGTTTCATGGATGAAACAGTGGTTTCCTTCGTACTTATTTCATTTCGTGACCATCTCTTTTTATATAGTGTTAAGCAAAAATTAATTACTCGGTAAAACCGAATTTTTTGCCAGTAAAATTGGAAAGTATGAATAAAAATGATCTAAATCAATAATCATTTGATAGCGATTTGTTAAATTTGTGTATTAAACTCAGGTAATTGCAGTTAAGTCATAAGTTGGTGGAGTTAGTGAGTTTTCTTCAAAATTACTCAGCTTATTATTAATGCCCGTTTAATAATGTAAAAAAAATGACTAATAGTTAGTCTCGGTGTTGAGTTTTAAGATCAAAAAAAATTTAAAATTTAATATTCATAGTAAAAAAAATGTGCATGCAAGGATTTATGTCACAAAAATTTAACGACACGAGTAATATTTAATGTTATATTTAGGTATGTATATTTAACAAACCCGTTACTTTTGGGCTTTGTCGCGAATTCGGTTTGAACGAAGTTTGATATCGTTTACTGACCTCTAAACATTTATTTAGAGGAGGGAGAGTCAAAGCTTAAGGCTCGTAGGTATCTCGCCATAAAGGCAGCCTCAGCGAAGCGTTGATTAAGTAAATAGCCTTCGTTCAACGAACACTATGATGGTTTAGGTAGCAATAGGAATTTGTTGTGGAAAAATCAGGTCTTTCGGTTGTGCACAGGCTGCCGCAAAGTTACCGCTGGTTATCTGGGAAAATAGGCACGGACGTTGAAGTCGTACCTACAGATGACTTCGATAGCGATAAACTTGTGGGGCTGAAATTACTCAGCCATGACTGTGCTACAGATTGCATTGCAATGAAGCAGTTGTCAGAATCATTGTCTGAATTGCAAATTGAAAGTGCGATTTTAGAATGGCAAAAAGAAATTTGCCTCTTTATTCATGCTAGTGATGAACTTGCCGCCATGTGCCGCTTAAAGGCGGCTGGTGTTGCTATCGCGGAGCTTGAGTCAGGTTTTTATTCATCCTAACATCGCTATTGAACGCAATAAAAAAGCTTCCAGTTTTTAACTTGGAAGCTTTTTTATTGGCAAGGAATTTAAAAAGGTATTATCGGTTATGAACCATTAATGATGCGGCGACCAGCGTAGTACCGTTTGCTCCAATACTCATTGGTCATTTCTGATACGATAACACCACTGCTGGTAGAGGCGTGAACAAACTTATTGTCACCAATATAGATACCAACATGTTTCATGCGGCGACCGGTTTTAAAGAGAACCAAGTCACCTGCTTTTAAATTGTTACGGTTAACACTCTTACCGGAAGACTCTTGCTCTGAGGTCGTACGTGGTAAGGCAACACCAAATTGTTCAATAAAGGTACGTTGCACAAAGCTTGAACAATCAATACCACTTTTTGTTGTACCGCCAAGACGATATCTCACACCTTTCCAATTTGCATATTGATTCATGATCTTCGATTTGGTATCGACGCTTTGAACGAGTTGTTCGAACTCATCTTGAGAAGCCATTGCTAACGAATCGGAAGAACCATTTAACATACGTGGTTCAGAATGAGTGGTACGTTGAGCATTTCTTGAAGAATCAGGGGAAGTACAAGCTGACAGTGTCGCGGCAATTGCTATTGCTGGTATGATGCGCAAAATGTTGCGCTTAAATTTTTCAGATGTTGCCATTATTGTTAATATCCCTTGCCATTTCTTATTGTGTTTTTTTCCACACAACAAACGTAAACTTATCCCTGTGAAAAGCGCATTTTACAAAATGCGACACTGGCTTTTCACAGAAAGCGTTTAATACAGAACAACTAAAACTTGTATATGAGCAAAACGACGATTTGCTGCGTTGGCGACACATTTGTTATGTCAACATAACAACAAACTGTTAAACACTCACCGTTAGAGTTTGGCAGTTGCATACTTATTTCGCCAAACATAGAGAGCATACATAAACGAAAGCAAAATGGCGAGTTAATAAGGTAATAATTTACAAAACATTATATTAAGCATGGATGTGTATCATCTTTTGTACATTTAGAGTTAAAAAAGTGTGTGTGTTATCGTTAGGTACTCAAATAATCGAGTAAAAATAACGATCTAGATCACGCTTTGAGTGAAACAACATTTGCTTAATAGCATAACAGCGTCTACAGGCTTTTTTGAATTGTAAAGAAGTTTAAATTTTTCTAATTGAATAATCTAATACGATGGTGAAGCATACGATATTGCGCCGCAAGATCAAAGCAACGCAATATCGTTTTGCCACTAGTTTATTTGCATATTAGCCAGTTTGACGTGATATTCTCTTAGCATTCGCTGTTCAAAATCGGTAAATCGACGAGTGAGTGTGGCTCGAGCGATTGTAGATGAAAAGTAGTCGACGGGAATTAAGGTCGCACAACCTAGATTATCAATGATAAAAAATTGGCCGTGGGGTTTATAGCCTAATTGATAAACAATATTGTAAGGCTTTAATGCCATTGTCACTATTGCATCTTTAAAAACAGTCTTTTTAAAAATATCATAGGCAATTCTCATATTTTTTTGATGTTTTAAAAAAGCATTTTTATTTTTTAAATAATAATCCAGCGTATTGGATACATTTCCCGCTTTATCTTTTATTAACTGAAATACGTAGCCTGTACCTAACGTGGTTTTTTGAATGCCATAATAATGGGCAATCGCATCTGATGATGATTTATTTCGGTAAATTCGTTTGTAATACTTAATTTCACGTATTGTTTCTCGATCATCTCTATTTGAATGATGAACTTTGACACATAAATCATCACGCTCGGGATGCTGATAACATGCACGTTGCCGACCACTTGCAATCAAGAGGGATGGCGTCAATTCGATGGTTTTTGAAAGTAATGTTTTCATAGTGAATTAGGTTATAAGTCTATTAGTGATCATAACGATTATTGTTAAGGCTTCTATTTCTAAAAATATCCGTACTAATTTTAATAGATTAAACCTAATGGGAGTTGCAATATGTGTGATCGTCTCAAATTTGTGATCAACTTAACTAATTATGTGTTATTTCTTAGAGTTTGAGAAAAATAAAAAACTACGACTGTAAGTTAAATATTGTTTCATTCATTCAAATTAAGATTCGGTTATTCAGTAATAAAAAGTAAAAAATTATTACAGATATAAATAATTCATCGCAGATGACGATAACCTAATTTTAAGCGGATGACTTTTATGAAACTTACAGCAAATAAAATTTCTTTGACAGCGCTATTAGCAATAACCATTTTTAGCTTTTTTCCTTTTGGTAGTGTTCAAGCAAAAGAAAAAAACTATGTTGGCGGTGGAACGATTACCTTTATCGGTGCAATTGTTATGCCTCCATGTCAAATTGGTGCAATTGATGGGCATATTGAAACCACATGTTGGTCTAGCAATAAAGGTAAACCAGAAATAACAAAAACGTCTTTAAAAAAATTGAGAGTAGGCATCCATGAATTGCCTAATAGTCAAGGCACTCAAAGCTTTAAATGGATAAATAAAGAACAGACGTTGGGTGTGTATACACTGACATATAACTGAATAAAAAAACTTAAGCGGTTTATTAGGTAGGAAGTTAGTTTAATTTGTTTAAGAAAAAGAAAGCCCTATGGGCTAATGCCCATAGGTGATATATCTAATTAATCGCAGCGGCCCATATAGCGGCGTTCAGGAATATGAATACGAATTTTTTCACCACTCGTGAGGTATTCAGGGACTTGAACCGTTAGGCCTGTTGCCATTGTTGCAGGTTTTGTTCGCGCACTGGCTGAAGCACCTTTAATTGCAGGTGTTGTTTCTACAATAACCATATCAACGGTTTGTGGAAGTTCGAGCGCCAATACTTGCCCATCCATCGTGAGCACCTGCATGCCAGGCAATCCCTCTTCAGGGATAAATAACAGCTCCTCTTCAATGTCTGCACGTTTAAAGAGATAAGGCGTATAGTCTTCATTATCCATGAAAACATATTCATCACCGTCGATATAAGAGAAGCTAACAGCGCGACGAGTTAAAGAGATGGTTTCTAAAATATCATCACCTTTAAAGCGTTCTTCGACTTTTTGACCAGTCTTAATATCAGTAAAGCGCATTTTATATAAAGTACTGGCGCCACGAGCGCTTGGTGCCTGAATATCGATATCTTTAACCAAGAGCAGCTTGCCGTTGTAACTCACCGCAAACCCGCGTTTGATCTCATTGGCTTTTGCCATAAATAACCTTCTTTATTATCGTCAGAAAAGAGTGCGACAAAATTACTCGCAGATAGGCGATTAGGCAAGATAGGAAATGTACTTTTCAATAAAAAAATCTCCCCAACGGTGATGTTGGGGAGGGTATCATCAGTAAACAGGCAGTAAACCAGATAAGGAGAGTATGTGTGCTACGGCATTAATGACACCAAACAAGATAACAAATAGGATGATACCAATGCCGCCAGGCGCTCTATAACTGTTATTCGGGAAACGCTTACGACTTGCCCTTGCCATCAGCGCGGGCACAATCACTGCCCAAATAGTGGCAGCGAGGCCTGCAAAGCCAATGGCATAAATAAAGCCATTAGGAAAAGCTAGGGCAAATACAGCCGGTGGCAGGAAAGTGATTAAGGCAGATTTTAAACGGCCTTGTTTGCTATCGTTGAATTTAAAGAAGTCAGCAATAAAGTCAAACAGCCCCAAAGATACACCTAAGAATGAACTTGCCAGTGCCATATAAGAGAACAAATTCAAAAACTTCGAAATAAAATCGCTGTTGGTAGACAAATTCATTTGCTTAAGCAGTGCACCAATATTATTGCCGTCCTCACGGATTTGGATAAAGGCAGAGCGTGGAATATTCCCTTGGACCGCATACTGCCACAAGATATAAATGGCAACGGTGATAATCGCACCATAGACAAGGCTACGAACCACAGAACGGCTATCTTTATTATAGTATTTTACAAGCCCAGGAACGTTACCGTGATAGCCGAACGATGTCAGCAAATAGGGCAGTGCAGCGAGGGCATAAGGTAAATAATGTGTATTGCCTTGATCGACTTGGTTAAACAGAATCGAAGGTGAGGCTGTGGTGACCATACCGCCAACTGACATAATAAAGGTGATAACCATACCACCAATTAAAATGGTACTTAAACGGTCGACGGCACGCGTAGATAACCAAACAACAAAGGCAACCAGAAGTGCGAAGAACAATCCAGAAACGGCTTGTGGAACGTCCATTTTTATATAGGAAGATAAATTTTCCGAGATAATCGAGCTACCCGCGGAAATATAAGCATACGTTAAAATATAAAGGACAAAAGTAATGGATAGCCCATTAATTGAGTTCCATACAGGCCCAAGTAAATCTTTAACCATGGTATGAAAACTTGCGCCAGCAGGGTAATTCATATTGGCTTCTAAAATCATTAATCCTGAAAGCAGCATACAAAAAAAGGTATACAGCAAAAGTAGGATAGAGCCTGTAAACCAGACACCGGAGGTCACCATGGGGATTGAAAACATACCAGCGCCAACGGCTGTACCCGCGATGATCATCGCCCCACCTAAGATGGAGGGCTGCTTATTTGTTTTTACTGCATCAACAGACATGGAAACTCCCGATTAATGTTTCTTTGTACTAGCTTAATGATACAGTTGAGACATGTTGATGTAAACAATAATTAAAGCACAAATAGGTAAAATTAAGAGTAGTAATAATAGGTTGGGTGATTATTGTACAAATAGCCTTGAGCTATTTGTACCTGAGTAAAGCGATTAAGCGGGGTGATGATAAAATTGTTGGTTTAGCCAAAGGTCAATGGCATTACGGCTAGCCTCAAAATGGGGTTCTGGGAGTTCATTCGGGGATACCCACATCAAGCTTTCGCACTTATCTTTTTCCATGATTTGCGGCTCGATATCGCCATTATATTCAACATGCATGCAGATAGAGACAGTATGTTTACCTTCTTGGTGATAGGTATTTATATTGTTACTAATACCAAAAACCGTTGGGGCGGTAATATCAATACCAATTTCTTCTTTTATTTCACGAATAGCACAGGTTTCGAATGATTCCCCAGCATCGACATGCCCCCCAAATATTGACCAATAAGGTGCGTGCTTGCTGCTGCGTTTGCCCATTAAAATTTGGCCTTGTGAATTCGTGATAATTACGCCAACACCAACGACAACGCCATCAACAGTAGACATCAACTTCTCCTTTCTTTTTTTATTCTATTCGGTGCGATTCTGCCAGTTTATAGCAGAAAAACAATCAGGAAAAACTACAAATATCACTGAAGCCATTGTGTTTTAATGGTATAACTATGGCTGCATACACATGACGATAATGATAAGGGAGATTCGAGGTTATGACTCGCCGGGTTGCTACAATTACATTAAATCCTGCCTATGATCTTGTTGGGCTATGTCCATCAATCGAAGTCGGTGAAGTCAACTTAGTGAAGACGGCTAGCCTCAATGCAGGAGGCAAAGGCGTTAATGTCGCGAAAGTTCTACGAGATCTTGGTATTGATATCACAGTTAGCGGCTTCATGGGGAAAGATAACCAAGAAGAATTCCAACACTTCTTTAGTGATAATGGTATGGCAAACCGCTTTTATATGGTGTCAGGACGCACAAGGATCAACGTAAAGCTGACAGAAGATAATGGTGAATCGACAGATTTCAACTTTTCTGGCTTTGAAGTCAGTAAAGAAGATTGGAACCGTTTCTCAACGGAGTCACTCAATTGGTTAGGCCATTTTGATATGGTGGTGGTGAGTGGTAGCCTACCAAATGGGATTGATCCCGAAGAATTCACTCGTTGGATGAGCCGCTTGCGTCAATTATGTCCATGTATCATTTTCGACAGTAGCCGTGAAGCATTAAAAGCAGGGTTAAAAGCCTCGCCTTGGTTAGTAAAACCCAATCGCCATGAATTAGAAATGTGGGTGGGTCGCAAGTTACCTGAATTGAAAGATGTCATTGCGGCAGCACATGAATTACGCGATAAAGGCATTTCTCATGTGGTTATCTCGCTTGGTGAAGAAGGGGCATTATGGGTGAATGCTTCAGGCTCTTGGTTAGCTAAACCGCCTCGTTGTGAAGTGATCAGCACGGTGGGGGCTGGTGATTCAATGGTTGCAGGCCTCGCTTATGGCTTACTGAATGGTGAATCTAGCGCACACACATTGCGTATGGCCACGGCTATTTCAGCGTTATCCGTATCACAGCCTGATGTTGGCTTAAAAAATCGTAATAAGCTTGCCGATATGATGGCAAAAATTGAGATGGAATCACTGTAAAACGATAAAGGCGGCGGAGGTTAACTCGCCGCCTTTATGCTTTATAGATAGTGACTGGTTATTTTTGCTGTGATTTTAGCCAAGCAATTTCTTGAGGCCAAATATCTGGATTAATGGTTTCAAGGATCAGAGGGATACCATCGAAACGAGGGTCTTTCATTATGTAACTAAAAGGTGTGTAGCCTATATTACCTTCCCCTAAGCTATGGTGACGGTCGACTCGGCTGGCAAACTCACTTTTGGCATCATTTAAGTGCATACCTTTGAGGTACTCAAAACCAACAATGTCAGAAAACTGTTTGAAAGTCTCTTCACAAGCCTCCTCTGTTCGCAAATCATAGCCTGCTGCAAAGGCGTGGCAAGTATCAATACAAACACCTACTCGGCTTTTATCATCTACATCTTCAATGATTTTTGCTAAATGTTCAAAACGATAGCCTAAGTTTGAACCTTGCCCCGCCGTATTTTCGATGACGGCAATGACGCCTTGAGTTTCATTTAGGGCGATATTGATAGATTCGGCAATACGAGCTAAGCAATCATCTATATCGATTTTTTTCAGGTGGCTGCCAGGGTGAAAATTGAGTAGGTCAATACCAAGCTGCTCACAGCGTTGCATTTCGTCAATAAATGCGATGCGTGATTTTTCTAACGCTTCTTGCTCTGGATGACCTAAATTAATTAAGTAACTGTCATGCGGTAAAATTTGGTGCTTACCATAACCGTACTTTGCACAGTTAGCCTTAAATTTTTCAATCACCTCCTCGCTAAGAGGTGGGGCTTTCCACTGGCGCTGATTTTTGGTAAACAGCGCGAATGCCGTAGCGTTAATTTCATGAGCGCGAATAACAGCTTGATCAACGCCTCCAGAAGCGCTGACGTGTGCTCCAACATATTTCATTCTTGACTCCTTCTTTTATGAAGAAGTATGCCATTAATAGGCGAATAAATGAAATCAACAAAAAGGTCGCATTAAATGCGACCAAATTAAAAAATGAACAAAGAGTTTATAGGATAGTTTGGATAATGGCATTGATGGCGAAACCACCAATGATTAGCCATACAAATAAGATAAGCGCCATCAATAATGGTTTGATCCCCGCCTGACGTATTGCACTAACATGAGTTGTTAAACCGAGGGCAACCATGGCCATCGCCAACAATACGGTATCTAACGTGATAATGTGTTTTACTATTTCTGTCGGTATCAAATTGAACGAGTTGAATGCAGCGACCAGAATAAAGATAACGGCAAACCAAGGGATCGTGATTTTGCTTTTTTGGGCTGTTTGTCCTTTAGCGACCGCAGAGCGGCGGCTCAAATAAGCAGATAAAATAATTAAGAAGGGTGCAAGCATCATCACTCGGATCATTTTGGTGATCACGGAAGCATTCTCTGCGTCAGGGCCGATAGTGTGACCGATAGCGACGACTTGAGCGACTTCATGCACTGTTGAGCCAATATAAATACCAAAGGTGTCTTGGGTCTGTGTGAACCAACCAAAATGCGCATTAAGTTGATAAAGCCATGGATACACAAAAATGGCGATAGTACCAAAAATCACCACCGTTGAAACGGCGACGGCAACTTTACTGGCAGAGGCTTTGACAACAGGCTCTGTCGCCATAACCGCTGCGGCTCCGCAAATACTGCTACCTGCACCGATTAAAAAAGTGGTTTCATCATCGAGTCCAAACACCTTTTTACCTAACCAAAAGGCCAACAAGAAAGTGGATGCGAGGGTAAGTGCATCAATGAGCAACCCTGTGGCACCAACATCAGTAATTTGTTGGAATGTTAGGCGAAAGCCATAAAGTATGATCCCCGCACGTAAAAAATAGTGTTTGGCAAATTTGATCCCTTCATCACAACGATGACTAATAGCAGGGTAGATTGTATTCCCGACGATGATGCCTAATAAAATTGCCAATGTCAGGGCGCCTAAACCGACATCAATAAACCATTGCTGCTCTCCAAGATATATCGAAATTGCGGTTAAAACTCCCGCTAAAATAATACCTGAAATTAGTTTTAGAGCTGGGTGCTGTGCGCTCTGTACTAACGTTTTTGTATTGCTTTTATCCATAACCTTACCTTTAGTTACGACTAATACCCTTCATAAAGCGGTTTATTCAGGGTATAGATAATTTTGGAATAAGCATATAACAAAAACTATAATAATTTAAATTGATTGTTTATATATAATCTATCTGAATTTCTGGTTATAAGTTTCTTCTGGTAAGTTGGTAATAAATCGTTAATATTAACAATATTATTACAAACTCTAGTGAACAATGTTGGGGCTACCTGTATGCGAATAACACTTAGGCAACTCGAGGTATTTACGGAAGTACTAAAAAGTGGCTCCACGACGCAAGCATCCCAATTACTCGCTTTATCGCAATCTGCTGTAAGTGCGTCGTTGACCGACCTTGAAGGGCAACTTGGAGTACAACTGTTTGATCGAGTAGGCAAACGGCTTGTGACTAATGAGCATGGTCGGCTGCTCTATCCCAAGGCATTGGCGTTGCTTGAACAAGCGTTGGAAGTAGAACAATTATTCAAAAAAGAGATGGGGGCGGTGCGTCTCGCTGCCAGTACC
The DNA here is from genome assembly GCF_028477945.1 of Providencia sp. PROV261. Classification (NCBI taxonomy): domain Bacteria; kingdom Pseudomonadati; phylum Pseudomonadota; class Gammaproteobacteria; order Enterobacterales; family Morganellaceae; genus Providencia; species Providencia sp. PROV261. Next base: position 287,563 of record NZ_JAMPMC010000010.1, on the reverse strand, counting down.
ACAATTGGTAATTACATGCTGCCATCACTGCTGGCGGAGTATCGTCGTGACCACCCGACGATCCCATTAGAGTTAAATATCAGTAATACAGAGGAAGTTATTAAAGCGGTGATGGAATTTCGCGCTGATGTGGGTCTTATTGAAGGCGTGTGCCATAGCCCCGAGTTAATTACCGAACCATGGCTAAAAGATGAATTGGTGATATTTGCGGCTCCTAGTAATCCATTGGCGGGAAGAGCACTCACCTTAAAAGAGTTACGTGATGCGCCTTGGGTGCTGCGTGAAAGAGGCTCAGGTACACGAGATGTGCTCGATCAGCTGTTATTTGCTCATTTACCGGGTTTTCATATTTTTATGGAGCTTGGTAATTCGGAGGCTATTAAGCATGCAGTTCGCTTTGGTATGGGGATCAGTTGCTTATCAAGACGCGTTATTGAGGAGCAATTGACGAACGGGTCGTTAGTAGAGCTAGAGGTTGAAGGGCTACAGTTACAGCGAACACTGTATTTGATTTATCACCGCCAAAAACATTTATCTAATGCAATTAAAAACTTATTAGATTATTGCAAGTAATGTGTCGGTGATTTAACAAAGTTTATGGATCGTATAAACCCAAATGGTCAACAAGGTTGTTATTTGAACTATGATGCATAGGATATAAGTGTTTTACTAATAATTCCGTTGGGATTATGAAGGTATCTTATAACTGCCAAGAGTTACTTAGTTCTGACAGGATGTTTTGCTAGAATTCCTTCAATATTGATTAAATAAAGAAAAACAGGGAACAGATGTCAGAACAACAAACCACTACGGTACAAGGTAGCGGACAAAGCAAATTACGTCGTGAGTTGAAAGCTCGCCATCTTGCAATGATTGCCATTGGCGGCTCCATTGGCACCGGCCTCTTTGTTGCATCCGGTGCAACCGTTGCACAAGCAGGTCCCGGCGGGGCGCTTCTTTCTTATGCAATTATCGGCTTAATGGTCTATTTTTTGATGACCAGCTTAGGTGAACTTGCGGCTTATATGCCAGTGTCAGGTTCTTTCGCGACCTATGGCGCTAAATATGTTGATGAAGGTTTTGGTTTCGCATTAGGCTGGAACTATTGGTATAACTGGGCTGTAACTATTGCTGTCGACTTGGTTGCCGCGCAACTGGTCATGACTTACTGGTTCCCTGATACGCCAGGTTGGATTTGGAGCGCAATATTTTTAGCCGTCATTTTCTTACTGAACTATATTTCTGTTAAAGGGTTTGGTGAGGCAGAATATTGGTTCTCACTCATTAAAGTGACAACCGTTGTTATTTTCATCGTTGTCGGCGTATTGATGATTTTTGGTATCATGAGTGGTGCTGAAAATGCGGGATGGCATAACTGGACCATCGGGGATGCACCATTTGCTGGTGGTTTCTCTGCCATGATTGGTGTGGCGATGATTGTCGGCTTCTCTTTCCAAGGAACCGAACTGATTGGTATCGCCGCGGGGGAATCTCAAGACCCTGCGAAGAATATCCCTAAAGCAGTACGTAAAGTATTTTGGCGTATCCTTTTGTTCTATATCTTTGCAATCTTGATCATTAGTTTGATTATTCCATATACAGATCCTAATCTACTGCGCAATGATGTTAAAGATATTAGTGTTAGCCCATTTACCTTAGTATTTGAAAATGCTGGGTTGCTATCGGCAGCAGCAGTAATGAATGCGGTTATTTTAACGGCGGTACTATCGGCAGGTAACTCAGGGATGTACGCCTCAACACGTATGCTGTATACCTTAGCCCGTGAAGGTAAAGCACCACGCATTTTTGCTCGCCTCTCAAAAGGTGGGGTACCGCGTTATGCGCTATTTGCCACTACGGTAATTGCTGCTCTGTGCTTCCTAAGTTCAATGTTTGGTAACCAAACTGTCTACTTATGGCTACTGAATACTTCAGGTATGACAGGGTTTATTGCTTGGTTGGGGATTGCAATTAGCCATTATCGTTTCCGTAAAGGTTATATTGCGCAAGGTAAGGATATTAATGACTTACCTTATCGTTCGGGCTTCTTCCCAATTGGTCCTATCTTTGCTTTTGTTCTCTGTTTAGTGATTACATTAGGGCAAAACTATCAAGCGTTTTTAGAAGATAAAATTGATTGGGTAGGGGTTACAGCCACTTATATTGGTATTCCATTATTTTTAGCAATTTGGTTTGGCTATAAAATAGCCAAAAAAACGTCAATTATTCGTTATAAAGACATGGAATTCCCAAGCTACCGTGAAAATCTGAATAAATAATTGCTTAAATTATTTACACATATTCAATAACAGTAAGTTATAAATAAAAATGCCAATCAACAATGAACTGGGGTCAGTTCGAACGTTGATTGGCATTTTTTATAATGGGAAAAACCGAATAATCGGGTCGTTTCCTCATGATATGCTTTGCATGCTGAGTCTGGCGTTATCTTCTTTTTTAAAGACGAAATAGCCAATTTATCAATTGATTAACAAAAATTTTCGTCCACGATCACAATTCAATACATAGATGGAATTAAATCAGCAATCGTATTGATAAGTATTCTTATTTGCTTTATTGTTATGGGCACCAAAATAAAGGGGATAAGAGGTTTGATGTGAAGTTGATGGCAAAGTCGTTAGCAAAAGGGATAGGTTTAGCATTATTTGCAGGCTCTGTGATGAGTATCAGTATTAGCTCATTGGCTGCAACAGTTACTGATGTTGCTGGTAGAACGGTTGAAGTACCTGATAATGTTAATCGTATCTTACTTGGTGAAGGCCGTTTGTTGAGTGCAATTGCTTTACTTGAAGGCGATAAACCGCTTGATAGAATTGTTGGCTGGCAAGGCGACTTACGTAAACTTGATCCACAAACTTACGCGGCTTATAAAGCTAAGTTCCCTCAAATTGATAATATTCCATTAATTGGTAATACCAGCGCTGATAGTGTCAGTGCCGAAAAAGTATTAACACTGAATCCAGACATTGCGATTTTTGGCCTCTCTGGTCATGGCCCCGGTAAAAATAGTGAGTTAGTAGGGCAGTTAGAAAAGGCGGGTGTGCCTGTTGTGTTTGTTGATTTTAGAGACAATCCACTGCAAAACACGCTACCGAGTATCCGTATGCTTGGGAAAGCATTAAATCGCGAACAGACTGCAGAAAAATATGCTGATTTTTACGAAAAAAATCAAAAATTAGTGACTGATATCACCAGTAAAATCCCTGAAGATAAAAAGCCTACCGTGTTTATTGATTTACGTGCTGGTGCATTTGAAGATTGTTGTGGAACCGCAGGCAACGGGAACATGGGGAATTTTATCGACCTAGCGGGTGGGAAAAATATCGCCAAAGATGTGTTACCCGGTGCTTTGGGTAATATGAACCTAGAAAAGGTTATCGCTGTTGACCCACAAATTTATATCGCAACAGGTGCTAAAGCTCCCGGCAGTAAAGATGTCGGAGTGCAATTAGGGGCACAAGGCACTGTTGAAGATGCAAAAAGTAGCTTGAAAAAAATTACTGAACGCAAAGGAATTAGCTCTTTGTCAGCGGTGAAAGATGGCAAAGACTATGCAATTTGGCATAACTATTACAATTCTCCCTACAACGTATTAGCGACTCAAGTATTTGCTAAATGGTTCTATCCGGAGCAGTTTGCTGATCTGGATCCGCAAAAAACCTTGAATGAATTACATAGCCAATTTCTTGCAGTTGAGCCAACCGGCATCTATTGGGTAAGTGAGAAGTAAATTTTGTAGGTAATAATAATGAGTCTTACTACCGAGTCTATATCAACTGTTAAGCCGTCAGTGAGAGAAAATGATAATGGTGTGAAGCAGCATTATCAAAAAATGTTACGTCGTAGGGTAGCATGGATTGCCGTGATCATCGCTGCAATCTTATTATCATTGGTTATTGATTTCACATTAGGCCCATCCGGCTTATCGCTGGAAAAATTATGGCAAACCATCGTATCCCCTGAATCTGTAGAAGCGGGAACTCGTGTGATTGTTTGGGATATCCGTTTGCCTTATGCCCTTATGGCCGTTGTGATTGGCATGTCACTTGGCCTTGCTGGGGCCGAGATGCAAACTATCTTGAATAACCCGTTGGCAAGTCCATTTACCCTCGGTGTTTCCAATGCCGCTGCTTTCGGTGCGGCATTAGCGATTGTTTCCGGTATTGCTATTCCTGGTGTGCCTGATCAGTGGGTAATTTCAGCGAATGCCTTTATTTTTGCACTATTGGCTGCACTGATGTTAGATGCGGTGACCCGTTGGACGCGCGTTGCAACATCGGGTGTCGTATTGTTTGGTATCGCATTGGTATTTACCTTTAATGCTTTAGTTTCAATGATGCAATTTATTGCCACAGAGGACACTCTGCAAGGTTTAGTATTCTGGACAATGGGGAGCCTTTCAAAAGCAACATGGGTAAAACTCGGGGTGATGACACTCGTCTTTGCTCTAATTTTCCCATTGGCGATGATGAGTTCATGGAAACTGACCGCACTGAGGTTGGGCGAAGACCGAGCGATTAGTTTTGGTATTGATGTCCGTCGGTTACGTTTAACCACATTGTTGCGTATCAGTATCTTATCAGCGTTGGCAGTCGCATTTGTGGGGCCTATCGCCTTTATCGGTCTGGTTGCTCCTCATATCGCGCGCTTGATGTTTGGTGAAGATCACCGCTTTTATTTGCCAGCAAGCGCATTAATTGGTGCCTTAGTCTTATCCATGGCATCTATTGCATCTAAAAATATTATACCGGGTGTCATTATTCCTGTTGGTATTGTGACCTCACTCGTTGGTGTACCGTTCTTCTTAAGTATTATTTTACGTCATAGAGGTAGTGTGTCATGACAGATGGCCTGATTATTAATCGCTTTAATGCAGGTTATCCTAAAAACCCTGTGATTGAAGGGCTGACAACAGAAGCTTTACCAAGAGGTCAGATCACTGTGTTATTAGGGCCAAATGGAAGCGGCAAATCGACTCTGCTGCGCTCTTTGGCTGGTTTAAATAAAGCTACAGGGCAATTGCTGTTAGATGGAATGGATTTAACACAGCAAAACTTTGCTCAGCGTGCGCAAAATGTTGTCTATTTACCTCAAAGCTTACCAGCAGGTGTTCATCTTTATGTCTTGGAATCAGTGATCGTTGCTCAAAGAGCATCGGGTGGTCTGAGTCATGAAAATAGTAAAGATGAAGTGATGCATTTATTGCGTCAATTAGGTATTGAACATTTAGCATTAAGTTATTTAGACCAATTATCAGGTGGTCAAAAGCAATTGGTTGGTTTGGCACAATCATTAATTCGTCAACCAAACTTATTGTTATTAGATGAGCCATTAAGTGCATTAGATTTAAATTACCAATATCACGTTATGGATTTAGTGGCGAAAGAAACAAAGCGTCGCAATATTATTACGGTGGTTGTGGTTCATGATATCAATATTGCGTTAAGACATGCTGAACATGTTTTAATGCTAAAAAAAGGCAAACTGATTGCTCAAGGTGAACCAGAGGCCGTGATTACGCCAGATAGCTTGGCTGATGTGTACGGTGTTAGGGGGCGAATAGAGCGCTGTTCTCAAGGGGTACCACAAGTTTTAATTGATGGCTTAGTGGATAAGTTAGCGAGCTAGTTTTGATATAAATTAATAGTGTCAATGAAATTTAGATTGGCACTATTAATTGAATAAAAGAATAAAGGTTATATTTTTCTAGCGATAATTAGTTATAGAAAATTTCAATATATACAAATAGTATTTACCATAAATTTTCTATGGGTAATTTTTATTATCTAATAACCAAAAAAATAATAATAGTAATGATAGGGTTATAGACCCGAATATTGAGCTTATGTCATATCAAAATTCAAATCAAAATTATCTCTTGGAGAGTTAGGAATGGTAGTTTTCAATAAAAGAAAAATTGCAATAAGCGTTATTGCGGCAATCACAGCAGCCCCTGTATTTGCGGATGATAGTAAAGACACGATTATGGTTACCACCGCATCTGGCTTCCAACAAAAAATTGAAGATGCGCCAGCGTCTATTTCTGTGGTAACGCGTGAGCAACTAGAAAATAAAGCTTACCGTGATGTCACCGATGCATTGAAAGACGTTCCGGGCGTTCTAGTCACCGGCGGCGGTAGTAGTTCAGATATCAGTATTCGTGGTATGGATGCAAAATACACGATGATCTTGATTGATGGTAAGCGTGTTGATACGCGCAGTACGCGCCCAAATAGTGACGGTTCAGGTATCGAACAGGGATGGCTGCCACCACTACCTGCAATAGAACGTATTGAAGTTGTTCGTGGGCCTATGTCTTCCCTCTATGGTTCTGATGCTATGGGTGGGGTAATTAACATTATTACTCGCCGTGTGCAGCAAGAGTGGACGACAAGTTTACGTGCTGATACGACAATTACTGAGCGTAGAAATTCAGGAAACACTGGACAAGGCAGTTTCTATACTTCTGGTCCACTGATTGATGGCTTGTTAGGCGTGAAGCTTAGCGGTCAATATTCACACCGTGGTGAAGATAAAATCGTTGATGGTTTCGGTCGTCAAATCGTTGCAAGTGGTGGTGGAACACTGTCATTAACACCAGATGAAAAGAACACCTTTGATTTGGATTTCAAAAAAGATAGCCAGCATAGGGACTATCGTGAAGGCTATACGTATAAAGAAGGTGATAGTAGCAGCTTTAGTAAATATGAGATGACGCATACTGCATTAACTCATACAGGGGTTTATGACCTAGCTAACACTGATACTTATATTCAATACGATGAAACTAAGAACCCAACTCGTAAGATGAAATTTGATGATCTCATCATACGTAATCAAAGTGTCTTCTTAATTGGTGACCACAGTTTAAGTTTAGGTGGCCAATATCGTAAGGAAAAATTAGAAGCAGGTGATAATAAGTTTGCACTAAACAAACTTGACCGTTATAGCTGGGCGCTGTTTGCGGAAGATGAATGGTTAATGACCAATGATTTCGCTTTAACCGGCGGTATCCGTATGGATAAAGACGAAAACTATGGTACTCACTGGACACCTCGTCTTTATGGTGTTTGGCATGCTGACGACCAATGGACCATCAAAGGTGGTGTGTCTACAGGTTATAAAGCACCTGACTTACGTCAATCTTCAGCAGACTGGGGGCAATCAACGGGTGGGCGCGCAGGTAACGCAGTGATTTACGGTAACCCGAATTTGAAACCGGAGAAAAGTGTTACAGAAGAAATTGGTGTAATTTGGAATAACCAAGACAATATTACCGCAGGGATCACGATCTATAATACCGATTTCAAAGATAAAATTACAGAAGTTAGACGCTGTGATAATAGCAATGCAAATATCAGAGACTGTACATTAGATGATGGTATTGGTGATAATGGTAAGCCATACCGTTTTGTTAGTGACCGTGAAAACGTTGATAAAGCAAGAATGCGTGGTGTTGAGTTAACGTTTAACTGGGGCATTCTGGATAATTTAGCGTTTTCGGCGAACTATACTTACACCGACACTGAACAAAGAAGTGGTGTCAATAAAGGTAAGCCGCTAAACAAGCAGCCAAAACATATGGGTAATACGACATTGACATGGGATACAACTGAAGAGTTGCAAACATGGGCACGCATGAATTTCCGCGGTAAAACGTCTGATTACCAAGGCCGTGGTGAGACAATGAATAATGGTACGGCGTCATATGCATTGTTTGATTTAGGGGCAAGCTACCAGTTGAACAAGAATGCAAATATTGTCGGTGGTGTCTATAACGTGCTAGATCGCCGCATTGACTCAACAAACTATGGTGCTGAATTAGAAGGTCGTCGATACAATATAGGTATCAACTATAACTTCTAATGAGTTTGATAACTGACTGAATTAAGGCCCTCTTATTGAGTTAAGAGGGCCTTGTTTTTTGGCGTGCGAAAAAGAGTAAAAAATGTCTTTTAATAGCAAAAATTTATAGAAGAAAACAAGTTATTAGCTACCAGCGCAAAATCGGCAAATTTATCAAAAATTCTCATCAAATATTGTCTGTTTTTTTAACAATACCTATTGCTATTTGATAACTTGAAGTGCAAAATGCGCGAACTAAAAAAATGACTGATACCTCAATTTCCGGTATCGGTTTTTTTTTGCTTTTTAAGTTCGTTTAATTTTATGGGGCCGGATAATAGGCCGGATAGATAAATTATATTTTTACGTGTAGCAAACATTTTATGCTACCGATTTGAGGAATGCTTGCATGGCTTACTTTTTCGCATTCGCAGCAGGGCCTGGTGGCCGTGGCTGCCGCATCGATGATTACGGAGCAATTGGCTGCTTCGCAACTTCACCATTTAACCTTTCATCTTTCTTCTCTGCCTATAGGCAGATGCAAAGTCTTCCCAGTAACTGTCGATTAAGTAGGTCAAATAGTACTCAATCGAAAGTTATGGGAGGGCTTTATCATGCCAAATAATTCAGTACCATTATCCATCGGTAGCAACCAAACTGGTGCAAACAACCGCGTAGAGCTGGCAAAAACGCTCACCCTGTTACAAGTGGTGATGATTGGTCTTGCTTATATTCAGCCAATGACGATTTTCGATACTTTTGGTATGGTATCGGATAAAACCGGTGGTCACGTCCCGACTTCTTATATTATTGCACTTGCTGCGATACTATTTACTGCTCTGAGCTACGGCAAATTGGTAAAACGTTTTCCATCTGCTGGCTCGGCGTATACCTACGCTCAAAAATCAATGAGCCCACATATTGGCTTCCTTGTAGGATGGACCTCGCTGCTGTCTTACATCTTTATGCCAATGATCAACATATTATTAGCGAAGATTTATTTACAAGATATCTTCCCAACGGTTGAGCCTGCTATTTTTGTTGTGGGGCTAGTTATTCTGATGACTGCCGCTAACTTACGCGGTATCAACGTCATCGCTAATCTAAGTACCGTGATTGCCATTATTCAAATAGGGGTCATGGTTGTATTTACCTTGATTGTGATTCATGGTGTATCGAACGGCGAAGGAACGGGTGAAGTTTGGACCTTCCGACCATTTGCTGATGAGCACACGGAATTGATCCCTCTGATAGCCGGAGCGACAATACTCTGCTTTTCATTCTTAGGTTTTGATGGGTTAAGCTCTCTGTCAGAAGAGACACCAAATGCAGGTAAAGTGATCCCGCGTGCTATTTTCCTGACAGCACTTATCGGTGGGATTATTTTCATTACCGTGTCATTCTTCTTACAACAATTTTTCCCAGATGTTTCGCGCTTTAAAAACATCAATGAAACACAACCTGACATTATGAGATTTGTTGCTGGGGCATTCTTCCAGTCCATTATTTTGGTTTTCTCATGTGTTACCGTATTAGCTTCAGGTATGGCTGCACATGCAGGTAGTGCTCGCTTGATGTATGTGATGGGGCGTGATGGGGTGTTCCCAGAAAAAATCTTTGGCCACGTAAGTCCAAGATGGCGTACTCCGTCTTATAACGTATTAATGGTCGGTGTGTTAGCACTTGGCGCTATTTGGTTTGAGATGGACTTTGCAACAGCATTAATTAACTTTGGTGCACTGATTGCGTTTACGTTCGTTAACATTTCAGTTATCAGCCAGTTCTTCATTCGTGAACGCCGTATACATGGGATTAAGAATATCCTTAACTATTTGATTTTGCCTGTCATTGGTACGCTGACCGTTTGTGTACTATGGTTAAATATCGAAGAGGATTCAATGGTATATGGCTTAATTTGGACGGCTGTCGGTCTGGTCTATATGGCGATATTGACTCGTATGTTCCGTCGTCCAATGCCTCAAATGAGCGATTATTAATTTAGTCGATTGAATAAAAACAGCACCTCAGAGTGCTGTTTTTTTTGCCTATTATTCAGGCTGTTAGTCTATTATTTGTTTTAACCTTCCAATCAGCTAATTGTGACACTGCACCGATATCTCAATCTAAAACGCTTTATAATGTGATATGGTTGTTAAATGATTATGACATTACAATTAATTGAACAGTTTATTGATAATTACCCTGACAGGAAGGCGCAGAAATGAATGCAGTAAACAGCCCTGAAAATCAACGATTATTACTGACACTCACCAATATTGTTGGTAAAAAAAATATCCTGACTAAACCCCATAAAACCGAACGTTACCGCAAAGGGTTTCGCTCAGGTATCGGTAATGCTATTGCGGTCGTCTTCCCCACCACGTTATTAGAACAATGGTATGTTTTTAAAGCCTGTGTCGAGGCGGATAAAATAGTGATTATGCAAGCCGCGAACACAGGGCTGACAGAAGGTTCGACGCCAAGCGGTTATGGTTATGATCGTGATATCGTTATTATTAGCACATTAAAATTAAATCAAATTCAAGTATTACCTGAATTTAATCAAGTTGTTGCTATGCCAGGCAGTACGCTGTATGACCTCGAGAAATTACTAAAACCATTAGGTCGTGAACCGCATTCCCTCATTGGCTCCTCTTGCATCGGGGCGTCAGTGGTTGGCGGGATCTGTAATAGTTCAGGTGGCTCCCTAGTGCGCCGAGGCCCGGCTTATACGGAGCTAGCCTTATATGGGCGAGTAAATGAAGATGGAAAAGTGGAGTTAGTAAACCACCTAGGGATTAACTTAGGGGATACACCTGAAGAAATTTTAACGAACTTGCAAAATCGACGTTATCGAACAGAAGATGTTGAACACAGTGAAAAGCTGGCGTCAGACCATGAATATGCTCAGCGAGTTCGTGATGTGAATGCGGATACACCATCACGCTTTAACGCAGATGAGCGCCGCTTGTTTGAAGCATCTGGTTGTGCGGGTAAATTAGCCGTATTTGCTGTCCGCCTTGATACTTTCCCTGCCGATACCTCAACACAAGTGTTTTATATTGGCACAAACAATCCGGATGTTCTGGAAGACATTCGCCGTCATATTCTTAGTGAATTTAAAAACTTACCAGTAGCAGGTGAGTATATGCACCGCGGTTGTTTTGATATCGCTGAAGTATACGGAAAAGATACCTTTTTAATGATAGATAAATTTGGCACTGACAAAATGCCACTATTTTTTACTATCAAAGGCCGTATTGATGCCGTATTAAATAAAGTACCGTTGTTACCGTCAAACCTTGTTGACCGCACTATGCAGCTACTCAGTAAATTATGGCCTGCACATTTACCTCCACGCATGAAGCAATTTCGTGATAAGTATGAGCATCATCTGATGTTAAAAATGGCGGGTGAAGGTATTGATGAGGCGAAAGTTTGGCTGAAATCCTTCTTTGCAACGGCGGATGGGGGGTATTTTGAGTGTACACCAGAGGAAGGGGCGAAAGCATTTTTACACCGCTTTGCCGCAGCGGGATCGGCGGTTCGTTATCATGCGGTACACAATAAAGATGTTGAGGATGTATTGCCGCTGGATATCGCTTTACGTCGAAATGATCGTGATTGGTTTGAAAAATTGCCGCCAGAAATTGAAAAATTGTTAGTTCATAAACTGTATTGTGGGCATTTTATGTGTCATGTGATGCACCAAGATTATGTATTGAAAAAAGGCGTCGATCCAAAAGAATTGAAAGAGAAAATGTTAGCGCTGTTAGATGAACGAGGTGCACAATACCCCGCAGAGCATAACGTAGGCCACTTATATAAAGCTCAGCCACAGCTAAAATCTTTCTATAAAAAAGCCGATCCGACTAACACCATGAACCCCGGTTTAGGCAAAACAACGAAACGTAAAAATTGGGAAGGGGATTGTGGTTGCCATCACGATCACTAATCAGTGCAAGCGTTGTTTTTGGGCAGGAAACCCTGCCCAACCCATATTAGCTGGCTAATTCAGCCGCGTAATTGACCAGTGCTTTGAGCTGCTTACAGCGTTCAACATCGTTTTGATGTTCAATCATTAACGACTCAATAGATTGCATATATTCCATTAAACGGCTTTCAGTAAAGTAGTCACGGCGGTGCTGCAACCAGCGTTGCTGCTCATCATAGGATAAGGTTGAGGGGTAATTACGTGCTTTATAACGGAAAAATAGCTCTTTCATACGTGGGTCTTCAAAAGTGAGGTCTAACGCAGGCAGGTTTTTTTCCGGTGTTTCTCTAATAATATCCATCGTCGAGCGGTCAGAGCTACTGAAAAAGCCACTGTAAATTTGAGCATCAACATCATCCGGCTCTTCAAATGGTTGCGCTTGGGCAAAAATTTCAATCACTTTATGACGAATATCGGGGTGCTTACGTAAGATTTCCAAATTGCGTAGGCAGAGATCGCGGTCAACCCCCGTGCGTTCAGCATCTTCTGTACGCAATGTTTTCTCAGGCGCAAGAATAGGGCATTTATTAATGTGTACTAATTTAATCGGAACCGGTAATTCGCCATCTAATTCCGTTTTAGGGGTATATAAGCGCTCACGCAAAGTCTCAACGGGCAAATTAACCAGGGGTGAAATATCCGCCGCTAAATCACACATAATAACCGCATTACGGTTGTCTGGGTGCCATGCTAATGGTGCAACAAGGCTAATATAGGAGCGTAGAGCGCCAAACATGCCAGAAACATGCACCAACGGTGTCATATCGACAATGTCGATTAATTGGCTAACTTTATTTTTATTTCTTAGCTGGTAGAAGTAGTTGAACATTCTAGGTTGAGCGGCTTTGAGCAGCTTCGCCATATTTATGGTGGCGAGTACATCGGACATCGCATCATGAGCATTTTCATGGGCGATACCATTCGCTTTTGTTAGATGTTCAAGGCGCATACTAGGTAAGCCTTCATCATTTTCAGGCCAAATAATCCCTTCAGGGCGTAGCGCAAAACAGGCTCTCACAGTATCTAATAAATCCCAACGCGAATTACCTTGCTGCCAGCTATAAGCGTAGGGGTCATAAAAATTACGATAAAAAATATTTCGAGTCACTTCATCATCAAAACGAATATTGTTGTAACCCATAATACAGGTATTCGGTTGGCTAAATTGCTGGTGGATCCGTTTAGCGAATTCAGCCTCATTGACGCCTTGGGCTAAGGCGAGCTGTGGTGTAATACCGGTGATCATCACCGCTTCTGGTTGGGGCAAATAGTCGTCTGTTAGTGCGCAATAAAAGACTTCTGGCTCATCAATAATATTAAAATCGAGATCGGTTCTAACACCTGCAAATTGTGCGGGGCGATCAAGTGCGGGGTGTTTACCAAAAGTTTCATAGTCATGAACAAAAAAGGTAGGCTGCTTTTTAGTCTCTTGCAACGTTATTCTCCGTAAGCCTTTGCTGCTATTTTTGTGATGATGAGGTTTTGTGATGGTTACTGATAAGGGGCAAATAATTTAGGCTAATAAACACAAAAATTGCTCCAGAGAATAGGCGGTAACTTCTCACAAATAGTAGCGACTATCATACCTGATAGATGTGAAAACCTGAACAGAGGCCCTTAAATGGTTGGCGTTGCAATTTAAATATGTAATAGGCACAAACTGCTATCTAATTGATATTTATATCAATCATTTGATATAAGATGCCCTTTTTTCTTGAAAAAACAGGTAAATCAGCGTAAAAATTTGCCTAATAAAGGATGTTTTGATCTACTCTTTTAAATGCGACTAACAAAAAAGAGGATGTGAATATGAATACATATGATGAAAGAACACGTTTAATTTTATCTGAAATAGGTCATGTGACACTAGAGCTATTGGGTAATAGCGACGTGACTAAACAAAGTATTATTGATAAGTTGAAAAAGGACGCAAAAGAAGAAAACAACCCAGCGCGAAAAAGCATTCTTGATGATGCAGTGACCTTTCTAAATAGCCAAGTTTAGATAATACGAGCCCTCGTTTGAGGGCTAGTGACAGCAACATTTATCATTTCATTACGTGACCTTTCTTTCGTTGATCAGAAGATCAACCCGCAAGTTGATATTGCTAAAACAACGGCTCCATACCGACACTGAAGAGTGATTTGCTTCATAAATCAGTAATGTTAACGTTAACAAATGTGCTTAACATCACAATTTGAGTGCGATTTACTGGTTTAGAAAAAATGTTAACCTTAACATTTTTGGCATTTAGGGGAATATGCAGGCGAATAACAATGAATAATGAATCAAGAAAGTACTACGTGTCATTGAGTGCGTTGCTGTTTTTTTTCTTTTTTACTTGGTCGTCAACATTTTCAATTGTTGCTATTTGGCTTAGAAAATATGTTGGTTTAGAAGGCACTGAAACGGGGATCATTTTTTCATGTATTTCCATAGTGGCGCTTTGCGCGCAACCTCTTTATGGCTTTTTACAGGATAAGCTAGGTCTACGAAAGAACTTATTACTGTTTATTGCGATACTCTTGATATCATCTGGCCCATTTTTTATGGTGTTTGGCTATTTATTGCAATGGAATGTGGTGGTAGGAAGCTTAATCGGTGGTCTTTTTATCGGTATGACTTTCCATGCCGGAATTGGGGTACTTGAGTCGTATACGGAACGCGTCAGTCGCTTGCGTGATTTTGAATATGGCAAAGCGAGGATGTGGGGCTCATTAGGTTGGGCGATTGCGACATTTTTTGCTGGTCGCAATATTAACGTTGACCCTAATTACAATTTTATCATGGCGACCCTCTCCGGTGCGATTTTTCTCGTTATTTTATTAAAACTAAAAACGGCAAAACCAAACGCATTTAATAGCCTAGAGCATGGAAAACCTTCCGGCATAACCCTTGATGACGCCTTGCAATTGTTCACACTTCCTCGTTTTTGGGCGCTGATTTTATTTGTGTTGGGCACATGCATATACAGTGTTTATGATCAGCAATTTATGGTCTATTTCGCACACCAATTCCAAGATGAGAAAACAGGTAATGAAATGTATGGTTATCTGAATTCATTGCAGGTTTTCTTAGAAGCAGGAGGTATGTTTTTAGCTCCATATATTGTTAACCGCATAGGAGCCAAAAAAGGGTTATTGTTTGCGAGTAGTGTGATGGCATTGCGGATTATTGGCTCAGGTTTAGTCGAAGGACCTGTCATGATCTCTATTATGAAATTACTTCATGCTGTAGAGCTGCCAATATTGCTGATTGCAATTTTTAAATATAACAGTCGCCATTTTGATAAGCGTTTATCATCGACACTGTACTTAGTGGGTTTTAGCTGTATTACCTCGATTGTGGGGAGTATTTTATCGCCGTTGGCAGGCTGGGGTTACGATAAAATCGGTTTTGCTGATACTTATCTGGTAATGGGGGGCTTTGTCGTGATCACCACAATTTTATCTGCTTTCTGTTTACGCAGCGATAAAATAGCGCTTGCCAAACAAACCTCCAGAGTTGCTCAGGAAATAGGCGTTAAGGACGAGGTACAAAAGGTGTAACTGAAACAATTCAGCTCGTGAGTGAAGTCGATTGAGCAAAAATGCCTTTTTATTTGTTTTTATATCAATGAATAGATGAAATAGGGTTGTAACACGGTGCTGTTAGAAGGTATTGTGTAACGAGTGAATGCGTTTTGTTTTTCTAACAGAGGGTTTTTAAACATGGACAACGCTAACAAACAATCTTTCCATAATGTTTTGGAATTTGTGCGTATGTATCGTCGTAAAAATAAAATTCGTCGTGAAATTACCGACAATGAAAAGAAAATTCGTGATAACCAAAAACGTGTTTTATTGCTTGATAACTTAAGCGACTATATTAAACCGGGTATGACCATCGAGGAAATTCAAGCAATTATCGCGAATATGCGTAGCGATTATGACGACCGTGTTGATGATTACATCATTAAAAATGCGGAACTGTCCAAAGAGCGCCGTGAGATCTCGAATAAATTAAAAGAGATGGGCGAACTCAATAAAAAAGACGTGAAATAATTGAAAACTAGAGCCGAGGTTAGCTCGGCTCAATGTCATCGCATCAACCCCAGTGTGGTTTTAAATCTGGGTCAATAACAGCGTAAACCTGCCTATAGCTACTTTTATCTTCAGCGAGCTTCGCTAATATTCTCGCGACATCCTCTCGGCTAACGACACCATGGGCTTCCCCTGTTAATAAAGTTGCGTTACCCGTTGCCGCGCTATTCATTAAGCCCCCAGGTCTTAAAATGGTGTAATTTATTTCGCTAGTCTGTAAATAGGACTCTGCCATTGATTTTTGGCGTACAGATTGCCCAAAAAGGGCTTTTGCTCTTGGTGATAAGGTTGACCAACTGTCGCCACAACCAATTGAAGTGACAAATAATAAACGATGTATCTGATGCTGCTCTGCTTGGCGGATAATATGGTAATTACCAACAAAATCGGCTTGCCCGCCGCCAATAGTGGTGAATATGACGGTATCAGGTGTCATGTGTGCAAAAATCGCCTCTAAAGAAGACGGGTCGGTGGCATCGCCAATAAAGGCTTGTATGCCTTCAGCCGTTAGCCGCTCAGCATCCGTTTGTTGACGCACTAAGGCTGTGACTTGGTGGCCTTGTTGAATGCCAATGTTGGCTAATGCGAGGCCTATTCCTTTTGTTGCACCAAAAATTACCCAATGAGCCATCATATTTTCCTTTCAATTAACGATCAGTAAATAGAAATAATGATGGTTTTAATTTTTATTATCAATAATAGGTTTTGATTTATTGTTCTGTCAAATAATGGGAGAGCTATTCAGTGCAGAGAGATAGATATAAAAAAGCCCTGCGAGTTGCAGGGCTGTTTGACGTATTTAAAGAATACTATTCAAAATGAGCCGGTTTTGCCATTTGTGATGTCGCATAATTGGTTGCTACATGCCCACCGGCACCTTTACTGACAAAGTTTGAGGCTTCACGCTGGTAAACCTTGATTTCGAATGTTGATTCGACCACTTCAGGCGCTGGTGCTTTGGTCATTGGTGAGTAAGCATGACGTGCTGCCTTACTTGCAACAATAACCGTTGATTTCGCTACATAAGGCACTTCAACAGCTTCAGCCTTAGGCTCTTCAACTGCATCTGTGCTGGTTTGCGGCTGATCATCTTGTTCGGCTATCTCTGCTGTAGGCTCCACTTTAGGTTGCTCAATCACAACGTCTTCAATGACCGCGACCGGTGCTTTAGGTTCAACGGTTGGTGCCGTTTCAACAACAGGCTCTGGTTGAGTGTCTTCTAGAGCTTGCTCTGTATGAACGACAGCCGGTTCAGCTTGTGGGGCAATGGCAGGTTCAAGAGAAACTGCATGCTCATCTGCGGATTCAGCCACAAGATTAACGTTGGTTTCAGTGACGGTTTCTATTGGTTCGATAGCGACAGTTTCAACCGTTTCATTAGCCTTCTCGATAACCTGAGAAGGTGTGATATCGGTGGTTTCAACGGCCTCTACACTAACAATACCTTGTTGCTCAAGCATCTCTTCATTGGTCATGATAGCGATGGTTTCTTGTTGTGGTTGAACAACAGGATAGCTGATAAACACCTTACCTGACGCTAACTCAGGTGAGGCTACGGCAGCGAACAGAGGCATTGGTGATTTTGTCAGATGACGCTCATCACGGTAACGACGACGACGCTGACCACTGACACGTAGGTGACGTGGTGAACGACGTGAGCGACGTGGAATGATGGTATCTTGCTTATCTTCTTGGTTAGCAACTTGAACATCTTGTTGTTCTGAGCTATTTACCTCAGCCACTTGCTCATCAACATGAGTCGGAGCAGGGAGTGCTGCGATAGGCATAGCATCATTTTCAACGGCAGTTGCAACTTTAACCACTTCATCTTCTTGCGCTACGGCTTCAACGTTATCAGTGATACGAATTTTTTGTGTCAATTGACGACGTTGACGACGAGGCGTAACAGGGCGCGCTTGAGGCTCTTCTTTCTCTACAGGTGTATTATCAGCACCTTGAACTGCCTCTTGTTGTGCCTTAGCTGCTTGTTGTTGACGTTTTTCATCTTGACGGCGACGGCGTTCAGCACGTTGTTCGCGGCGCTGCTGTTGCTGCGCTTCACGGCTATTGCTATCAACGTTTTGCTCATCTTGCTGATTAACGTTCTTATTATTGCGGCCTTTACGATTGTTAGCTTCGTCAGATTGCGCATTACGGTTAGAACGATTATCGCGATTTTCGCGGTTGTCACTGTTTTCATCACGATCACGGCGATTATTACGACGATTATTGCGGCGTTCATTGTTACGGCGCTTGTCGTTACCGCTATTTTGGCGATTTTTCTCAGCAGGTTTTTCAGCAACTTTTTCTTCTTCACCAGCGAAGAGTTTTTTGAAGAATTCAGCTACCTTGCTAAAAAAGCTCGGCTGGGCATCCACTTTAACCCCTTGTTTTGGTGTTTCAGTGCGTGCTTTGTTCTCTTTAGACTTAACAGTAACAGGCTGTTCTACAGGCTCTTGTAACGCGAAAGCAGAGATAGCTGGTTGCTCAGGGGCTTTACGTTCAGCGGCTGGATCTTCCGTACTGTTTAAGGTTTCCGTTTCATGGTAGTGAGCTAAGTTATAGCTCAGCGTATTTACTTCTTCACCTTTACGAATACGGATCACGTGAAAATGAGGCGTTTGCATTTGGTCGTTTGGCACAATGACCACGCGAACATTGCGTTGACGCGTTTCGATTTCGCTGACTGCTTTACGCTTTTCGTTAAGTAGATAGGAAGCAATTTGTACCGGAACGATAGCATGAACTTCATGTGTATTCTCTTTTAATGCTTCTTCTTCAATAAGACGCAAAACAGAAAGAGACAATGATTCATTATCACGGATGGTTCCTGTACCCGAGCAACGAGGGCACACATGGTGGCTAGATTCACCTAATGATGGGCTTAAACGCTGGCGCGACATCTCTAATAAACCGAAACGCGAGATACGGGCGATTTGAATACGTGCACGGTCTTGACGCACGGCCTCACGTAGGCGGTTTTCAACTTCACGTTGATGCCTGACTGGCGTCATATCGATAAAGTCGATAACAATTAAGCCGCCAAGGTCACGCAGACGTAATTGACGTGCGATCTCATCGGCCGCTTCAAGGTTTGTATTAAATGCGGTCTCTTCAATGTCTCCGCCGCGTGTTGAGCGTGAAGAGTTGATATCGATAGCCGTTAACGCCTCGGTGGTATCAATCACTAATGCACCACCAGATGGAAGGCGTACTTCACGTTGGAAGGCAGATTCAATTTGTGATTCGATTTGATAATGGCTAAATAGCGGAACATCACCGCTATAATATTTGATTTTGCTGGCAAAATCACCACGGCCAATCGCTTCAATATGGTTACGTGCCATTTCGACCACTTTCGGGTTATCGATAAGGATTTCGCCGATATCTGGGCGTAAATAGTCACGGAACGCACGAACAATGACGTTACTTTCTTGGTGTATTAAGAACGGAGCAGGGCGGTTTTCAGCCGCTTTTTTGATAGCTTCCCAGTGGCGTAAGCGGTAGAGCAAATCTTGTTGTAAAGATTCTGCGGATTTCCCCACGCCCGCGGTGCGAACAATCAACCCCATCCCATCCGGGATCTCAAGGGAGGAGAGCGCTTCTTTTAATTCTGTACGATCTTCACCTTCAATACGGCGAGAAATACCACCCGCACGCGGGTTATTTGGCATCAGTACTAAATAACTTCCCGCTAAGCTGATAAACGTGGTGAGTGCGGCACCTTTATTGCCACGCTCTTCTTTATCAACCTGAACGATAACTTCTTGGCCTTCCTTAAGGACATCTTTGATATTGGGGCGGCCTTGAGAGTGGTAATTGCTTGGGAAGTATTCGCGAGCGATCTCTTTGATAGGGAGGAAACCGTGTCTTTCAGCACCGTAATCAACAAAAGCAGCTTCAAGACTTGGTTCGATGCGAGTTATTTTTCCTTTGTAAATATTCGCTTTTTTTTGTTCATGACCTGGACTTTCGATATCCAGATCATAGAGTCGTTGCCCGTCAACAAGGGCAACACGCAACTCTTCCTGTTGAGTCGCGTTTATTAGCATTCTTTTCATATTGTTACTTACTCATTATTTTTTACTTTCAATAAAGAGCAGCGAAAAAGGGAGCTATTGTAAACCGATGGCCTCGTGATTTTTACAAAGCCGCCTGCCTCCCGGCAGTCGTCCGTATAGAGACGCGCAGTATTCGGTGAACCTGATTTTTAGATTAAAAATTCAGCGTTCTTAATCAGGAAGCCGTCATAATTTTGTTAACGGAAGTTCCTAACCCAAAAAGCTAATATTCGTTGCTCGCTAATTATTTGATTTTGCGAAGCGTCTTACGCCATTGCCGCGCTTTTACTCAATCAAATAGCAAATCTGTATTTCATGCCAATTATCGTTTTATCAAACATTATGGCAGTTACATATTATCCCACTGCCAATGACATTATAGCAAGTCGATACATGCGTTATATGAAAATTTTATTTAGAAATATGACTAACGAGCTATTCTTTGACCAAATAAAAAAAAATGATAAAAAAATTTGTGGAGTCGGTATGATATATCCCGCATATAAGGTCGTAATTTAATCAATCAGAGTTAACACATT
Organism: Providencia sp. PROV261; assembly: GCF_028477945.1. Classification (NCBI taxonomy): domain Bacteria; kingdom Pseudomonadati; phylum Pseudomonadota; class Gammaproteobacteria; order Enterobacterales; family Morganellaceae; genus Providencia; species Providencia sp. PROV261. The sequence continues at coordinate 267,021 of NZ_JAMPMC010000010.1, read as the reverse complement.
TTTGAATGAAAACACAAAATCAAGTTCAGTTTATCGATATTAGCGATGACGAAGCCGGACAACGTATTGATAATTTCCTGCTCGCAAAATTAAAAGGTGTTCCTAAGAGTATGATCTATCGCATCATTCGCAAGGGTGAGGTGAGGGTTAATAAGGGGCGTATTAAACCTGAGTATAAACTTATTGCAGGTGATCAAGTCCGTGTACCACCGGTAAGAGTCGCTGAGCGTGAAGAAGCCCCTGTTTCGGCAAAACTGGATAAAGTTTCTGCGTTAGCTGATTGCATTCTCTATGAAGACGACGCAATACTGGTCATTAATAAACCATCAGGCACCGCAGTTCATGGCGGCAGTGGCTTAAGTTTTGGGGTGATTGAAGGGTTAAGAGCGCTTCGCCCAGAAGCACGCTTTTTAGAGTTGGTGCACCGTTTGGATCGCGACACATCTGGGATTTTGCTGGTGGCTAAAAAACGTTCAGCATTAAGAGCGTTACACGAACAGTTGTGCCTTAAACAGATGCAAAAAGATTACCTCGCATTAGTGCGCGGGCATTGGCAATCACATACCAAAGTGATCCAAGCTCCGTTATTAAAAAATATCTTGCAAAGTGGTGAACGTGTTGTTCGTGTTAGCCCTGAAGGTAAACCGTCAGAGACGCGCTTTAAGGTTGAGGAACGTTTTGATAATGCCACTTTGGTTAAAGCAAGCCCAGTAACGGGGCGTACTCACCAAATTCGTGTACATACATTACATGCAGGGCATCCGATTGCGTTTGATAACCGCTATGGCGATAAACAATTTGATAGCCAATTAGCGGATACAGGCCTAAAAAGATTGTTCTTGCATGCCAGCGCATTAAAGTTTACTCACCCTAAAACGGGGGAGGAAATGCGGTTACAAGCGCCGCTTGATAAAGAGCTTAATCAATGCTTAAAGGTTTTACGTTCACGTAAAAACTAAGCATATTAAGTTACCGGCAGACAAATTTGCCGGTAACTTATTGCGTTGTTAATTATCTAATGGATTGTAGCCATGATGGCGTAGCATCTCTAATAGCAGGATCAGAGGCAACCCAATCAATGTATTAGGATCACGCCCTTCAAGCCTATCAAATAAGGCAATCCCTAACCCTTCCGACTTAAAACTTCCGGCGCATTGGTAAGGCTCTTCTTTGCGCAAGTAAGTCTCGATTTCTTTATCACTTAAAGAACGAAAATAGACATTAAAGGGTTCACACTGCACATGGTAGTTTCCCGTCGTTGAATCTAATAAACATAGACCGGTATAAAATGTGACTTGTTTTCCTGAGGCTCTTTTCAGTTGTTTAAAGGCATTGTCATAATTGTATGGTTTGCCTGCAATTTCACCATCAATCACACAGACTTGGTCCGAGCCGATGATGAGATGTTGTTTATGCTGTTCACTGATGGCATGTGCCTTAGCATGCGCTAAGCGAGTGACCAATGCCTCTGCGGATTCATTTAACACTGGGGTTTCGTCTACATTCGGCGCTACGGCTAAAAAGGGTAATCCCAGCTTTTTTAACAATTGCTGCCGATAGGGAGAGGTTGATGCCAAAATAATCGATTTCATATTTTTTCTCGAAACTCATAGCCAAAAGGGTTAACTCATTTTAAACTATCTGACGCTTAACAGGCGATTTTTTGGTGAAAAGGCGAGTTTTGCCCGCCTTTTTCTTTGACTATAGCTCATTACAAAGTTAATATGCGCGCCTTATGCAAAAGGTAAAATTACCCCTGACTATCGATGCGCAGCGTGCAGCTCAAAAAAACCTCGACTATGTCGGGAGTTACACACCTGAGCAAGTAACACGTATTGCTGAATCAGTAGTCAGTGTAGACAGCGATGTTGAGAGCGAATTATCATTTAAAATTGATAATCAGCGTCTGACGGTCATAGAGGGGTATTCTGATGTGGATGTCACCCTACAATGCCAGCGTTGCAGAAAAGATTTCAAGCATCATGTTTACGTATCGTATTGTTTTAGTCCTGTCGTCAGTGACGAAAAGGCCGAAGCATTACCGGAAGGCTATGAGCCAATTCAAATTGATGAATTTGGTGAAATAGATTTGCTGGGAATGATAGAAGATGAAATAATTCTTTCCTTACCAGTGGTTCCGGTTCATGATTCTGAACACTGTGAAGTGTCCGAAGCGGATATGGTTTTTGGTGAACTACCGCCTGAGGCGGAAAAACCAAACCCATTTGCCGTATTAGCCAGTTTAAAGAAAAGTACTTAAGGAGTAAGGTCAATGGCCGTACAACAGAATAAACCAACTCGTTCAAAACGCGGTATGCGTCGTTCACATGATGCACTGACTGCTACCCTAGTTTCTGTAGACAAAACTACCGGTGAAACTCACCTGCGTCACCACGTGACTGCAGATGGTTACTACCGTGGCCGTAAGGTTATCAACAAGTAATTATAGATTTACAAGTTGATACTTTGGCTAATCTAACCATTGCGTTAGATGCTATGGGCGGGGATGTTGGTCCCCGCGTCACAGTGCCTGCTGCATTGCAGGCTCTGGCATCTAATCCAGCACTCAAATTACTGCTAGTCGGTCAACCTGACGCCATTCAACCACTGCTCGCACAACAAAGTGTTGAGCTGACTTCGCGTGTCGAAATTATTCCTGCTGAAAATGTTATCGCTAATGATGCCAAACCATCAACGGCAATACGTCAAAGCAAAGGAACATCCATGCGAGTGGCGCTTGAGTTAGTGAAGACTGGGCAGGCACAGGCGTGCGTGAGTGCAGGTAATACGGGTGCTTTGATGGGGCTAGCTAAGTTGATGCTTAAATCAATTGATGGCATCGAACGGCCTGCTTTGATGACCATTTTGCCTAATCAGCAAAAAGGTCAAACCGTGGTGCTAGACTTAGGCGCTAACGTCAATTGTAGTAGTGATATGCTAGTGCAATTTGCTGTGATGGGATCTGTCGTCGCTGAAGAGGTGGCCAAAATTGCTTCACCAAAAGTGGCACTACTAAATATTGGTGAAGAAGAGAGTAAAGGGCTTGATAATATCCGCGAAGCCGCCGCAATTCTTAAAGAAACCGCGGCAATAAATTACATCGGTTATGTCGAAGGCAATGAGTTGCTGACTGGCAAAACGGATGTATTAGTGTGTGACGGCTTCGCAGGTAACGTCACGCTAAAAACAATGGAAGGGGTGATCCGCGTCATACTTTCCTTGTTGAAATCAACAGATGAAAGCAAAAAGAATAAAAAACCTAGTTGGTTGATTCAATTGGCCAAAAAGTGGCTTAAAAAACGGCTGATGAAGCGTTTCGGGGAGTTGAACCCCGACCAGTATAATGGTGCAACTCTGTTAGGATTAAAGGGAATTGTCATAAAAAGTCATGGCGCTGCAAACGAAAGTGCATTTAAAGCTGCGATTGAACGGGCTGTTCAATCGGTAGATAGACAAGTTCCGGACAGAATAGCAGCTCGGTTGAATATCGTATTACCCAGGAGTGATCAATAACCTATGTATAGTAAAATATTAGGCACAGGCAGCTATTTACCCACACAAATTAGAACAAATGCTGACCTGGAAAAAATGGTTGATACTTCTGATGAGTGGATTGTAACTCGCACAGGTATTCATGAAAGAAGAATTGCTGGTGAAGATGAAAGTGTTGCCACAATGGGGTTTCATGCCGCACAAAAGGCCCTTGAAATGGCGCAAGTCGATAGCAGTGAGATTGGGCTAATTGTTGTCGCAACGACCTCTTCAACACACGCGTTTCCAAGCGCAGCGTGCCAAATTCAACAAATGTTAGGCATTAATGATTGCGCTGCATTTGATGTTGCCGCAGCGTGTGCAGGTTTTACGTATGCGATAAGCATCGTGGACCAGTTTATTAAAACGGGAATGGCAAAAAAAGCATTAGTGATTGGTGCAGATGCACTGTCAAAAACGTTAGACCCAAATGATCGCGGTACTATTATTCTGTTTGGTGATGCGGCAGGCGCGATGGTGCTCGGCGCATCGCAAGAGCCGGGTATTATATCAACACATCTGCATGCCGATGGGCGTTATGGCGAGTTGTTAGCGCTGCCGAATCGTGAGCGAGGCTCAGAAGATCAAGCCTACTTAACCATGACAGGCAATGAAGTCTTTAAAGTGGCTGTGCGTGAATTAGCGCACATTGTTGATGAAACATTGGCTGAAAGCGGTATCGCAAAAGAAGAACTCGATTGGTTAGTTCCTCATCAAGCAAATTTGCGTATCATCTCCGCAACAGCGAAAAAACTTGATATGGCCATGGATAAGGTGGTGGTTACGTTAGATAAACATGGTAACACCTCGGCTGCATCCGTGCCGACCGCCTTTGATGAAGCGGTACGTGATGGTCGAATCCAACGTGGTCAGTTAGTGCTCTTAGAAGCATTTGGCGGCGGCTTTACTTGGGGCTCTGCACTTGTTCGTTTTTAATTTACTGAGAAAATAGACATGACACAATTTGCTATGGTTTTTCCCGGTCAGGGATCTCAGTCTCTTGGTATGTTGTCTGCATTAGCGGCGGAAAGTCCGTTAGTAGAACAAACATTCGCTGAGGCGTCTGAAGCATTAGGTTATGACCTTTGGGCTCTTGTTCAGAACGGGCCAGAAGAAGAATTGAACAAAACATGGCAAACCCAGCCAGCGCTGTTAGCTGCATCTGTCGCTATCTTCCGTGTTTGGCAAGAAAAAAAAGGCGCGATGCCTACGATGATGGCAGGGCATAGCCTAGGTGAATATTCAGCTTTAGTGTGCGCGGGTGTTCTTGATTTTAAAGCGGCAATTAAACTGGTTGAGTTGCGTGGTAAATTGATGCAAGAAGCCGTTCCAGAAGGAACAGGTGCGATGTATGCGATCATCGGTTTAGATAACGAATCAATCGAGAAAGCTTGTCAAGATGCCGCTCAAGGCCAAGTCGTCTCTCCTGTGAATTTTAACTCACCAGGTCAAGTGGTGATTGCAGGTGAAAAAGCGGCGGTTGAGCGCGCTGGTGCAGCATGTAAAGAGGCGGGCGCAAAACGTGCATTACCATTATCGGTTAGTGTACCGTCACACTGTGCGTTAATGAAACCAGCGGCTGAAAAATTAGCAGTTGCGTTACAAGAAATAACGTTTAATCAACCAAATTTCCCAGTTATTAACAACGTTGATGTGAAAATTGAGCAATCAGCGGAAAATATTCGTGATGCTTTGGTTCGTCAATTGTATAATCCAGTTCGTTGGACTGAGACGGTAGAATTCATGGCAAATCAAGGTATTGAGCATCTTGTTGAAGTGGGTCCGGGTAAAGTATTAACTGGTCTTACCAAGCGTATTGTCTCTAATTTAACTGCCGTTGCAGTCAATGATCCTGTATCATTAGGCACTGCATTAGAAAACCTCTGAGGACGATATGAGCTTTGAAGGAAAAATTGCACTTGTAACAGGCGCTAGCCGCGGTATCGGGAAAGCGATCGCTTTAACGCTTGCTGCGCGTGGTGCGACGGTTATTGGTACAGCAACCAGCGAAAAAGGAGCAGAAGCGATTTCTGCTTATTTAGATGGAAAAGGCAAAGGTTTTGCTCTTAATGTGACAGACCCTGCATCAATTGACGAAACCTTGAATAATATTCGTCAACAATTTGGCGAAATTGATATACTGGTCAACAATGCAGGTATCACACGTGATAACCTTTTGATGCGTATGAAAGATGATGAGTGGCAAGATATTATTGACACTAACCTCTCATCCGTTTACCGTTTATCAAAAGCCGTATTACGCGCCATGATGAAAAAACGTTGTGGACGTATTATTTCAATCGCATCTGTTGTAGGTGTGATGGGAAATGCGGGTCAAGCGAACTATGCAGCAGCGAAAGCTGGGCTAATTGGTTTTAGCAAATCATTAGCACGCGAAGTCGCTTCCCGTGGCATTACCGTTAATGTCGTTGCACCTGGTTTTATTGAAACTGATATGACCAAGGCATTGACAGATGAGCAGCGTGCAGGCATTTTATCTCAAGTTCCTGCCGACAGGCTTGGTGATGCACAAGAAATTGCCAGTGCTGTAGCGTTTTTAGCTTCTGATGAAGCTGGTTACATCACAGGTGAAACATTACATGTCAATGGCGGCATGTACATGATCTAAAGAAATGATGGAACCATTTGCATTATTAGTGTTAATTAGCGCAAAATAATGCAAAATTTAGGTTTCAACAGCCGGGATTGGGTTGTATCTTTTCCTGTATTTTATAAACTACGAAAACCATCGCGAAAGCGAGTTTTGATAGGAATTTTAATAGTATGAGCACTATCGAAGAACGCGTTAAGAAAATCATCGTTGAGCAACTAGGTGTTAAAGAGGAAGAAGTTGTAACAACAGCTTCGTTTGTTGATGACTTGGGCGCTGATTCTCTTGACACAGTTGAGCTGGTTATGGCTCTGGAAGAAGAGTTCGATATCGAAATCCCTGACGAAGAAGCTGAAAAGATCACAACAGTGCAGGCTGCGATTGATTACGTCGAGAACGCATCTAACTAATTGTTTTAAAACTTGTCTAGGCGGTCACTCGACCGCCTATGTTTCTTTGATAACTTTTTTTCCCTCCTTGGAGGATTTACGTGTCTAAGCGTCGTGTAGTCGTAACCGGACTGGGCATGTTATCTCCTGTCGGCAACACAGTTGAATCATCATGGAAAGCTGTTTGTGACGGACAGAGTGGTATCAGCCTTATCGAACATTTTGATACTACCAACCACGCAACTAAATTTGCTGGCGTAGTTAAAGATTTCAATTACGAAGATTATGGTATCTCCCGCAAAGATGCACGGAAGATGGACCCTTTCATTCAGTATGGAATTGCTGCTGGTAATCAAGCTATCAAAGATTCCGGGCTGGAAGTAACAGAAGCCAATGCTACTCGTATAGGGTTAGCGATTGGTTCTGGTATTGGTGGTCTAGGCCTAATTCAAGAGAACTGTGAAGCATTACAAAATGGCGGTCCTCGTAAAGTTAGCCCATTCTTCGTTCCTTCTACGATCATTAATATGGTCGCAGGTCATTTAAGCATTATTTACGGTTTCCGTGGCCCAAGTATTTCGATTGCCACAGCCTGTACTTCAGGTGTTCACAATATCGGTCATGCCGCACGTATGATTGCTTATGGTGATGCTGATGTAATGATTGCTGGTGGCGCTGAAAAAGCGACAACGCCATTGGGTGTTGCAGGTTTTGGCGCAGCACGGGCTCTTTCTACGCGTAATGATGATCCGCAAGCGGCTAGCCGCCCATGGGATAAAGACCGTGATGGCTTTGTACTGGGTGACGGTGCGGGTATTATCGTACTTGAAGAATATGAACATGCTAAAGCTCGCGGCGCAAAAATTTACGCTGAAGTTGCTGGTTTCGGCATGAGCAGTGATGCTTATCATATGACATCACCGCCTGAAAATGGTGAAGGTGCTGCTCTGGCGATGGCAAATGCTCTGCATGATGCAGGTATTGAAGCTAACGCAGTGGGCTATATCAATGCTCACGGTACTTCAACACCAGCAGGTGACTTAGCGGAAGCGCAAGCGGTTATTTCGGTCTTTGGTGAAGGAACCGACGTATTAGTTAGCTCAACAAAATCGATGACAGGTCATCTATTAGGTGCCGCTGGTGCCATTGAGTCTATCTTTACGATCCTTTCACTGACAGAGCAAATCGTTCCGCCTACGATCAATCTGGAAAACCCAGATGAAGCTTGCAAACTGGATTTTGTTCCAGGCAAAGCAAGAAAAGTAGAAAATATGGAATATGCTCTGTGCAACTCATTTGGTTTTGGTGGTACAAACGGTTCATTAATTTTCCGTCGCTATCACGAAGAGTAACCCAGACGTATTACTTTACGTTGTAAAGGGTAAAAGCCTCAGTGTTCACAATACTGGGGCTTTATTTTTAGTGTCGTTTTGCAGTCTATGTCAGTTTAGTTTATGATAGTTAATATCCTGTTACTGACTGATTTATCAGCCATTATTATAAGAATTATCAATGCTATACTGGGTTAATGGAGTTGAGTGCCGTCATATTGACGTGACTGATCGGGCTGTGCAATTTGGTGATGGCTGCTTCACCACGATCCATGTGTTTAATCATCAACCAAAAATGCTTGATATGCATATTAGGCGTCTCATGCAGGATAGTTCTCGCCTTAAATTACCCCAACCAGATTGGCAAATGTTAGAGAAGCAGATCCACGCGATTTGCCAACAGCATAATGATGATGAATTCGTTGTTAAAGTGATTATTAGCCGAGGCACGGGGGGCAGAGGCTATAGCACTTTAGGGTTTAATCAGCCAACGGTAATAATGTCTATCGCGCCTTTTCCACAACATTACCAAGCGTTGCAGAAATCAGGTATCCAACTGATATTAAGCCGTATTCCAACGAGTAAAAATCCCTATTTAGCAGGGATCAAACACCTTAATCGCCTTGAGCAGGTGTTAATACGCCAAGAAATTGATGAAGCTCAGGTTGATGAGGCTTTAGTTGTTGATTCTGATGGTATTTTAATTGAATGTTGCAGTGCCAATATTTTTTGGCGCAAAGGCGATACGGTATTTACGCCAAATTTAGCATTTTCTGGCGTAAATGGATTAATGAGACAAAAGATCATAGCGCTTTTAGCTGCTAGTCAGTACCATCTTCGGGAGGTTGAACGTTTTCCCGATGTATTGGGGAACTGTGATGAAGTGTTTATTTGTAATACGTTGATGCCAATACTGCCGGTTGCTACGATCACCTTGGGTAACAATAAACCTCAATGGCAATATTCATCAAGGGAACTGTTTGAATATTTGTTTTTACGTTGCCAACTTTAGTCACTGAATGGTTAATGAATGAAACTCGCTAAAAAAATCTCTATCGCAATTGTCGTTATTCTGTTGGTAATAGGCGTAAGTGCCTATGTGATGTATCAACAGGTTTTGAACTATGCAAAAGAGCCGCTAAATCTAACACAAGAGAAAGTTTTTACGGTTCCTGCTGGAACAGGCCGCGTTGCGCTTGAAGCATTGCTGGTAGACGAAAAAGTGATTAATCAAAGTAACAAATTTCAATGGTTACTAAAATTGCGCCCAGAGTTAGCTAAAATGAAGGCTGGGACTTACCGCCTCCAGCCAAATATGGATATCGCGCAGATGTTAGCATTAATTTCCAGTGGCAAAGAGGCGCAGTTTTCCATTCGTTTTGTCGAAGGTAACCGACTCTCTGATTGGACAAATATCTTACGTGATGCGCCTTACTTAAAACATGAGGCGGAAGGGAAAACACAAGAAGAGTTATACGCGCTAATTGGTTTTGATGGAACGACCACCCTTGAAGGCTGGCTATATCCGGATACCTATCTGTATACGGCGGGAACGCGTGATATTGATATATTAAAACGCGCTCACCAACAAATGAAAAAAAATGTCGATGAAGTTTGGCAAGGGAGAGATAAAGATCTACCTTACAAAAACGCGTATGAGATGCTAATCATGGCTTCAATCATCGAAAAAGAGACGGGTATTGACAGTGAAAGAAACCAAGTGGCGTCGGTATTTGTGAATCGTTTGCAGAAAAATATGCGGTTACAAACAGATCCTACAGTTATCTATGGTTTAGGCGATAAGTATCGCGGGAAAATTTATCGTAGCGACTTAGACAACTATACACCATATAACACCTATCGCATTGATGGGTTACCGCCAACGCCGATAGCAATGCCAAGTCTTGCATCAATTAAAGCCGCGGCACACCCTGCGAAAACGAACTATTTATACTTTGTTGCAGATGGTACAGGTGGGCACACATTCAGTAGTAGCCTTAATGACCATAATCGAGCTGTCAAAGTGTATCGAAAAATTGAAAAACAGAATGATAAGTAAGATGAAAAACGCCTATATCGTTATTGAAGGGTTAGAAGGGGCAGGTAAAACCACTGCGATTAAAACCGTTGTTGAAACATTAAATCAAGCAGGGATCCAAGACATTGCCTTTACCCGAGAGCCAGGGGGAACCCCATTAGCAGAAAAGCTACGTGAACTCATTAAACAGGGGATCAGCGGGGAAAAAGTCACTGATAAAGCCGAGCTTTTGATGTTGTATGCCGCACGTGTCCAACTGGTTGAAAACGTCATTAAGCCAGCCTTAGCGGCGGGTAAATGGGTTGTTGGTGATAGGCATGATTTATCTTCACAGGCCTATCAAGGGGGCGGACGTGGTATTGATCGCCAACTTATGCAGTCATTGCGTGATCTGGTTTTGGGGGAATTTAAACCAGCGTTAACACTGTATTTGGACCTACCTCCTGCATTAGGGTTACAGCGTGCACGCGCTCGTGGTGAGCTAGACCGAATTGAGCAAGAGTCTCTGGCATTTTTTGAACGCACTCGTGCACGTTATCGTGAGTTAGCGGCCTCCGATGAGACTATTTTAACGATTGATGCAAGCCAGAATATTGAACAAGTTCAACATGATATTCGCCAAGCTTTGCAGCAATGGTTGGCAAAATAAGGTGATACAATGAATTGGTACCCTTGGTTGAATGAAACGTATCGTCAACTAATTACCTCCTACCAGCAAGGTCGTGGGCACCACGCATTGTTATTGCATTCACTACCGGGTAACGGAGTGGAAGCATTATGCTATGGTATTAGTCGCTGGTTAATTTGCCAAAATACAGACGGGCTAAAAAGCTGTGGGCAATGCCATAGCTGCCAATTGATGTTGGCAGGGACGCACCCTGATTACCATGTTTTAGCGCCAGAGAAGGGCAAAACAACGGTTAGCGTGGAAGCGGTAAGGAAACTGACAGAGACCTTAAGTAGTCATGCACAGCAAAATGGGGCTAAAGTCGCCTATATTCCTCGAACAGAAGCATTGACCGATGCAGCGGCCAACGCGCTCTTAAAAACCTTGGAAGAGCCAACAAAGCAGACCTATTTTTTATTAGGTTGCGAGAAACGTGAAAATCTATTAGCGACGCTACGAAGCCGTTGCTTATATACCTTTTTATCACCACCTGAATCGCAAATTGCGTGGTATTGGTTGCAAAAGCAAATCGTTGGCGTCAACTATAACGACGCATTGACCGCGTTAAAGTTGTGCCAAGGGGCTCCAGTCGCGGCGATGTCATTGTTGCAACCTGAGCATTGGCAACAGCGTAGTGTGCTATGCCAGAAACTCGCTCATGGGATACAACATAATGATATGTTGTCGTTATTACCTGCGATTCATCATGATAAGGCGATTGAGTCGATGGGGTGGCTGCTCGGACTATTAGCCGATAGCATGAAACTGCAACAACATGCAGCCCAATTTTGTTTAAATCAAGACCAATTGCCACTTGTGAGCGTACTTGCATCACGAATGACAAATACACAATTGTTTGAAGTTTATGAGGCTTGGCAAAATTGCCGCCACCAATTGATGACAGTGCCCGCACTGAATCAAGAGTTACTTTTGACAAATCAATTATTACAATGGGAAGCATTAATTGTTACCCCAACACCATAAAAAAGAGTGAAATATGTTTGTAGTTGATTCACACTGCCATCTCGATTGCCTTGATTATGAAAAATTACATACAAGCGTCGATGATGTGATCGCAAAGGCGTCGCAACGCGATGTCGGATTTATGTTAGCGGTTGCCACAACGTTACATGGTTTTGATAACATGAAAACCATGATTGGCAAGCGTGCTAATGTGGCATTTTCTTGCGGTATTCATCCACTTAATTTGGATGAAGGGTATGATTTTGAACGCTTAGCGCAATTAGCTGCTGGTGAAGAAGTGGTCGCGTTAGGGGAAACAGGGCTAGACTATTATTATCAGAAAGAAAATGCAGCACTTCAGCAAGCGTCTTTCCGTCAACATATTCGTATTGGTCGTCAGGTTAATAAACCTGTGATAGTTCACACGCGTGATGCGCGAGAAGATACACTGACTATTTTACGTGAAGAACAAGTGATGGATTGTGGCGGTGTTTTGCACTGCTTTACGGAAGATAAACAGACAGCCATGGAATTGTTAGATCTTGGTATGTATATCTCTTTTTCAGGGATAGTTACCTTCCGCAATGCAGAGCAAATTCGTGAAGCCGCAAGGGTTGTTCCATTAGATAGGATCTTAGTAGAAACGGATTCACCTTATTTAGCCCCCGTGCCGCATCGTGGGAAGGAGAACCAACCTGCTTATGTGCGGGATGTGGCAGAGTATATGGCAGTATTAAAAGGGGTTAGCCCTGAAGAAATGGCACGTATTACCACTGAAAACTTTAACCGCCTATTTCATTTGAATGTCGGCGAGAATAAAGCGTAATAATTAGTCAATATTAAAGGAATTCGCAATGGCAGAAGAAACTATTTTCAGTAAGATCATTCGACGTGAAATCCCGGCAGATATCGTTTATCAGGATGAACTGGTTACCGCATTTCGTGATATTTCGCCACAAACTCCCTCACATATCCTGATTATTCCCAATAAACTCATCCCAACAGTGAATGATGTGACTGCGGAAGATGAACTGGCATTGGGGCGCTTATTTACCGTTGCAGCAAAAATTGCCAAACAAGAAGGGATTGCTGAAAGCGGTTACCGTTTGATCATGAACTGTAATGAACACTCCGGGCAGGAAGTGTTTCATATTCATATGCACCTTGTTGGCGGTCGTCCTCTTGGACCATTGCTGGCAAAATAAGGTAATGATGTGAAAAAGATTTGGGGAACATTGATACGTATATTAACACTCAGTGCTGTGGTGTTTGCGCTGAGCGCTTGCTCATGGGGTAAGCGTGATGGGTTAGTATTCAATGATCAACAACGAGTGATTATGGAGCCTGCGGTTCTTGCGCAAGGTATCATTGTAGAGCAACCTGTAGTCAGCGTTGAGAACTATGCGACGGTGGCTAAGATCAATATGAGCAATAGCCAGCCAAATCCGATGACTGTCATGTACCGTCTCTATTGGTACGACGATAAAGGATTGAAAATCGCAACAACCCATGATTTGCAGCAGATGATACCTGCAAATTCAGTGATTAGTGTTAATGCTGAAAGTACATCATCACTCGCGCGTAATGTACGTGTTTATGTATTTTTACCGCAAATGCTTGGAGACAAATAATGAAACGGATCTTGTTCGTTGCAGCGGCAGCGATGATGCTGGCAGGATGTCCTTCTTTTCAGCAGGATAGGCCTAAAACGCCTCCGCCAGTTGTCCCTGTAGAGCCAACTGAACCCACTGAGCCTACAACTCCACCACCAATCGATAAGGTGCCTACACCACCTAAGCAAAAAACCACAGATTGGTCTGCAGCTGTCTCGCCTTTAGTCGGACAGATGACAGGGGCAAATGGTGTTGAGAGCGGCAAAGTTCTGTTGGTGGATTCAGTTAAAAACAATACGACAGGTTCATTTTCTGTACAAAATGTGACCTCAGCCATCGTAAAAGCGGTTGATGACAGTCATCGCTTTAAAGTCGTACCACAAGATGTGGTCAATGCCGCGCGTAGAACGTTAGGTTTATCGCAAGACGATAGCCTTGTTACACGCAGTAAAGCGATTGGCTTAGGGCGTTACGTACAAGCTGATTATGTATTGTATAGTGTGATTTCAGGCTCTAACGACCAACGCGATATCGAAATGCAGCTGATGGCAGTGCAAAGCGGTGAGATCCTTTGGTCAGGAAAAAACGATATTGAGCAATGACAGTGCATTATTGGCACTGCTGGCAGGTTGCTTCCCAAATATTAACGTTAAAACGTGGGAAGTAACCCCATTAGCAGGGCTTTCAGGGGGAACCTATCACTTACGGTCACATACTCTCAATCTGATTGCGCGTGCTCAAAGTCAGGCGCAAACGGCTCTATTCGTGAATAGACGTAAAGAGGCGCGGGTACTACATCAATTACAACACTTTGGTCAAGCGCCCAAAGTGTTAGCAAGAAATTCAGATTGGTTATTACTATCATGGTGTGATGGTCAGCAACCCAGTGATACTCAATTTTTAACACCAACATTTCAATCTTTATTAGCGGCAACAATTGCTAAATTACATACTCAACCCTTACTCACTTATCGTCTACAGCTTAGGCAAGAAATTGCCCATTACGGGTATTTAGTTGATCCAAAACGCCAAGGGCCTCGGTGGCATCGATGGCACCAACATTTTTTATCCGCACCTATGCCAAGGGTTCTAAAGTTAGCCCCCGCCCATATGGATATTCATAAAGGCAATATTGTCTGTACTGAGAGTGGTCAACTGGCTTTATTGGATTGGGAGTATGCGGCAAATACCGATATTGGATTGTCATTGGAAACCTATTTTCAAGCGAACCAATTGAATACCACACAACGTGATTTTTTCTTATCAGAGTATTGCAATAAATACCATGCTTATGGCGATGTTGAACGCTTGGCTCACCAATGCCGGCTATGGACGCCATGGGTCAAATATATGATGTTAATGTGGTATGAAGTGCAATGGAACCAAAGTCAAAATAATGATTTTTTGTTACACTCAAGGTCATTAAGGCAATACTTTAGTTTGCCTAGTTAATTAAATTCGTATAACGCAAGTGCGAGCAAAAATCGTAAAACCGTTTTAAATAGTGAGGCATGTATGGGTCCGATAATGCTAGACGTTCAGGGCTATGAGCTGGACAGTGAAGAGCGTGAAATACTGGCACATCCGCTGGTGGGCGGGTTAATTTTATTTACCCGTAATTTTCATGATGCAGCACAATTAAGGGAGTTAGTTCGCCAAATTCGTGATGCATCCCGTCATCGCTTATTGATAGCGGTTGATCAGGAAGGCGGGCGAGTGCAACGTTTTCGTGATGGCTTTACGGCATTACCTTCCGCTCAAGCATTTGCAGCACTTAATAGCCAATCTGAAGGGGCAAAATTAGCGGAGGAAGCTGGTTGGTTAATGGCATCTGAAATGATTGCTATGGATATCGATATTAGTTTCGCGCCGGTGCTAGATCTTGGGCATCAAAGTATTGCGATTGGCGAGCGCTCGTTCCATGAAGATCCTGAAATTGCCATGATCATGGCGGAACGGTTTATTAAAGGTATGCGTAGTGCGGGGATGAAAACGACAGGGAAGCATTTTCCTGGGCATGGGGCAGTGAAAGCGGATTCTCATAAAGAAACCCCTCGTGATGACCGCGACCTTGAAACTATTCGTAAAAAAGATATGTCAATCTTCAGAGACTTTATTCAGCGCGATTTGCTTGATGCCGTGATGCCTGCACATGTCATTTATACACAAGCAGACGACCGCCCTGCAAGTGGCTCACCATTCTGGCTCAAATCGATTTTACGTGAGCAGTTGGGCTTCAATGGTGTGATCTTCTCTGATGATTTGTCGATGGAAGGGGCGGCTATCATGGGAAGCTATCCAGAGCGTGCAGCCGCTTCGTTGTCAGCCGGTTGTGATATGGTGTTGGTTTGCAACAACCGTGATGGTGCGGTGAGTGTATTAGATAACCTACCAAAGCAGCAAGGGAGCCTAGCTTCATCACTGTTCCATAGTGGTCGACAATATAGCTTGAAAGACTTACAAGGCGCACAACGCTGGCAAGAGAGCCACAATAAACTGGTAGAACTGCATCGTAAATGGCAAGAACAGCGTTAACTATTACAGGTCGTTAGTAAAAAAGCCGTAAACTGAACAGCCCCCAAAAGTTGGATGCTTTTAGTCTCACTTGAAGGGGCTTTTTCTATGGTAAAACAGTCCTTAAAACGTCAGTTTTAAATTACTTAAGCTTGAACGTTTTTGCGGCAAAAAGTTTAACTCGATTGTTAAACAGGGGAGTCGTGAATGAAGGTATCTATGATTATCACTATGAAAGATGCAAGGTTAAATGAAAAGGACTAAGCCCTGTTGAATACAGAACTCAGTGCTTGAAGACCGCTTAATTCACGGTCAATTTTATGGGAACGTTCAATTGGGGGAGGAGCCACAGGGGCAAGGCTATGCCGCTTTATCTCTATGTAATCGCCTTGTGGTGGCAATATCAAAAGCAAGACTGCGTAAATTCGGCGTATGATTAATCAATGCACGGTGAGTAGATGCTTGGCTGATAAAGACAAAACTTTCCCCCCAAGGCTGTTGATAATTATCACGGACAATAGGCCCACAACGATGTTTAAGTAAGCCTGCAAGTGGTAAATGGTCATCGCCTTTAGCTAACGTCTTATCAGCTAAATGGGCAAAATCTCGTTTTATCTCTTTGGCTTTCAGATACCAGCGATCACGCGCCCAGATTGCAGCGGTTAAAGCGGTATTGTTATCACTCAGATACCAAACCTGTGGAACAGACTGCTCATGAGGGCATACACCAGAAACCGCATGGTTAAATGTTTTCGCACTGTGTAAGTAACTTGCTAGATTATCGCGTACACGTTGGCATTGCTCTGAAACGATGGAGGTTTTGTATGGGCCGATACGTAACCGCTGCCAGCAGTCGGCATCATAGATATCAAACGGTTCAATGGCTTTGCTATGATGATCGATAACGGTTGGATTAGCAGGAAGTAACTGGTAAGCACTCGGGTATCCGGCAATATCATCGGGAGAAAAGCCATAAAAATAGCGACTACCGGCGTAATAGCCAGTTTCCATCATTGACCACGCATGAAACGTTCCTTCCCATGGCGGGCCGAAAGCATACCATTTGGCAATAAGCTGCCGATTCTCTTCACTGGTTTGACGCAACCAGTAGCGTACAGCCAAATTAGATGCCGATTGCGCAATGATAATACATTTTTGTTTGTCACCAAAAAGGGTCTTTATGCGGTTAATCTCGGCATCTAATATTGTAACAAGCTCTCGGTGATCCGCTCGCCAATCATGGGCTAAAAAGAAGAGGTCTTGGCCTTCTCGATAACCTAAACCAACGTGCAAAACATCTTTCAGCTCCTGTGTGACCAATGTTGTGATGAGCTTAGGAACAATCGTGAATTCATGCAGTTGCTCTGTGGCTAAGATATTACAAGGGGTATCGGGAGAAGGAGCCTGATACTCATAATCGCTTTTCGTGAAAACGCCACGATAATCCCCCCAGATAAATGCTTGTTTGGATCTATCAAACAGTTTACTGCCTAAAATACCCGGTAGATAAATAATGGGTAAATTAGGGCTTTTATCATTGAGTTTGGCACGACGTAGCTGCGTGGCGATGGATTGTGTGCGTAGATATGACCATCCACGATTTAACGGCATATTATCGCCCCTTTAACGGTATAAAAGTCACCGGCACATTTTCACTACCAAGGTGGGTTTTCTCTGCTTCCGTGACAGGAAAATGGGCACGGTCATAAACTTCAAATAGTTGGCAAGGTTCATTTAAATGATGATAGAGGCGAATACCTTCCGCGCTAGGGTTACTTTTAGAAAGCATAAAACGACCGCAGTTATTCATATTGATATCGCTAACAGGAGTGCCGTCTTTTGAGACAAATTGGTAATAAATATCCGATTCATGCTGTTGCTCAATATGGCAGGCTTGAACTGGGCCGCGGAACATGTGGGTAATACAATGTAACCCATCTGGTATGCTCAAGACTGTTTTATCGGTGTTCGCATCTTCCCATGGTAAAATAATTGGAGGATGGAAATGACAACGAGGGCAATAGCCTTTATCCATATAAGGTTCTGCAATGAGTCCACTACGTTTCACTAACAGTGTTTGGCATTCAGGGCAGTAGGTATTGGCGCTTTGCGTATCGAATACATTACCGACATAAACATAACGCATTCCATCATTGAGCGCTTGCAAACGTGCTTGTTCAAGGAGTGGGATAGCGGTGCGCTCGACATGAGTATATTGGTAGTCGGGATGAAAACGTACATAGTGTAGCGGGATTTCAGCATCAAGATGGGTTAGCATCCAATCAGAGACTTTTTTAGCCTCTTCTAATGTGTCATTGCGGCCTGTCACACACAGATTGGAGATTTCTAAATGTGGGTAATTACCTGATTTTCGAGCATCATAAACTTGTTTGATCCCATCAAGGATAGGTTGAAGGCGACCACCGGTGTGTTTGCGATAAAAGCTATCCTGCATTGATTTTAATGAAATACTAAAAATATCCATGACGGTGAGTAATTCATCAATCCCTTTTTCACTGATATAAAATGCGCTTTTATAGAGATTTTTTAAGCCTTTTTCACGTGCCAGTTTCGCGGTATCCATGACAAACTCGTGCCAAACAACCGGATCGTTATAAGTCCAAGAAAGAACACGAATATTGTGTTTTAAGGCATAATTCACCACATCTTCAGGGCGATAATATGCCACATGGCTGTCTTGAACATAGCGGGCTTGACTCGTTGTCCAGTTTTGGCAAAAGTCACAACGCAGCATACAACCAATATTGCCTAAAGAAAGAATGCGTTCACCGGGAGCGTAATGATAAACGGCTTCGGTTTCAATGGACTCTTGTGTCATAGGAACGGATTTGCCGTAGTTAAGCGTCACTAGGCGACCATTTTCATTGCGACGGACTTTACAAGTCCCGACTCGACCTAGGTTAATTTTACAGGCTCGAGGGCATAATTCACATTGAATACGTGAATTAGAAATCGGGTGCCAAAGGCGAGCAGGATGACTAGTTTGCTGCCATTGCTTCAAGATTGCCATTGATCTAAATCCTCACTCATTATTATTTTGCTTATTTGCCAGTCTTGTCGTTTTTCTTTTACCTGCTTGCCAATCGTTAAGTGTTTTCCTTAGTTGCCAAAAAAATGGGGAGCCTTTTGCCGGTGTATTGATTAAATACACACATTCCCCTCGATTTGCTAAATTTGAGATTAGTTTGAATCCAGGACCAAAGGTATAGGGTTTAGTCTTAATAGACTTATTTTTACCCGCTTGGGATTGCGTCAGAAAATCGGCATTTTGTCGTGTGGCATGGACTGTTTCGCGATTACCGCCTTGATAAGGAAAACGACCTGTTAACAGCTTATTGAGCCATATTGGTTTTTTGATGCTGTGTTGAAACTCAACTTGGGGGTGGGCCATTTTTTGGCTAGCGACTAACGCAGTGGCATAACATTCACGGATAAGATCAGGCAAAGCATCGGCTTCATGCTGCCAATCCTCAATATGGTGTTGCAGGATATTGAGAATGCTCCAGCGGCAACTTGGCCAAAAATCGGTATATAGCGTTCTGGAACCTCGTTTGAGTACTTTGCCAAGTAATTTATCGGTTAAATGTTGGAACCATACATCAAGTAAGCGCGAAGCTTGGATATTCTCTGTGTTACCATCCCACTGCGATAACATCTTGTCTTCAGGGACGAAAGGTAATAAAAAATGTTTTGCCTGCTGGGCAAAATAATCTGTTTTATCATCCTGAATAGCGGTCAATGTTTCGGTGGTGTGTTGGTCGGTGTGTTGGATCAACGCCTCGATACGCCGTGAACGGCTAGGGGGATGCCAGCGATTAGATAAAGCCACTTTTCCCGTAAACAGTGACTCACTATATTGATTGGCATAAAGAGTATAGCCTCGTTCAGGATTATGTTCGCAAGGTAATTCATCAAAAGGCACATAACCCAACCACTGGTGCTGTGGCTCTGTTAGGTTTAGTACCAAGCTACCGATTTGTTGATGACGCTTTGGAATATATCCCATGGTTTGCAGACCAATATCCCCATGAATATCAGCATAGCCAACCATCATTGGTGAGTTTTTTACATGCTTAAGGGCATCTCTAAATGAAGGCCAATCTTGGCATTTGGCGAGCTGATAAAAGGTAATGTCACCACTTGGGTCATCTAGTGCAGGCCAACGTAAAAACATACCGTAGCCATTTTTTTCTGACACTAACCGCCCTTGAGCAAAGCTATAAGTTGTGAAACTGTGTGATTTACCATTTTTCAGTTTGATTTCATGGATATTTTTAGTTAAAGGCAGATTCCCTGATGCCGTTTCAACCTGCTCATTTTCAAGGTCGAGCTTACCCCAAAATAAGTCTTGGTTATCCGCCATGATACCAACCATTCCCCATGCAGCATGGTTATTACGACCGACGATAATGCCAGGAGAGCCTGGAAAATGAGAGCCGACGACATTGAGTCCTTCATCACTTTCAAGGCGGCAAAGTAGATTAAAATTAGGATTCACATGCCCCATATGAGGGTCGGTAGCCAATAGCGGTTTTCCTGATTGGGTTAATGACCCACTGATGGCAATGACATTCGAGCCCGTATCGGGTGAAGCTAGCCCTAAATACTGCAATCCTTTTAATCCATCTTTGAGTGCCTTAACCACTTCTTGGTGCCAATCCCCATTTTCATTTAGTGGTAGTGGGGGAATTTGATGGCCTTCATGGCTAAAGGTTGCCAATAACTGTTGATGCTGTTTTGGCGTCAATCGATTTGCTATGCGCGTGTGGAATAGTTCATATTGCCACGCGGAATTAATAAAATATTTCAGTTGTCCTAATAAATAACTGTCTGAGATTGAAAAAATTTCAGGACGATAGTGCAGTAATAAGCACTCGATGGGTAAGACTTTCATTTCACTAAGTGCTTGGTTGATACCGGCAGTATAAGCTTGAATATGTTGATATTGCATAGCCTGCCAAGAGTGAGTTGGTGCGGCACAATCAATGTTTGTCGCACGCTCAGCCAGCTCCACTAATCCTAATCGTCGCTGAAAAACATCGGTACGTAAGGCCCCATTTCCCATAATTTCAGATAAGCGACCACTGGCGACACGGCGGGATAAATCGAGTTGCCATAAACGTAGTTTAGCGGTGCCATAACCTTGACCAAAAAAAACTGCATTATCGCTATTCCCTTTAACGGAAAGTAATTGTGCTGATTCGAGGGATAGAGTGACGTGCCCCCATTGGCATGAGAGATGTTTGGTTTTCATGCTACATCCTTTTTAGCAGATGACAATTGAGTCGCGAGGTGTGATACGTATTCGATAAACTCTTCTTTTGGATAGCCTGCACTCCAACCTAATTGTTGTTGGGCCTTATAGGAAGAATAAGTGTAGGAACTGCCATCCATTATATGAAGCGCTTCGCAAGATAACGGCATTGTCAGCCCAAGGCTGGCGAGTTTATCCATTAACCAAGCAGGTATTTTCAGTGAAGAAACCTTTTTAGCAGGTAAAGAAGGTCTGCCACAAAAATGGCTTAACATCTGAAAAAGTTCGGGCATAGAGAAAGTCTCGCCAGCCAAGATATAGTTTTGGCGAACAATTTCCGGTGATAGTAGTGTGATGAGTCCATCACAAACATGTGACACATGACAAAGCTGAAATGTGCTTGTCGTTGCGATTTGAAAAGGGATTTTTCCAAGTAAAAAGGCGTTTACGGTCTGGGCTAATACGCTGTTATCACCTAAACCAAATACCCCACCACTGATGGCAATATTGATAGGAGCGCCTTGGCATTGCTGTCTTACAACCAATTCGTGTGCAATATGTTTTGTTTCTTCGTAATAACTACGAAAGATGCCATTGTGCCGGTGAGATTCATCAAGTAATGCGCCTTGGGTTTCGCCTAAAGCAGCGGTTGAGCTCATATAAACGATTTTTGAAATATCAGCATCTTGAGCCGCTGCTAACAGGTTTGAGGTGCCGATGACATTAGTTTGATACATATGCTGCCGTGCTTGGCGGGTTGGCGCTAAACCGACACGGTAATCCGCAGCAAGGTGGATCACGGCATCTTGCCCTGCCAATGCTTGTTTTAAGCTTTGAGGTTGCAAAATATCACCAATCACCACGTTCACCTTTTCAGGTAATTTAGGGCGATAGGGAATCACACGATTTTGTGGATTTCGAGATAATACAGTTAAATTATGACCTTGTTCAGCAAGCTTATGCAGCAGATGAGAGCCAATAAACCCAGTTCCACCAGTAATTAATAGGTTGCGGTTATTTATCGCCATTTTCTTCCTTACTGATAAAGTTAACGAGGGCAGATAGCATGAAAAAGCCATCATGCGGCGCATGAATAGGGCGCTGGTGCATGCGACCAATTGGGCAATAACGGGTAAAACTGTATTGTTGTAATGACAAAGAATCTAAATCGCCAAAATAACCAAGGGTCTGTAGGCGCCCAGGCCAAAGTGTTTGCGCTTGTTTTAGGCTATCTTCGATAGAAGCAACGACGAGTTGAAAGCCCTGAGTTAACCATGCTTGAGGGGCAAACTCTGTTTGATAAGTGACTCCCCAGCCTGTTTTTTCACTGTAAACACTCGGCTTATCGGGAGCGGATAGCGAATAAGTGAACCGATGTTCGCGAAATTGCGATATGCCTTGTAAGCGTAGGTTGTCAGACAAAATGGGAAGGTGATCAAGTGTGGTTATCAGTTGATGATAAAGCGCTTCTGCCGCTAAGGGGTTATCCAACAAAATGAATCGAGGTGAGCTACAGACTTGTTGATGAAAAAGGGCGATATCGTACAAAATCAATTCAATTGCAGGAAGTTGCTTGCCAATGATTGCCATGCCACTGATTTTTGGCCCTAGTTCGACCAATTTGATATGTGGCGGTGTGATTTGGCGATAGTGTTGGATTAATGCCTCGCCCCCTGCGAGTAAGACCGTATCGACGCCAGAGAGTATCTGCTGATCATTTTGTAAATGACTTTGCCAATCAATGATTTCACACTCCTCATCATCAAGTGACAGAATGCGTTTAACCTGTTGCAAATAATTGATTGATATGCGGGCTTTCAGGCGAATTTTACTGCCAATAAGGTAAGCGGCACATAGCGCTTCTAGTGTACCTAATGGATCTTTTTCAGAAACAATAATCAGCAAACGCTTCGGTGCATGCCAATATTTTCCACCTAATTCACGATGGATCTTTTGTTCCAATAACTGATTTTCAGTCAGACGCTCCAAACGCGATAAACAAAATTGTTGCGTATTTTCATCTTCCGAAAACGACCAATTAGCTTCACGCAAAGTTGTTAGGCACAGTTTGATTTTATTTACACGCGTTTGTAGTGAGTTTTTCATTTTACTTGTGCCGCACAGGTGCCCTCTGGGGTAGATGCTCGTCCTAGATAGCGCAGGAAGGGTAGCGGTTGACCACAGGCACAATTATTGCCCCAACAACCCAGATCTTGCGTTAATAAGCGATGTGAAGGTATTGAGGCAAACAGAGGGCTTTCAAGTACAATGAGTCCATTTTTATTTTCTGGTGCATGGCTCCCATCTTCAGCCATGATTGAAAAACGTGAATAAGCAGGGAGATGAAAATGACCTTCAGGACAACTAATGTAGTGAAGAGGATGTTCAGTCATACCATAAATATCGCGAATATCGACGCTAGGCGCTTGTAAAACGTGTTGCAAACCTTGAATAATCTCAGGGCGTTCAAGTTGTTTTGTCATCCCTTTCCAACCACCGCCGGTTAAGCCTTTTATCGGTGATTTCAAGGTAAATGGTTCAGGGCGTTTTAGGCATAAAAATTCAAAAAACAGTGTTAAGCCTAAAATATAGATAGGGGCAGGATCATTAGCCCAGCGTTTGAGTGTAGACCACGCTAACTCACTATCAAATTGACCTTGCTCTGACACAGTAAAAACAAGCTCTTGTATTGGGGCACATTGGGTGAACTTTAAAAAGGCAGTGGCATAACCTGCATGCTCACCTGTGGCGGGATCAGGAGATAACATTAAAAAGCGAGAAGGTGTGGTTGAAATCAAATGATTATGCAAAAAAATTTGCACCATAGCCGTTTCAATACGTTTTAAACTGAGATTGTCAAAGAAAACGCGTGTTTTCCCATGTTGCCCAGTACCTGAACTATTTAACCATATACCATCAAGCTGGGTATTTGTCGCCAAATCCATGGTTTTAAACAAATTAATAGGGATCAGAGGGTTGGCTTCTGTTTCCCATAACTTTGCATAATTAACATTACGGTTTAAATGCCAGGTATCAGCTTGTTTCATTGCGGCTGAAAATAACGCATCATCAATACTTTCTGGCGCATAGGGTTGCGGGTTATTGATAAGTAAATCAATAGGATTGCTTGTGTTCTCAGACATTTTTTTCACTTATATCAGAATGCTTAGTTATTATTAAGTTTTATTATATGACCTAACTAAAGGTAAATATTCTGAATCAAGCGTTGCAGTTATCACTTTAGGAGAATTTTAAGTTTGAAAAGTTATCATGAAAGCCGTTTTGTTAGTGGTATTTATAGCGGATTGGGGAAATATTAATCGTTGGTAAATAGAAAGTGTCACTTAATTTAGTTGTGTTATTGATTTATTTAAGTGATCAAGCAGTATAAAAAGTTAATGGGGATGACATAGCGTGCTTTTAAGTGCGAAG
Source organism: Providencia sp. PROV261 (assembly GCF_028477945.1). Lineage (NCBI taxonomy): Bacteria > Pseudomonadati > Pseudomonadota > Gammaproteobacteria > Enterobacterales > Morganellaceae > Providencia > Providencia sp. PROV261. The sequence continues at coordinate 242,657 of NZ_JAMPMC010000010.1, read as the reverse complement.
AGGTAAAGTGATATCTCTTCGCTACAATGTCTCACTTATCGTTTTTTTGCTTTTTATAGGCGATAAATGCTTTATATAAAGGGATTAAACATAGCAATAAAGTTGCATATTTAATGACGGTGATCGTCATATGTAACATCCAAATATTGAGGTTTTCCAAGAAGGTTGGATTTAGGCGAATGAGTAAGATGAGTAGCAAACTAAACAGTAGAGTAACGATGTAGGTGATGACAAGTGAAAATGAAAAAAGAATAAATAAATCAATTCGTTGAATATTATTTTGTTTTTTATATTTAAATAAATTAACACAAAACTCCCAGCGTTTGTTCCGTCTCGCCACTTCATTAATAACGGTCACGTATAATGAAAGAAATATTATCGTTATTTTAGTTATTAAAAAATAACCACTGGACAGCTCAAAAGGCAAAGAGGAAAAGATAAGATAGAGTGTAACAAGATGATAGATACAAATAATGCTCGATACAATGCTAGTAATGATTTGATATAAAATAAATTTCATTAATTATGCCTTTCAACAAGAACGATGTCGTTTACCGCCGAAATGATAAAAACCGAGAGATTTATCAGAGAAGCTAGCCAAAAATAGCCAAATGATGATCTCTAATATGGGTTGTTTTCTCTACAAAATTTACACTATTCCGCTTTTTTTGTAAGCCCTTAGTGAACAATAAGCTGTCATGGCCCCCTTAAGTCCACATATATTGACTACCAATAACAACTGATTCTCATTATCAAATAGATTGGAAATTGGCTCAAATATTGATTAATATCAATCTATGCAAGCTGACTCGTTTCATTTTGCTAACGAATCACACTTTTTTGTGATCGCTGTCATATTAATCAATTAATTTGATATACATCAATATTTGGTATGACCAAATGACCAAGCATGTTATCCTCAACAAACTTTTGGTCTTATAAGTGGTGATTAATGTTATTTAAGTTTTTTATTTCGAATAAGGCTTAAATAACATTAATTTATTTTGCAATGAGGGAAATATGGCCTTTTCTCAACCAAAAATTGTGATTGTCGGTGGTGGTGCTGGCGGCTTAGAGCTAGCAACACGACTAGGTCGTAAATTAGGGCGTAAAAAACGTGCAGAAATCACTTTAGTGGATCGTAATCCAAGTCATTTATGGAAACCTCTGTTACATGAAGTAGCAACAGGCTCTTTAGATGATGGTGTGGATGCCTTGAGCTATCTTGCCCATGCTCGTCACAACGCATTTAACTTCCAATTAGGCTCTTTGACACAAATCGACCGTGACAATAAAAAGATCATTTTGGGTGAATTACGGGATAAAAACGCAGAGTTATTGGTTCCTGAGCGTGAAATTGATTATGACATTTTAGTCATGGCACTAGGTAGTACTTCAAATGATTTTGGTACGCCGGGTGTTAAAGAGCATTGTATTTTCTTAGATAATCCGCAACAAGCCCATCGATTCCACGATGAAATGCTTAATCTATTTTTACGTTATTCTGTTCGCGACAATGCAGAAGAGAAAGTGAATATTGCGATTGTTGGAGCTGGAGCTACAGGTGTTGAGTTGTCGGCTGAGTTGTATAACGCGGTAGAGCAGCTAACCAGTTATGGATTTAAAGGATTAGATACTGACGCGTTAAATGTGACATTAGTCGAAGCCGGTGAACGTATTCTGCCTGCATTACCACCACGTATTTCTGCGGCAGCACATCAAGAGTTAAATAAGTTAGGTGTAAAAGTGCTAACTAAAACGATGGTGACCAGCGCTGATGACGATGGCTTGAATACAAAAGAGGGTGAGAAAATTCGTGCTGACTTAATGGTATGGGCAGCCGGTATCAAGGCACCTGATTTTATGAAAGAGATTGCGGGGTTAGAAACGAATCGTATCAATCAGTTGGTCGTTAAGTCGACATTACAGACAACCCGCGATGATACCATTTTTGCGATTGGTGACTGTGCCTCATGCGCTAAGCCTGACGGTGGTTTTGTGCCACCTAGAGCGCAATCTGCACACCAAATGGCGAGCCGCTGTTATGATAATATTTTGGCGATGATAAAAGATAAGCCACTAAAAGATTATATCTATAAAGACCATGGCTCTTTAGTCTCTTTATCGCGTTTTAGTACCGTGGGTAGCTTAATGGGTAACTTGATGCGTGGGGATATGATGGTGGAAGGGCGTATTGCACGTTTTGTGTATATCTCATTGTATCGAATGCACCAAATTGCGCTTCATGGCTATGTGAAAACAGGGTTAATGATGTTAGTCGGAAGTATTAACCGCATTATTCGTCCGAAATTAAAACTTCACTAACGTTTTAGTCAGTCGCAATAAATAGGAAAAATCCTCGTTTTTCATTAAACGGGGATTTTTTATAAGTATTTTTAAATATAAACTTTAATCAATTGATTGATTATTTATGAATAAACTATTTTGAGCGAACCCCAACGATTAAATACATTATAGGAGGTACACTATAAAGATGCCTGATATGAAGCGGCATTAATTTAAATATGCCATTTTAATTAAATTCTGGATTAGCTTATAAGCTAATATACTTATTATTGGCAGTTGCTACCTTCTATTATGTGGAATTTTTGTTTTATATAAAATTATAAAAGTATCCGTTGAGTCATGCGAGTATCAACCTCATAGTGTCACCTAAAACCGCTCTCAATGGGCGTTACCGTTAGGTAAGTAGAAATGGGGTGAAATCATGTTAAAGCTGTAGGTAAGAAAAGGTAATATAAAAAATGCTAGTCATGTTCTCTGGTGAAAATTAAAAAGGTCGTTTGCATTCATTGAATGAGAAATAAAAAAATAAAGGGGGAAATTGATAGAAATTAATAAAAAGATATCTTCGTGTTATTACTTAAAATAAGTGTAAAAAAGACTTTTTTATAATTATAATTACCAAAAATTGATCGTAATCAATATGTGAAAATAGATTAAAATTTAATTTATTGACTTAACAACCAACAGGAGTAAGTTAAATTTTTATTGACTTGTTCTTGATTAAGAAAACTCTAAATCTTTTGATTGTTTTGCCAGTAACTATCGAATTATTAAAGCGAAAAGTTACAATGGGACTATTCACTAACATTGTCATTAATAAGGGCAGCCTATGAAGCTAACATATAAGGTGTTATTAGCAGCAATAGTTATTTGCCTTATTATTATTGTATCAATAACTTCGCTGCGTTTCTCCAAGGATGAAAGTCGGTTGGCGACGGTAATTTCGATAGAGCCAATAAAATCGCATCGGCTGATTGAACAGGAGAATTGTTCAGTTATGGGGATATTTGATGGATTTAATCAGGAATATCTATCGCGCTATCACCCAGCTCAAAGTGAATGTAAGATGGTATTTATGATTGAGGCACTCCAAAAGGACTCCTTATCATCACTACTTGAACGTGACAATCGTAAATGCATAGTAACAGAAAAAGTAGAACAAATTATTGTGGGTTATGATGTGGTATACCGTATTGGTAATACCCTAGGCAAAGTACGCACCGTTTATGATCCAGGGCTATTTATCCCCCTTGATGAAAATGGGCGATTAGATTTAAGTACCTCTAGTAGTCAACTTTGTAAAGCGGCACGTAACCAGACTGATGCATTAGTGCCGTTTTATTGCGTCAAACTTGATGAAGCTAGCCGAAACTCGCTGAATATGAATAATGCCGTAGAGATTTATGCGGGAAAAAACACCTACGCTTATTTTGAATAAAAATGAGCGGAAAAGCCCCAGTGACATTATTATGTGGCTGGGGCTTTTCATTTGTTCTAACGCATCATAGATTATGCTTCTAGTAAGTTATCCGCACAGTCACGCAACAACTGTTTGATAAACTCAATGCGTGTCACGCGCTCGCTGAGGTCATGCACAAATTTCAACCTTACAGGACCATCGAGGCGGAAGGTTTTCGGTTGATTTTGTAATAGACTGATTAAGAAGTTTGGCGAGACTTTATGTTTTTCACCAAATTCAATAAATCCACCTTGCTCATGAGCTTCAATTCGCTTGATACCTAATTTTTCCGCTTCGAGCCTGATAGCGGCGCTGGCAAGTAAGAAACGTCCAGCATCGGGTAATGTGCCAAAACGGTCAACCAGCTCAGTACGAAGATCATTTAACTCATCTTCATTATGAGCACTGGCGATACGCTTATAGAACGATAAACGAATATTAACATCATGAATGTAATCGTCGGGAAGCAGCACGGGCATGCGCAGTTCAACTTCTGTTTGCTGATTAACTAAGTCCTCTAATGAAGGCTCACGCCCATCTTTTAATGCCTCTACCGCGCTTTCCAGTAACTCCATATACAGCGTAAATCCGATCGTCGTCATCTGCCCGCTTTGATCTTCACCGAGCAATTCTCCTGCACCCCGAATTTCCAAATCATGAGTGGCAAGGGCAAATCCCGCACCAAGATCTTCAAGGGAAGAGATAGCTTCTAAACGTTTATGTGCGTCAGCAGTCATCGCTTTTGGATGTGGCGTTAATAAATAGGCATAGGCTTGATGATGAGAGCGGCCTACACGACCTCGTAGCTGGTGTAGCTGCGCTAAGCCAAAATGGTCTGCACGTTCAATAATGATGGTATTCGCTGTTGGAATATCGATACCCGTTTCAATGATGGTCGTACAAATCAGGACATTGAAGCGTTGATGGTGGAAATCGGTCATCACACGCTCCAGTTCGCGCTCACGCATTTGCCCATGACCGACCACAAAGCGCGCTTCTGGTACTAATTCTTCCAGACGTTTTTTGGCTTTTTCAATATTTTCAACATCGTTGTAGAGATAATAAACTTGGCCTCCACGTAATGTTTCACGCAAAATGGCTTCACGAACCACAAGGTCATCATATTGGCGTACAAAGGTTTTCACGGCTAAACGGCGAGCAGGAGGCGTTGCGATAATCGACAGATCCCGCATGCCACTCATGGCCATATTGAGTGTACGAGGGATAGGGGTTGCGGTGAGCGTTAAAATATCCACATCCGCACGCATAGCCTTAATACGCTCTTTATGACGGACACCAAAACGGTGCTCTTCATCGACCACGAGCAACCCTAAGTCATGCCACACTAAGTCACTTTGCAGTAACTTGTGGGTACCAATCAAAATATCGACTTTCCCTTGAGCGGTTTCTTCGAGTATCTGTTGCTGCTCTTTGGCGGTTTTGAAACGAGAGAGCATTTCAATTCTTACCGGCCAATTTGCGAAACGGTCACGGAAATTATCGAAATGTTGTTGAGCCAGCAAAGTGGTAGGCACAAGCACCGCAACCTGTTTATTATTATTGATGGCTAAGAAAGCTGCTCTCATAGCGACTTCGGTTTTACCGAAACCGACATCACCGCACACAAGGCGATCCATTGCGATAGGTTGACACATATCGCTAAGCACGGCATTAATTGCCTGCTCTTGATCGGGGGTCGTTTCAAAAGGGAAGCCTTGACAAAACTCTTGGTACTGCTCTTTGTCATGTTTAAAGGCAAAGCCGGGTTTGGCGGCTCGCTGAGCATAGATATCAAGTAGTTCAGCCGCGACATCACGGACTTTTTCTGCGGCTTTATGTCGCGCTTTCCCCCAACTATCGCTACCAAGGCGGTGTAGCGGGGCATTTTCATCTGCACCACCGGAGTAACGGCTGATAAGATGCAAGGATGAGACAGGAACATATAGCTTGTCGTTACCCGCATAGGTCAAAATCAAATATTCCGCTTTAATTCCACCTGCTTCAAGTGTTGTTAATCCTTGGTAACGACCCACTCCGTGCTCAATATGAACAACTGGCTGCCCAGGACGTAGTTCGGCTAAGTTACGGATCAGCGTATCAGTATTGATAGTTCGGCGGTTATCTGTGCGGCGACGAACAACACGTTCCCCTAATAAATCACTTTCACATATCAACGCACGGTGTTGTACTGATTGAATAAAACCGTGTTCAGCAGCCCCGATCATGATGGCAAAACGGTTGCTTACTGGGCTGGAGTAGTGACTAATAGTCTCAGGGCGAATTTTGATCCTTCCCAGTAACTCAGTGACTGTCTCGCGCCGGCCTTCACTTTCAACAGAGAAAATGACGGTGCCATCAAAATGTTCAACAAATTGACGCAATTTTTCAAGCGGCTGTTTACTTTGCCCTTGTGTACCGATATCTGGCAACGGTAGGTAATCTAAATTAGTGTTAGCTGCCTTATCGGCTAATTTTTCAACAGACAGCTGTACTCGCGGCCATTTTTTTAATGCCTGATTGAGTTGCTCGACGGTCAGCCATAAATCTGTCGGTGGCAACAAGGGGCGCATCGGGTCAACACCGCGGCTTTCGAAACGTTGTTGGGTATCACTTTGGAAACGTTCGGCAGCTTCTTGATAATGCTGTGAGATAAACAGCGTATTTGTTGGTAGATAGTCAAATAGCGATGGCAAAGGTTGACTAAAAAAGAGCGGTTGCCAGTATTCAATCCCTGTGGGAAGTGTTTTTTTGCTGACTTGTTGATAGATATGTTCAGGGTCGCGCCTGACTTCGAATCGTTCACGCCACTGGCTACGGAAGCGTTCGATGGCATCTTTGTCTGTTGGAAACTCGTGTGCAGGCAACAGGTTGATGCTCTCAACTTCTTCAAGCGTTCTTTGGCTATCGACATCAAAGGTACGCAGACTATCAATTTCGTCATCAAAGAAATCAATTCGGTAAGGGAGTGCGCTCCCCATTGGGTACAGGTCTAATAATGCGCCACGTGTAGCGTATTCCCCGTGTTCCAAAACTTGTTCAACATGGCGATAGCCTGCCTTATCTAGCTCGTCGCGCAAGTTATCGCGCGAAAGTTTGTCACCTTTAGCCATCACAAGTGCATGGCTAGCCAGAAATTCAGATGGGCAAACCTTCTGCATTAAGGTGTTGACCGGAAGGATCAAAACCCCTTTTTGCATAGTAGGTAAGCGATACAGTGTTGATAAACGGTGTGAAATAATTTCTTGATGTGGTGAAAAGTTATCGTAAGGCAAGGTTTCCCAGTCGGACAATGTTTCAATTGGCAGTTGCGTAAACTGTTGAATTTCATCGCGGAGACGTAAGGTGTTTTGCATGTCTCTTGTGATAATGACCACAGGCCCTTGATGACGCTCTATCATCTCTGCACATTCAAGTGCACCCGCGGCCCCAATCAAGCATCCAAGATGACGGACATCACCACCGCGTGTAGGAAGTTCATAACGAAATTTTGAAGACATAAAAATATTCGGTTTCTCAAAGCATAATGGCTAAACGACCTGTTTTACCCCGTACAATTGTCTGAAAGTAAGACAAACAGGCCGTGCCAATAAGAAAAAAATCCACAAAACCGGGGCCGGGTGGTTCCATTCATCATTCGTACCCTTTATTATCGCTGAACACTTCGCTTTGGCAACAGGGGCGTTACAGATTTCATGTCTCAATCTGTCTCAATATTTATAGGTCTGCGTTACATGCGCGGACGAGCTGTCGACAAATTCGGCCGTTTTGTATCCAGTTTATCAGCCATTGGTATCACGCTAGGGGTTGCGGCATTGATCACCGTGACCTCCGTCATGAATGGATTCGAACGATCGTTACAAGATAGCATACTCTCTTATATGCCGCAGGCCGTTTTAACGTCGGCAACGGGGCATATTGACCCACAAAAATACCCCATTGCAGATCTACAGGGCCTGCAAGGTGTTTCTCATATTGCACCGCTTGTGCAGTCGGATGTTGTTTTGCAAAGCCGCTCGAATGTCGGGGTAGGCATGATGCTTGGCATCACTTCTGACGAACGATCACCACTATTAGATAACTTGATTGACGGGCAGCGCTCAGAATTAGTCGAGGGGCAATATCGTGTCTTCTTGGGGAATAAGCTGGCGGAAAATTTAGGTTTAAAGCGTGGCGATGAAGTTCGTTTGATTATCCCTGGAGTCAGTCAGCTTACGCCAATGGGGCGTATTCCTAGCCAACGTTTATTCACGGTGGCGGGGGTGTTCCAAACCAATGGTGAGGCCGATGCCAGCGAACTGATTGTTGCGCAAAATGATGCTGCTAGGATGATGCGCTATCCCGCAGGGCATATTACAGGCTGGCGGTTATTTCTGAATGAACCGTTAAAGGTCGATACGTTGAGCCAACAAAATTTACCTGACGGACTGATTTGGACCGATTGGCGTGAACGCAAAGGTGAGTTTTTTCAAGCGGTCAAAATGGAAAAAAATATGATGGGTCTGTTGCTCAGCCTCATCATTGCTGTCGCGGCTTTCAATATTATTACTTCACTCTCTTTATTAGTTATGGAAAAGCAAGCTGAGGTGGCCATTTTAAAAACGTTAGGTTTAAAGCGTGGGCGCATTTTGGCGATTTTTATGATCCAAGGGGCAGGTGCGGGGATTATTGGCGCATTAATAGGCTCACTGCTTGGTATGTTAATTTCCAGCCAATTGAATTTCTTGATGCCGCTATTTGGCATGTTGCCAAAAGGGGTCCACTTACCCATTGTACTTGATTTTTATGGTATTTTAATTATTGCGGTATCCGCAATGCTCATTTCGCTGCTTGCGACGCTTTATCCTTCTTGGCGTGCGGCGGCTGTGCAACCTGCTGAGGCGTTACGTTATGAATAAACAACCACTTCTTATCTGTGAACATTTAAGCAAGGTCTATCAGGAAGGCGCATTGTCGACGCAAGTATTAAAAGATGTCTGTTTTTCGATTAATGAAAGCGAAATGATGGCAATTGTTGGTAGTTCAGGCTCCGGGAAAAGTACCTTACTGCACCTATTAGGTGGCCTTGACACCCCGTCTGAAGGCGAGGTGATTTTTCGGGGGCAACATATTAACCGCCTCTCATCGGATCAGCGTGCCACCATCCGTAACAAAGATTTGGGGTTTATTTATCAGTTTCACCACTTATTACCCGATTTCACGGCATTAGAAAATGTGGCTATGCCATTACTGATTGGTGGTATGAATAAATCAGAAGCCTTTGATAGAGCGACTAAAATGCTGGATGCGGTTGGTTTAGCCCACCGTTCAGGGCATAGGCCATCCGAGCTTTCTGGTGGTGAGCGGCAGCGTGTGGCGATTGCTCGAGCATTAGTTAATCAGCCTGCATTGGTACTTGCGGATGAGCCAACAGGGAACCTTGATTTACGTAATGCAGATGCGATTTTTGAGTTACTCGGTGAGTTAAATAAAACCCAAGGCACAGCATTCTTGGTGGTGACTCATGATATGAAGCTAGCGCATCGTTTATCGCGCCAACTTGAGATGCGTGACGGGCACCTTCAACAAGATATCACACTGGGGGCAGTGTAATGTCTGGATTACCGCTGACTTTACTTACAGCGTTACGGTTTAGCCGTGGTCGCCGCCGTACAGGGATGGTATCACTGGTTTCTATCGTTTCAACACTTGGTATTGTTTTAGGTGTGGCCGTCTTGATTATAGGTTTGAGCGCCATGAATGGGTTTGAGCGCGAACTTGAAAATCGCGTTTTATCGGTGGTGCCACATGGGCAAATCTATGCGGTGAAAGCCCCATATCAAGATTGGCAATATGCTGAGAATGTGATCCGCAATACTCCCGGGGTCAAAGCAGTGAGCCCGTATGTTGGGTTTACTGGCTTGCTGGAGCGCGGAGCTAATCTCAAAGCAATACAGGTTATGGGGGTTTCGCCGAAAACCGAGTCAGAAGTCAGTGCATTGCCTAAATTTGTACTCGATGATGCGTGGAAAGATTTTAAAGCAGGGAAACAATCGATTATTTTAGGGCAAGGTGTTGCTGACTCACTGAATGTTAAAGTTGGGGATTGGGTAACCATCATGATCCCCAATACAGATGCGAGTTTAAAAATCCAACAACCTAAACGGATCCGTGTTCAAGTTTCAGGTGTTTTTCGTTTAAGTGGGCTATTAGATCACCAATTAGCGCTGATCCCTATTGCCGATGCGCAAGCGTATTTAGGCTATGGTGATGGCATTACAGGGTTTGAAATAAAAGCCGATAATCCATTTAATGCGGATAAAGTTGTTTATGACGCGGGCCTGAAAACCATGCATCATGTGGTTGTGAAAAGTTGGATTGGCGACTACGGCTATATGTATAACGATATTCAGATGGTACGTAGTATCATGTACTTGGCTATGATCCTCGTGATAGGGGTTGCTTGTTTTAATATCGTGTCTACGTTGGTCATGGCGGTCAAAGATAAGAGTAGTGATATTGCTGTATTGCGGACACTTGGTGCTAAAGACAGGCAAATTCGGGCGATTTTTTTGTGGTATGGTTTGCTAAGTGGACTCGTTGGCTCCTTAATAGGGGCAATACTTGGCGTGGTTGTTTCATTAAATTTAACCACCATAATCAAAGGACTTGAGTATGTTATCGGGCATCCTATCTTGTCTGGCGATGTCTATTTTATCGACTTCCTTCCTTCTCAATTGCACCTATTAGATGTGGTGTATGTGTTGCTGACAACGGTAGTATTAAGTTTGTTGGCAAGTTGGTATCCTGCACGCCGAGCAAGTAAACTTGACCCAGCTCGTATCCTGAGTGGTCAATGATAACTAACTGGGTAGCCTATCGTTACCCAGCTTGTTTTATTGCTCCCCATTGCGACGCGCAAGTTGTATCTGCTTATAACTGCGCGTTTCTATCAATGTGTCATTGAAATCATATTGCTGAGCGAGAGACATCAACTGTTGTGTGAGTTGAGGGAGCAGTGAAAGCGTGTCTGTCATTATGGCAAATTCAGCAAACCAGCCAATATCCTCTAAATAATCAATAGTGATATGTACATCGCCAAGAAAATAGATGCTACGTTGTTTGCTGGTGGCGAAATAGCATTGATAACCAAGTGTTGTCAGCATATTTTTGACGTGAGCACAATCTTCAATATTAATCGCTTTACATTCTGAACTGCCAGGGCCTTTGACTATCCATAATTTAATGCCTGAAGGGAACATTTCACGGACTGACAGACTTATTCCTTGCTGCGCAAGCTGACCATCAGGCATATCAAAAAAGTCATCTTTTTCCGTATTATTTTCCGTAAAGACTTCAGCGCCATCAGCCATGATCCGTTGTAAAAAACGGTTTGGGTCAGGCAATCTAAATTTAATTTCGGCTTCATATTGACCAACAAAATGTTCACTCATGGTAATTCCTAGTTTTATTTATGGGGCAAGGTATTTTCTTCTAAGCTGTGGAACAATGCAGGTATTTAAATGCGAAAGAGTACAACTTATAAAAAGAGGGAAAAATAGTCTTTCCCTCCGATTTAGATGTGCTATTTGCTTTTTTTCATAATAGATTGATCAAGGTAACCCATCACAAATGCGGATAAAACAAATGTTAAATGGATAATGACATACCACATTAATTTGTTATCAGGGATATTCTGTGAGTTCATAAAAACTTTTAACAAATGGATTGATGAAATGGCTACGATAGAAGCAGCTACTTTATTTTTTAATGAGGTTGCATCCATCTTACCTAACCAACCCAATTTTTCGCTATTCTCAGGGATATTGAGCTGGGAAACAAAGTTCTCATAGCCTGAAAACATCACCATTACGAGTAAACCACCGACTAACGCCATATCAATTAATGATAATAGTATCAGAATTAAATCTGCCTCAGGGATTGAGAAAATATTGGGGATCACATGCCATAGTTCTTGAAAGAACTTAATCGTTAATGCAAATAGAGTCAGTGATAGGCCAAAGTAGATAGGGGCAAGTAACCAACGTGATGCATACAGCGTCTTTTCAAACAATTTTTCCATATAAACCTTTTACTGTGTGATGAATTAATCGTGTTAAAAGTAAACTCGTCTATTTTAGCGAGTCTAAATTCAGACTGCGATATTTAGTTTGGTTATGAAGATATAATCACTGAGAAAAACGTATTATTATGGTTTAGTGGCGTTTAAGATAAGTGATAGATAAACATTTAGCCTCACAATTCCTTTTGTTATTTGTTGCGTTATACTGACATTCGAATTAGGTTTGGGTAACGATTATGATCATTGCGAGTAAGGTATAAAACTCGCGGCGATAACAACATGGAAGAAAAAGGTATTTATTGATGTTGCGATTTCGTCATAGGCTAAAGAAACTTAAAAAAATTAAAATGTTACGTCGTCAACGAGCTCGCGATCGTTTTTTTTACAGTGAAAATAGAATAACCAATATGAAAAATGTGAAAGTCGTCGTACTAACTGGGGCGGGTATTTCTGCTGAATCAGGCATTCAAACTTTTCGTTCTTCGGATGGTTTATGGGAAGAACACCGCGTTGAAGATGTGGCAACACCGGAAGGGTTTGCTCGTGACCCACAATTAGTGCAGCGTTTTTATAATGAACGCCGCCGCCAACTTCAACAAGAGAATATTAAACCAAACCCTGCACATTATGCTTTAGCGCAATTAGAAGATTTGTTAGGGGATAATTTTCTGCTAGTGACTCAAAATATCGACAACTTACATGAGCGTGCGGGTAGTAAGCGTATTATTCATATGCACGGTGAGTTATTAAAAGTCCGGTGTAGTTGGTCAAATCAGGTATTAGAGTGGAAAGGGGATTTATCCACAGATGAACGCTGCCATTGTTGCCAATTTCCTCAACCGCTAAGGCCGCATATAGTTTGGTTTGGTGAGATGCCATTAGGTATGGATGAAATTTATCAGGCTATTGAGAATGCGACACTCTTTATCGCAATTGGCACGTCTGGTCACGTCTATCCTGCGGCAGGTTTTGTGCATGAGGCAAGGCTAAATGGTGCACATACTGTCGAGCTAAATTTAGAGCCAAGTCAGGTTGAGAGTGAATTTGAAGAAAAACATTATGGTTTGGCTAGTGAGGTCGTGGTTGATTATGTGAAGCATCTTATTGCCGAACTGACGATGGCGAGTGAAAGCAAGATTTAACACGCGATTTAATGAAGGGGGGGTAAAACCCCTTCATCATATCACTTTCTTGCATGGCGTGATGTTAGACGTTTTCATCTAACATCGCAGGCATCGTAATCTCTTTTACACAAGTTGCGTTACTCGTACTTAAAATAAACTTGACGGCATTAAGGACGTCTTGCAAGGGGATTAATGCACCTTCAGTGCGTGAAATAACGTCATCGACAGGCACTGATAGGGGGTATTCCGTTGCTAAATAACCGAGATTAATCACAGAAATAGCTATTTTATCTTGGCGTAATGTCTCCCTTAGCGAGTGAACAATACCGCGTAGTGCATACTTTGAGGCAGAAAAAGCCACTTCATGACCGTTATGGTTATCTAATCCCCACGTTGAGCCAATTAAGATGATTTTGCTATTTTGGCCAAGTCGTAAATTAGGCAACATTGCCTTGAGGTGCAAGATACAGGCACTGATATTGGTTTGGATCATCGTGAGCAGTTCAACATCATCCGTTGATTCAAATCGATAATCGTCGGTGAACGCATATTTTTCCCAAATGCCGACATTATAAATTAGGCAGTCAATCGGGCTATCTTGCAGGGTGCTCTTTACGGTTTGTACAGAATTCGTTTCCGATAAATCAGCTTGGATCCAATGAAAATTGTTATTGGAGAAAGAAGGCATAGAGCGAGAAACGCCATAAATAGTATCTTGTGCGGTAGGAATACCTTCAATTAATGCTTTTCCCAACCCTTTACTGACACCATAAACTAAAAATTTTCTTGTCATCGATATTCTCTTTATTTTAAGCTGAATGAAATAGATACCGTCGCGACGGTTTGCTTTGCATAGATAATAATAGAGGAATAAAAATAATGCTATTGGGAAGTATAAGCTTTAATTCAGCGATGGCTAAAATAAATAATAGGCAAAGTTAAATAGTTGACTAAAAAATAATAATCCCCTGATAACTGGATAATAATAAGTATAAAAATAGTTTTATTTTGTTGAATGCTGCTATCAAAAATAGGGTTAGGCGATTTATTTTATGGAATTTATTATTTGTTATTAGATATAAATAAATATGCTTATGATAAATATGTTCTGACTAAGAACAAATAATTATTTCTGTTTATCAGAGTAACTCGATAAAGATTAAGGACGGTTAGTTCTTAATGCGAGATAAATATGAATGTCTTAATCATTTCAGGTAGCCCCGCGCTAAAGTCGCGTTCATCAGCATTGCTTGATTATGCTCAACAATGGCTGAGTCAGTTTAATTTGATAATTCAACGGATAAGTGTGAATGAATTTGATGCGAGTGTGCTGTTACAGGGTAAATATCAACATGCACAAATTCAAAAGTTTATCCAACAAGTCAAAGAAGCTGACGGTATTATTATTGCGTCGCCGGTTTACCAATCCTCATACAGCGGCGTACTTAAAGCCGTGATAGACCTATTACCTCAACGCTCTTTATTACATAAAACAGTATTACCCATCATGACAGGGGGGAGTGAACATCATCAGCTAGCATTAGATTATGCCTTTAAACCATTACTTACCGCATTGAAAGCAGAAGAGATTATTAGTGGCATCTATACCAGTGACCAGCATTTTCAGTATTCAGAAAATACGCATCAATATCTTATTTCCCAAGAAATAATTGAGCGACTAAATAGTAATTTACAGACTTTTTATCACACGTTAAATAAAAATTATTTTCAGCATATTAACTATCAGACTCAATTACCATTAATCAATGAAATGAGGCTTTAAGTATGGGCTACTCACGTATTGTTATTTTGAGTTGGTTAGTGCCACTGAGTTTATTAATCGTTTGGCAATTTTCAGTCAGTACAGGTTGGCTTTCGAGCCGAATATTACCTGAGCCTCTACAAGTTTTTAGTGCGGGGTGGAACCTTATAAAAAATGGTGAACTTTGGGAGAACTTAGGAATTAGTGCATTACGTGCGGGCATTGGATTTATTATTGGCAGCTCAATCGGATTAATATTGGGATTAATAACAGGACTTTCTCGATTAGGTGAACTCTTATTAGATAGTTCCATTCAAATGATCCGTAATGTGCCCCATTTAGCACTAATTCCCTTGGTGATCCTTTGGTTTGGTATTGATGAATCGGCAAAAATATTTCTTGTCGCACTAGGAACCTTTTTCCCAATTTATTTGAATACGTTGCATGGTATTAAACATCTCGACCATAAATTAATTGAAATGGCAAAAAGCTATGGTTTACACGGTTATAGCCTATTTCGCCATGTTATTTTCCCGGGAGCACTACCTGCAATATTTGTAGGGGTACGTTTTTCATTGGGCTTGATGTGGCTGACATTAATTGTTGCAGAGACGATTTCGGCTAATGCGGGGATCGGCTACTTAGCGATGAACGCTCGCGAGTTTTTAAGAACGGATATCGTGGTTTTCACCTTAATTATTTACGCCTTATTAGGAAAAACAGCCGATACACTCACCTATTTACTCGAAAGGGTTCTACTTCAATGGCATCCCAAATGGCATAAAAAAGAGGTCACAGCATGATAACGAAAACACAATGTTTTGCAGCCAATACGGGGATCCCAATTCAATTAGAGGGCGTGATAAAAGGCTTTAGGGGAAATAACGTCTTACGGTCACTCAATTTTGCTATCCCCGCTGGGCAATTCGTGACCATCGTGGGGCACAGTGGTTGCGGAAAAAGTACCTTATTACGTTTGTTGGCTAATTTAGATTCGCCAACATCAGGGGAGATCACCGTGGCAAAACAGCCTTTATCCAATTTTCATGGGGATATTCGCATCATGTTTCAGGAGCCTCGGCTCTTACCTTGGAAAACGGTGATTGAAAATGTGGCGCTCGGGTTAAACAGAACGTCGCACAATGAGGCACTTAAGGTGCTAGCCTCCGTGGGTCTGTCAGACAAGGCGGGTGAATGGCCAGAAGAACTTTCAGGAGGACAAAAACAACGAGTCGCTTTAGCGAGAGCATTAATCCATCAGCCTCGTTTGTTACTACTCGACGAGCCTTTTGGGGCATTGGACGCCTTAACACGTATGGAAATGCAACAACTGCTGATCAAATTATGGCACCAGTATCAATTTACGGTGGTTTTGGTCACGCATGATATTCATGAAGCAGTATGGACCTCGGAGCGAGTATTGATGCTAAAGGAAGGGATGCTGCATCTGGATATTAATATCAACGAAAACTACCCCAGAAGCTTAACCAATGCCTTTTTAATTGATTTGGAATCACAAGTACTCAATGCGTTGACTGAGCGAAAGTTTGCTTGATCACTGAAAATAAGGAATCTCAAGATGGCGATACAACAAAAACTGCAATTGTTTTGGTTTTTACCAACGCAAGGGGAAGGGCGTTATTTAGGAACTCAAAAAGGTGGTCGGGCTGTCACACTCCAATATTTACAGCAGATTGCGATTGCAGCCGATAGCCTTGGTTTTCATGGTGTCCTGATCCCGACAGGAAAAAGTTGTGAGGATCCGTGGATAACGGCGGCATCCTTACTCTCAGTCACTCAAAAATTACGCTTTTTAGTCGCGGTGAGACCCGGCTTACAGTCACCGACATTGGCGGCTCGAATGACATCAACATTGGATAGGCTCTCTGACGGTCGTGTGCTAATCAATGTGGTGACAGGTGGTGATCCTGTTGAAAACAGAGGCGATGGTATTTTTTTAAATCACAGTGACAGATATAAAGTAACTAAAGAGTTCCTTGATATATACAGACGCCTTATGAGAGGGGAAGCGGTTGATTATCAGGGTGAACATATACAGGTCGAAGATGCCAGTTTGCTATTTCCTCCGGCACAACCATACGGGCCTCCTCTCTATTTTGGCGGGTCATCACCAGAAGCAATGGAGATTGCCGCTGAACAGATTGATACCTATTTAACATGGGGAGAGCCACTTGCGGAGGTTAGTGAGAAAATTAATGCGGTGAAAAGACATGCTCAAGCTAAAGGGAATCATGTGGAATTTGGTATTCGGTTGCATGTGATTGTGCGAGAGACGGAGCAAGAGGCCATTGATGCCGCCAACCGCCTTATTTCACACATTGATGATGAAACAATTGCCAAGGCGCAATCGGTCTTTTCTCGGATGGACTCCGCCGGCCAAAAACGCATGCAATCATTGCACAGCGGTTCAAAAGATAACCTTTTCATTGCCCCTAATTTATGGGCGGGGATTGGCTTGGTGCGTTCTGGGGCTGGTACAGCTTTAGTGGGCGATCCTCAGCAAGTTGCGGCACGTATCAGGGAGTACCAATCGCTTGGGATCAGCAAATTTATTTTTTCAGGGTATCCACACTTAGACGAAGCCCATCAATTTGCAGAATTAGTGATGCCGCTGTTAGTGGATAAAGAGGCCGCGCTATCACCGCAACACGTTAGGTCACTTGGTGAAACGATCGGTATCCACATGCGACCAAAGCAGGCAGTGTAGGGTATTAGCCTCACTATTTTATTCGATTCTTGCCAATAATTATTGTTGGCAATGCAACACTATTTAGCGTGTTAGGAGAGCCTTGGTGAAAAAGTTTATTTTATTGATGGTATTGTGGGTTATGTATACCTTTACCAGTTTTGCTTATTCAGAAACGAAAGTAATTAATATTGGGTATCAGAAAGCGAATATTTTAGCATTGCTTAAATATCGAGGAACGCTAGAGCCGGTATTTAAAGAATATAATGTGAATGTTCGCTGGATTGAGTTTCCAGCAGGCCCTCAAATGCTAGAAGGCTTAAATATTGGCAGTATTGACCTTGCGGCAACAGGGGATGCACCACCAATATTTGCTCAGGCGGCTCAAGCAGATTTTGTATATTTAGGCCATTCCCCCAGTAACCCTCAATCAGAAGCGATTGTCGTACCTAAAAACTCGCTCATTCAATCCGTAAGTGATTTAAAAGGCAAGCGGGTTGCCTTAAATAAAGGCTCCGATGTTAATTATTTGCTAGTTGCTGCCTTACAGCGGGCCGGATTGAAATATAACGAAATAACGCCAGTTTATTTACCACCATCAGATGCCAGAGTGGCTTTTGAACAAGGTGCTGTCGATGCATGGGCGATTTGGGACCCTTTTTTAGCAGAAGTTGAAACAAGCTTGCCTGTACGTGAAATTGTGAATGGGGAAAATTTAGCTTCTCACTATACGTTTTTCCTTGCTAGTCGGCAGTTTGCTGAAAAACAACCACAATACGCTGAAGCGATTATTACGCAATTGAGCCAGCAAAGTGAGTGGGCAAATGCCAACCCGCAAGCAACGGCTGCAATTTTGTCTGCATCAACGGGGCTCGATAAAAAAATATGGTTAAAAGCGTTACAACGCACAAATTATGGTTTTATTCGTATGAGTGATAGTGCATTTTTAGAGCAACAAAATATTGCGAATATCTTCGCGAAGATACGTTTAATACCTGTTGCTATTGATGTCAAAAAGGCACAATGGAAAGTAGAAGCTAATGCAAATAAAGCCTAACTTTATCAACAATAAGTCATAACAAGATAAATTTTATTAAATATTGATAAGGCGACAAAACTTATCAATAAGTGGTACTCGATTTATCTTATCAGTATTATTTTATCGGAAATAAGCCACCATTAGCCCCAAAGGTGATTTAAAACAAGAATTGTTCATACGTTCTTTCTCATAATAATCTTATTGATACTTGGGGGAATTACGTATGGACAAACTTTTAGAGCGGTTTTTTGAATATACTGCTTTTGATACACAATCAAAATTAAATGCTAAAACAATACCTAGTAGCACAGGCCAGCTAAAATTTGCTCGTGCACTGGTCAAGGAACTAAGAGAGCTCGGTTTTGAAGATGTCGCTCTTTCAGAACAGGGGTGTGTGACCGCTTGTTTATCTGCGAATGTTGATTGGGATGTTCCTACTATTGGTTTTATTTCACATTTAGACACTTCCCCGGATTGCTCTGGTAAACATGTTTCCCCCCAGATTTTAGAAAATTATCGAGGTGGTGATATTGCTTTAGGCATTGGTGATGAGGTGCTATCTCCAGTGATGTTTCCTGTATTGCATGAGATGATCGGCAAAACATTGATCATGACAGATGGTAAAACCTTACTTGGTGCGGATGATAAAGCAGGTATAGCAGAGATAATAACCGCATTTGTGCGTTTAAAGGCCAATAATGTGCCACATG
This sequence comes from Providencia sp. PROV261, assembly GCF_028477945.1. Lineage (NCBI taxonomy): Bacteria > Pseudomonadati > Pseudomonadota > Gammaproteobacteria > Enterobacterales > Morganellaceae > Providencia > Providencia sp. PROV261. The sequence continues at coordinate 223,490 of NZ_JAMPMC010000010.1, read as the reverse complement.
GTAAAATTTGTCTTGCCTTTACTCCTGATGAAGAGATAGGGCGTGGTGCTCAATATATTGATTTAAATGTCTTTGACGCACGCTGGGCTTATACCGTTGATGGGGGGGCGGTCGGTGAACTCGAGTATGAAAACTTTAATGCCGCGAATGTAGCGATAAAAATCGTGGGTAATAATGTACACCCAGGTACGGCAAAAGGGGTGATGGTGAATGCGTTAACACTGGCAAACCGTATTCACGCTGAATTACCGAGAGAAGAAACACCGGAAAATACCGATGGTTACGAAGGTTTTTATCACCTGAACTCCATGAAGGGGACAGTTGAAAAAACAGAAATGAACTATATTATTCGTGACTTTGATAGCCAAAAATTTGAAGAGCGTAAGAAAAATATTATCCGTATTGCAGAAAAAGTAGGGCAGGGATTACACCCAAGCTGCTACATTGAACTGACTATCGATGATAGCTATTACAATATGCATAAAGAGGTAATGAAACATCCACATGTTATTGAAATAGCTCACCAAGCCATGAGAGATTGCGGTATTGAACCTATCGTGAAGCCGATTCGTGGTGGAACCGATGGCGCTCAACTGTCATACCGAGGCCTACCTTGCCCGAATATTTTTACGGGTGGCTATAACTTTCACAGTAAGCATGAATTTATTACCCAAGAGGGCATGGAGCAGGCTGTAAGCGTGATAATGCGTATTGTTGAGTTGACGGCTGAACGTGCGCGCAATTAAACCGTAGGCGTAGGCTAAGAGTCTGCACCTTATGAATTCACCATAAGGTGCAGAATGATATTATTGATTAGTCATCAAAGTACCAATAACCACTATTGATGAGCGCAGTCATTAGCGCAATAAAATTCACGTCATCAATTGCATCACCAAGCTGCTGAGCATTCACCGCGTCATAACGGCATAGGCTATCTGCCGCAGCATAACAAGTCGTTTCTAAGCATTCACCATTAACAAAGAATTGATCGCCGACACGTAATGCCCTGAGGCCATTGAGTTTATACAAGGTCTCTTGCTGTGTTTTAAGCAGATCGTACACCTCATCTTGCTCATAAGGCGGCTCTGGCGGTGCAAGGTCTAGCTCATGGCGTGATTGTGAAATAAATTCACCGAGCCATTTACGGAAAAGCTCAGGGTCGTGGAGCATGGACTCCATCATTTCACGTAACTTGATTTGTTCGCCCTGCAAGATTTCAGCTGGATTATCTCGGAATGAGAGGTCAGGGTCACTATAGCGGTAGCTCCCCAAATCATTGGAAATCAAATAATCCGCAAAGCTACTAATAAGCTCACGGGTATTCGGTGCACGGAAGCCAACAGAGTAGTTGAGAGAAGGCTCAATGGCGTAACCTTCATGTGGGAACCCAGGTGGAATATACAGAATATCCCCCGGCTCCATCTCTTCATCAATGATGGCATCGAATGGTTGCACTTGCAGAAGATCAGGGTGAGGGCAGTGTTGTTTCATCGGCACTTTTTCCCCAACGCGCCAACGCCTACGACCTTCACCTTGAATGATAAAAACATCATATTGGTCTAAATGTGGGCCGACACCGCCGCCAGGAACAGAGTAGGAGATCATTAAGTCATCCATTCGCCAGTCAGACAAGACTCTAAAGGGTTTCATCAACGCCGCGCTGGGATGATGCCAATGGTCAACGGCTTGTACTAGGATAGACCAATTCTCTTCGCCTAAGTGGTCATAACTTTCAAAAGGACCATGAGCAACTTCCCATAACCCTTCTTTATGGCTGACTAAACGACTGTCAACCTCATCTTCCATCGCCAGTCCCGCGAGTTCATCAGGCGAGATAGGATCAATAAAACGTGTAAAACCATTTTTAATGAGTAAAGGGCGTTTCTGCCAATGACTATCCAGAAAACTCTGCCAGTCAAGATTCAGTTTATAATCCATCTTATTGTCCTGCGTTAACATATCTATTGATAGTATACCTGAATTTGCCGCCATAGCAGGGGTTAAACAAGCGCGATGATCACAGATTAATTATCTTGATTCACTTCTTGCCGACGAAAAGTTACTTCCACTCGTGCACCACCGAGCGGGCTGTCACTGATCGTAATATCGCCATCATATTGGTCAATAATTTCAACGGCGATAGATAAGCCAAGGCCTTGACCGGGCCTTAAGGTATCAACACGTTGCCCCCGCGTAAAAATAAGGTTACGTTGGCTTTCGGGTACACCGGGGCCATCATCATCGACAGTGATCACTAAATGGTCATCCCCAACACGGGCGGTCACTTCGACGAACTCAAGGCAGTACTTACAGGCGTTTTCCATTATGTTGCCCATCACTTCCATAAAGTCATTCGGCTGGCCTAGCCAAGTCACTTCAGGCGAAATATCAACGGTGATCGAGACACCTTTATTTTGATAAACCTTATGTAAGGCGCTAGCAAGACTATCGAGCAAAGAGGGAACTGAGGATATCTCGCGCAACATAAGGTTATTGTCACCTTGAGCAGAAGCCCGATGCAAGTAATAACCCACTTGTTGAGAAATACGACCAATTTGCTCAAGCATCACAGGCTCTGCTTGCTCAATCGTCATCTGTTTACCTGTTCTTAGTGAGCGCAAAGTGGACTGTAAAACGGCAAGAGGGGTTTTTAGGCTATGGGTTAAATCAGAAAGCGTGGTGCGATATTTGCTATAACGCTTACGCTCGTTAGTCAGCAAATTATTTAAGTTTCGAACCAAGCCACGCAACTCATAAGGTGGATTTTCATCCAACATCTCGCGTTCACCTTTTTCTAGGCTACTAATTTGTGAAACGAGCGATTTAATGGGGCGCAAGCTCCAATAAGCGGCGAGCCAAAGTAGAGGGATCACTAAAATAAGATTAGCAAGCAGTACATAGCCAAACCATTCCCAGACTAACCCCGTTTTTTGTAAGTCCTGAGGCAATGTATCAACGACCACAATAGTCAGCGGTGGGAGATTTTCTGTCGCACCATATTGATTGACGGACACTGAGTGGGTTAGCGGCTCGTCATTATGGTTCATATCATCAAGTTTACTGTTAAATTCAGGGTTGTTTTGTAACAATAGGCGAGTTTCACCGATATCAGTGTCAATTTCATACAACCCTTCTTTTTTTAACCAATCACGGCGAATGAGGTTTTCGACGTTAGGCATTTCCCGTTGGCGCCATAGGACCTGCCCGTTTTCATTGTATATTATGATTAACGTTGGATTATTTAAGGTGAAATTAGGCGGTACGCGAATATCAATTTTGTTATTTTGCCACTGCACTAAACTATAAATAAGATTGCTTTGACTACGTAACAAGGTATAGGTCGTTTTATCAAAACTAATTAAATAGCCTAATATGGCGACAATACCATAGGAGAGCGTTAGGGCGAGGATCACCGCTGAGGTCGCACACAAAAAGCGTGCCCTCAGGGATAAAGGCTTAAATTTAAATTTCTTTAGCCGCATATTAGCCATTCACATCAAAACGATAGCCTTGCCCACGGACAGTCACTATCACGTCATTAGCATGAAACTGCTGTATTTTTTTACGTAAACGGCCCATTAACACATCAATTGTATGGCTTTCACGTAGCTCAGCATCAGGGTAGAGCTGGCGCATCAACGAATCTTTGCTAACCACTTTCCCATTATTACGTAGCAAAGTTTCAATAATCGTGTATTCAAAAGCGGTTAATTTAACGGGTTCACCATTTACCGTGAACTCTTTTCTTGATAAATCAATGACGAAGCCATCTAATTCTAATACCTGAGAGGCGAGGCCACTATTTCTGCGCATCAGAGCTTGCATACGTGCAACCAGCTCTTCAAGATGAAAAGGCTTAGTAACATAATCATCTGCACCACTATTGAGCGCTTGGACCTTTTCTTGCCAACTTTCACGTGCAGTTAGTACCAGTACAGGAATGTTGATTTGTGTACTGCGCCAGCGCTTGATCATAGATAAACCATCTTCATCAGGTAACCCTAGGTCGACCATCGCAATATCGGGACAGCTTTCACGTAAAAAATAGTCAGCTTCTTTAGCGTCTTCGGCTGCATCGACTTGATGACCAAGCTCTTTGAGTTGAACCGTTAGGTGGTGACGAAGAAGAGCATTGTCTTCAACGATAAGAATACGCATCTAAAACCTCACATTAAAAAGAGAGAATTGCTCGATATTATTGCAACAAGAATAGCATTAGAAGCTCTATGGTAAAAAGATAAGCGCTTTACAACAAGTGATTAAGTAAACCAAAGGCAAACAAACCCAAGATATGGGCAGAAACAGTAAAAGTAGGCGGGATATTTCCTGCCTACTTTTGCTTAGAGAGAGGACTTAAAAAGGTGAAAATTATTTTAACTCATCAATAAAAGTGACAGCGTAACCAATGTAATTAGCTGGCGTCATCCCTTTCAAGCGCGTTTTTTCTTCTTCTGGAAGGGCAAGTCCGTCGATAAATTGCTGCATGCCTTCAGCCGTGACGCGTTTACCGCGAGTAAGCTCTTTAAGCTTCTCATAAGGTTTTTCAATGCCATAACGGCGCATAACGGTCTGAATAGGCTCAGCAAGTACTTCCCAGTTTTGGTCTAATTCATCGAGCAGGTGTTGCTCATTAACTTCTAATTTATTTAAACCTTTTAGGGTAGATTGATAAGCGATTAGCGAATAGCCAAGACCAACCCCCAGATTACGCAATACAGTCGAGTCAGTCAGGTCACGTTGCCAACGTGAAACCGGCAGTTTGCTCGCTAAATGGCCCAATACTGCATTCGCTAAACCTAAGTTACCCTCTGAGTTCTCAAAATCAATAGGGTTAACCTTATGTGGCATGGTTGAAGAACCAATTTCACCAGCAATGGTTTTTTGTTTGAAGTGATTCAGTGCAATGTAGCCCCAGATATCACGGTCAAAATCTAACACAATGGTATTAAAGCGTGCGACACAATCGAACAGCTCGGCAATATAATCATGCGGCTCGATTTGCGTGGTGAATGGGTTCCAAGTAATACCTAAAGAAGTGACAAATGTTTCGCTAAACTCGTGCCAGTTAACTTCTGGGTAAGCTGCGATATGCGCATTATAGTTACCAACCGCACCATTAATTTTACCTAAGATCTCAACTTGCTCTAACTGACGGTATTGGCGCTCCATACGGTAAGCAACGTTCGCAAACTCTTTACCGATTGTTGACGGTGTTGCCGGTTGACCATGGGTACGTGACAGCAAAGGTAGGTGACGATATTCCTGAGCCATTGCTTTAACTTTGTCAATAATTTGACGCCATTGTGGCAGTAGCACTTCTTCTCGCGCTGTTTTTAGCATCAGCGCATGAGATAAGTTGTTAATGTCTTCAGAAGTACAGGCAAAGTGAATAAATTCAGAAACAGCGTGTAATGCAGGTACTTGCGCCACTTTTTCTTTTAGAAAGTACTCGACGGCTTTCACATCATGGTTAGTTGTACGCTCGATCTCTTTAATGCGCATAGCATCTTTTTCGCTGAAGTTCGCAACAATTGCATCTAGGTAAGCGTTTGCGTCATCATCAAATGATGGAACTTCTTTGATTTGAGCGGTTGCCGCCAGTTTTTGTAGCCAGCGAACTTCAACTTGCACGCGAAATTTCAGTAAGCCAAACTCACTAAAAATAGTGCGTAGTGCGCTGACTTTATCACCGTAACGGCCGTCAATCGGGGATACAGCGGTCAGTGAGGATAATTCCATTGGTAGCAACTCCAAATTTTAAAAGTGAGACAGAATTTCTTTCGCCTGATTACTCAGACGGCTTCGGGAAAACATTAATTGCAGACGACTTCCCCCAACTTGCTGCCAGAGCACAGCACTGCGGATACCACTGAGCAAAAGTGTTCTGACTTTCGCTTGAACCAGTGAATTTTTTAAAATATCAGGGGAGCCAGTCACTTGAATCCGAGGGCCTAGTGGACTAATTACATCCACGTAGATCCCCGCTAATGCGTTAAAAACACCGTCAGACATAGGGTCAAAATAGCTTGCTTGACGCTCAAACTGTTCGATTCGTTGCCCGAGCTTATCCATAGCTTGTTGATTCTTATTGAGGCGGCGTTCTAGTACGATAATACTGAGCATATAGCGGGTCACTTCAGCGGATAATGCGCTTGCGTTATTGCCGCCAGATAACATGCCAAGCATCGCACCAAGACCTGTTTTTAGGTTGACAGGGTCATTCCCATAAACATCGATGGTGGAAGATGGATTCATGTTGGTTAAGCTATTGACCATGACTTCAAGATCATGGTCGTTACAACTACCTTCTTGTGCAAGTTTTTGAACCATGTAACTGGCTTGGCAGATGCCTGCGAGCGCAAGTGTGATATCGCGATAATTTTTAGCCACAACTACTCCTGAATACGAGATTCGATAATACCGCCACCTAGACACACTTCATCAAGGTAAAATACGGCTGATTGACCTGGAGTTACTGCTGCAACAGGGTAATCAAAAATAACTTCAACTTTCCCGTCATTAAGTGGCGTGACAGTACAGGGGATGTCAGCTTGACGATAGCGGGTTTTGACAGCACAACGCAGTGTTTGTGTTAAAGGCTCTCTGTCGACCCAATCTAATTGTTGGGCGATCAAACCTGTTGACATCAGACGAGGATGTTCATGCCCTTGTGCAACAATTAGGCGATTATTTTCAACGTCTTTATCGACAACGTACCAAGGTTCATCCGAGCCTTCTTTCATACCACCAATACCCAGCCCTTTACGTTGGCCTAGCGTGTGGTACATCAAACCTTCGTGTTGACCAATGGTTTCACCATCAACGGTCACAATAGGGCCTGGTTGTGCAGGTAAATAGCGCCCAAGGAAATCACGGAATTTACGCTCACCAATAAAGCAAATCCCCGTAGAGTCTTTTTTCTTTGCGGTGACTAAACCGACTTCTTCTGCAATACGGCGGACTTCTGGTTTCTCTAATTCACCAACAGGGAATAGGCTTTTAGCAATTTGCGCATAGCTGAGGGTATAGAGAAAATAGCTTTGGTCTTTATTGTTATCTAAGCCTCGAAGCAATTGGCTTTTACCATTCACATCGCGGCGGCGCACATAATGGCCCGTTGCGATATAGTCGGCACCGAGATCTTCTGCGGCAAATTCAAGGAAGGCTTTGAATTTGATCTCTTTGTTACACAAAATATCAGGGTTTGGCGTACGGCCTGATTTGTACTCGGACAAAAAGTGTTCAAACACATTATCCCAATATTCTGCTGCAAAATTAATGGTATGAAGTTCAATGCCTAATTTATCGCAAACAGATTGTGCATCAGCAAGATCGGTCGCGGCGGAACAATACTCTTCGTCATCATCCTCTTCCCAGTTTTTCATGAACAGACCAACAACCTGATACCCTTGCTGTTGAAGCAAATAAGCTGAAACGGATGAGTCTACACCTCCGGACATACCGACGATGACTTTTTTTTGGCTGTTATCTGACATGGAATACTCTCACTGCGGAAAAATTAAGCCCCATACTTTACCATGTTGTACCCTTGTTACGCCAGCGTTAGCAGGGGGAATATTCTAATCATGATTTCTGCTCGAAATGGGTATTGGCATACCCGCAAACGATAAGTATCTGTTAGCGCTTAGAGCCAGCCGTGTTGTGACACAACGTGAATCAGCCAAAGTGCTCCCCAAATGCGGATAACACATCAAGTGGATATTGGGTGCCTTCGAGAAAACAGCGTATGCTTTCGGCGACAAGCGGTGAACGCAAGCAATCACTGTTCAAAATATCCTGCGCGCTCACCCAATAGCAGCAAGTGATATCGCTATCTTGTGGCTGGGTATCACAACGCTCAGGCAGTTCCAATGCAAAGAGAAAGCGAATAAAGGGGGTGTTATCGGGAGCTATCCATTGGTGAATTTTAAGCAGTTTTTGCGGTCGCCCTTTAATGCCCGTTTCTTCGAATAATTCACGTTCAGCAGCGGCTAATAGTGTTTCATCTGCTTCTAGATGACCTGCGGGTTGGTTCCACGTCGGTTTGCCATTAACCCATTCTTCAACAACCAAAAACTTATCCTTCGCATGGACAATCGTTGCGACAGTAACATGAGGTTTAAACAAGAGTGATCTCCTTCCATTCACCAGGTGCTAAATTATTAAGAGTATACTCACCAATTTGATAGCGAATTAGCCGCAAAGTCGGATAACCAATATGCGCCGTCATGCGCCTAACTTGACGATTTCTTCCTTCACTAAGTGTGATTTTTAGCCAGCTAGTCGGGATGTTCTTACGTTCACGAATTGGTGGGGTTCTCGGCCATAACCAATCAGGTTCATTGACTCGTTCTATACCAGCAGGGCGTGTCGGACCATCTTTAAGAGTCAGACCTTGGCGAAATTTCACAAGAGCCGCGTCATCAGGGATACCTTCAACTTGCGCATAATAGACTTTATTAGTGTTTTTTTGCGGTTGTGTTAAACGCGCTTGTAATTTCCCATCATTAGTCAAAATGAGTAATCCTTCGCTGTCACGATCTAACCTGCCAGCCGCATAAACATCGGTTATTGGAATATATTTTTTTAGGGTATCTCGGCCTTGCTCATCGGTAAACTGCGGTAATACATCGAAAGGTTTATTAAATAAGATAACTTTACGCGACGTAAGGGGCTTAGATTGAGTCCGAGATGACAATGAAGAACGAAAATGCTCAGAGGTGGCTTTTGACCCAAACTTGCGCGGCGCTTTCTTACTGGCTGGTGGTCTAGCTTTATAATTCGATGTAGACATGAGAATCCATTTTAACAGATTAACTAAATATTGATAAAAACAGGCCAACAAAATGTTGGCTGAGCTTTCAGTGTAGTTGATTTTTAAGAAAAATGACACAAAAGAGCAAGGAGGGAGATGATGTTTATTGTCAATCACAAAGAGAAGATAAAAAATGTCATTTAAAGAGGGCATTTAAAAAAGTTCAAAATGAAAGATATAAAAGTATAAGGAGACGGAGATAGTTTATTATTTATTAAGCTTGAGAATAATTTTTTATATTTAAAGTTGTATCTCTATCTAGAGATGTTAATTTTATACATCTAAGGCGCATGAGCTTATCTTATTGATAAACTTAATAGAAGAATAATAGAGCTTATTTTTATCAGTGGTTATTAATTAAAAAAAACAAATAATATAATAAAAAACTTTAAAATCATTAAATCTGTTAAAACCTATTAATTTACAATGATAAATTGCTTTAATAAACCTAGTTTATGTGAGCAAAACGAATTTTTCTTAATAGCATTTAAGATAAACTGCAAATAGTCTCTTTTTTCAACAACTATTCATTTATTCACTAAATCATCGAAGCAACATCTTGGTTACGTAATTTCTTTAAGATTAGACTTTTATCGTACCTTGTTGATTTAATGGGAAATGTGTTAACTAAATCAACAAAAAATGTGAGTCAGTTAGTACGTTTAATGCGATCCGCATAAAACCTTGAACGACTAACCATTGGCGTTAGAGAAAGTTTGAAGTAGTATTGACAGGTCTCTTACAAAAAATTAACAAGCAAATGCGCAAGTGAAAGGAGAGGTTAATGGAAAGCAAAGTAGTAGTTCCGGCAGAAGGCGCTAAAATTACCATTGATGCTAAAGGCAAACTGAATGTTCCGAACAACCCGATCATTCCTTACATCGAAGGTGATGGTATTGGTGTTGATGTGACGCCAGCGATGTTGAAAGTGGTTGATGCAGCAGTTAAAAAAGCCTACAACGGCGAGCGCAAGATTTCTTGGATGGAAATCTATACCGGCGAAAAATCTACTCAAGTTTATGGTAAAGATGTTTGGTTACCGCAAGAAACTCTCGATTTAATCCGTGATTACCGTGTTTCAATTAAAGGCCCTCTGACAACCCCAGTTGGCGGTGGTATTCGTTCTTTGAACGTAGCGCTACGTCAACAACTCGACCTCTATATCTGTCTACGCCCTGTGCGTTACTATAAAGGTACGCCAAGTCCTGTTAAGCAACCTGAACTCACTGATATGGTTATCTTCCGCGAAAACTCAGAAGATATCTATGCGGGTATTGAGTGGAAAGCAGGTAGCGCAGAAGCAGATAAAGTCATTAATTTCCTGAAAAATGAAATGGGTGTAACTAAGATCCGTTTCCCAGAAAATTGTGGTATTGGCGTTAAACCTTGCTCAGAAGAAGGAACAAAACGTCTAGTTCGTGCTGCGATTGAATATGCTATCGATAACGGTCGTGATTCAGTGACTTTGGTTCATAAAGGCAACATTATGAAGTTCACTGAAGGTGCCTTTAAAGATTGGGGTTACCAACTGGCATTAGATGAGTTCGGTGGTGAGCTACTTGATGGCGGCCCATGGGTGAAAATTAAGAATCCAAAAAATGGCAAAGACATCATTATCAAAGATGTGATTGCTGATGCGTTCTTACAACAAATTCTTCTGCGCCCAGCGGAATATGATGTTATCGCATGTATGAACCTAAATGGTGACTATATTTCTGATGCATTGGCGGCACAAGTTGGTGGTATCGGTATCGCTCCTGGTGCAAACATTGGTTCAGAATGTGCACTGTTTGAAGCAACACATGGTACAGCACCTAAGTATGCAGGTCAGGATAAAGTGAACCCAGGTTCAATTATTCTTTCCGCAGAGATGATGTTACGTCACATGGGCTGGACTGAAGCGGCTGACCTAATCGTTAAAGGTATGGAAGGCGCAATCGAAGCTAAGACCGTAACTTATGACTTCGAACGTCTGATGGACGGCGCTAAACTACTGAAATGTAGCGAGTTCGGCGACGCGATTATTAGCCATATGTAATTTGTTGCGTAATATAATTAATAACGGGAGCGTAATGGCTCCCGTTTTTTGTTGTCTTAAATTAATTTGATTGTTCTTTTTGGGTTACCTGCCTTAAGGTAGGTATTATATTATTTCTACCATAATTAATTTACCAAAAGACAAAAGTGATAGACCTAGTATTGAAGAGCTTAGAAAAAAATATATGGGGAAGATATAAAAATATTTGTTGGTTTGTATTGGTATAAAAGTAATACAATAACATATTAATAACAGGAGTTTTATGGATGGGCTAATTGTTATTACATTCTCAATCATTATCGGTTTTATTGCTCTGGTCCTTATCCTTCCGGTTATTATTTTGTCACTGTTTGATAAAAGCAGGGAAGCAAAGAAGCAATCAGTAACAAAGTATCAACGTGAAATGGAGAAAATAGAGAAGCCAGAGGTAATAGCAAAACAGATTGATAATGAAGAAAGGATGACCTTGATAATTTTTAGTATAGTTATTCTTATCGTATTGGTAGTAATAATTTATATTCTCTTTTGCTACAGATAACCCGCTTCTTAAGGCGAATTACTCGGGAAATGTAGCTGATTATCGTGAGCAACAGCGATAAAAATGACGGGATCATTTAGACATGCTAGAAATATGATGGATGTTTTTAGTTAGGGTTTAGTGTTTGTGCGGAATTTTGCTATTATTATTACCTATCGCATTTTGAGCTAAAAGTGGAGGGAAAATGTTATCCATCCAGACAGAGAGAATGCCCTTCTGATTAAAGTCATTTAGTAAATAAAAATTCAGAAGGGATATGTTATGAACTATACAAAATTTGATGTAAAAAATTGGGTTCGCCGTGAGCATTTTGAGTTTTATCGGCATCGTTTACCATGTGGTTTTAGCTTAACAAGCAAAATTGATATCACGACGTTAAAAAAGTCATTGGATGATTCAGCGTATAAGTTTTATCCGGTAATGATCTATCTGATTGCTCAGGCCGTGAATCAATTTGATGAGTTGAGAATGGCGATAAAAGATGATGAATTGATCGTATGGGATTCAGTCGACCCACAATTCACCGTATTCCATCAAGAAACAGAGACATTTTCAGCACTGAGTTGCCCATACTCATCCGATATTGATCAATTTATGGTGAATTATTTATCGGTAATGGAACGTTATAAAAGTGATACCAAGTTATTTCCTCAAGGGGTAACACCAGAAAATCATTTAAATATTTCAGCATTACCTTGGGTTAATTTTGATAGCTTTAATTTAAATGTTGCTAATTTTACCGATTATTTTGCACCCATTATAACAATGGCAAAATATCAGCAAGAAGGGGATAGACTGTTATTGCCGCTCTCAGTACAGGTTCATCATGCAGTTTGTGATGGCTTCCATGTTGCACGCTTTATTAATCGGCTACAAGAGTTGTGTAACAGTAAATTAAAATAAGCTCAGGTTAAATTAAAGGGTTTCATATCTAGTGAAGCCCTGTTTTATTATGTTTTGAGTTAACTTATCTTCAATGGCGGTCATAGAACCGACTGTTTACCCTCAAATAAATGTGTGAGCCGAATTATTATATCATCCTTCCGTAAAAGGCTAAAAACCATAAACAATAAAATATTTTTTGTCGGCTTTTGTTCGCACTTTTTATCTGTTTCTAGGCATTTTATGATAATTTTTTAAAGGTAAGCTTGAAATAACACGTCGATGCCAAGATATCTATCAAATCATGATATATAAACTAAATGGGATGAAGAATGAATAAGATAAAATTTGTTGAACAAGCTCTAACGGATGTGCTTGGCAAAGAGATTGGTTCAGTGGAAGTGATTGAACAATATTTTTCGCCAAACTACATACAAATTGTCGACGGTAAAAAAATTAATTATGAAGAATTTGTTGCGCATCTTAAGGTATTAAAAGAGGCCACGAATAATATTAGTATTACCATAAAATCCATTGCCGAAGGGCAAGACTGTGTACATACCCAACATATTGCACATGCTGAGAAAAAGAGCGGCGATGTCAGTGAATTTGAAGTATTTGCCTGCTTCCATTTATCTGAAGGGAAAATCGTGCGTTGTGAAGAATTAACACGCATGATTGCTGGTGAAAAAGCAGATGGTGACCTTGGCTCTCGAGTTTAATTATAGCACTATCATTAATTTACTAAAAACATTGAAAATAAGTCAATCATGTTAACGCCATGTTGCAATGGTGACTTTTTTACTGTTATTTCGCTGAAAAACATAAAGAGTGACGAAAAAGATTTTTATCGTCACTCAATTTGATTTAATTATGAAGGGTAAGTTAACACTAATCCAACGCCAACTTCTTTAATGGCTGCAAACTTGGAAAGATGAATTTTAGCCGCTAAATCCGTACAATGGCAGGGATGTATTTGATCGACATTAAGTTGGCTAAAATAGTGCCCAGTTTGATTTAAAACCTCATCAGAGGCTTCTTGTAAATGGAAACCACCGATGACTGTCACTATCTTATCTATTTTTGTCACTTGTTTTGCATATTCAACAATATTGCAAATACCTGAATGCGAACATCCGGTAACTATAATCAACCCTTCCGTGGTTTTTATTGCCAATGCACTATCGTCCCAAACATAGTCATCAATAGTTTGATGGTCTGCATTAATCGTCGTTCCAATAGGTTCTTTCCCTTCAAAAGTATTATTTCTCGGGATCTGCCCTAAGAATATAACATTGTCGGAAAGGTAAAACGGCTTATCTGTTTCATAGTTATCAAAATAAGCCTTTAATACATCTTTGGGGATATTGGCACCAATCACTTTGGTGTCAAATTGCTTTGGAAGAAGTGCATCTGGATGGTAAATCAAGCGGATCTTTTGTGGAAAATAGCAATTACGTCTATCGTAGTGCTGTATTAAATGATTCAGTCCCCATGTATGGTCGTTATGTCCGTGAGACAGGGCTAAATCAGTGATCGTAGCAAGGTCTATCCCTAATGTGTGTGCGTTATCGATAAAAATATCGGAGTAACCAGTGTCAAAAAGAATTTTATGGCCATCAGCTTCGATATGGTAGCAAACACCTGGCTCACCACAAAAGTAGCTATCGATAAGGGTATTGTTATCAACAAGTACAGATATTTTTATTGTCATTTTTACTCATTATTTAATTGGTGAATAGCTAATTAGTCTTACTGTTATATCAGACAAAAAGCAATGAATATCCAATTAAAAATGCTTTTATAGACAGTCGTAAAGGCAGTTACTGAGTAACTACCTTGTTTGGACGAGTATGGCTTATTCTTGGTTATGCGATTTGGTTGGTGTAGAGGTAGGTTCAATGTGAAAGGTCGCAATGATCTCCTCAAGTAATTCAGATTGAGTTTTTAAGGATTGTAATGAACCTTGCAATTCTTTCGTCATTGCCGCATTCGCTTGGGTGGTGTTATCGAGTTCATTAATTGCAATATGGATTTGTCCAACACCATGAGTCTGCTCATTAGACGCATGCGAGATGTTCTGTATCATTTCATTAATATTAGCGGTACTTCTTGCGATAGCCACAATATTATCGTTAGCATCAGCGGCTAATTGGAAGCAGTGATGAATTTTTTCATTTGAATTATCAATCAGCACTTTGATTTCTTTAGATGCTTGATTACAGCTCATCGACAGCTCACGTACCTCATTTGCAACAACAGCAAAACCTTTGCCATGCTCGCCAACTCGGGCGGCCTCTACTGCGGCATTTAAAGCCAATAAATTAGTTTGAAAGGCAATATTATCAATGGTTGATGTGATTTTGCTGATCTCTTTAGAGAAATCGACGATATCATCCATGTTCTCAACGACGTCAGAAATAAGTTCACTACTCTTATCAATAGTAATGCCGTTCTGTGCCATTAGTTGGCAGGATTCATGAGTATGGGCGCTATTAAGTTTAAAGGATGAATCTAATTCCTCTATACTTGCAGCCGTTTCCACAATAGCAGCGGCTTGTTGATCTGCACGAATAGATAGGTCCTGATTCATTTGAGTGATATCACCGATCTCATCTTTGATAGTATGGGTATTAGAATAGATATTTTTGACGATATTAATTAACTTACTCTGCATATTCGAAACATGCTGTTTCAACAGTTTAATTTCTGCTAACCCTTTATTGTCAAAATGATGGTGAAGGACCCCTTGACTGACTTTTTCTATGCCATCAATGACTTGATTAAGAGGGCGAATAAATAAATGTTGTAGAACTAAACGTACGAGTAAGGTTACCAATGTTAGGCTAATGATCACCGCGATAATACCAATCAGACTTTTGCGATACAATTCTTCGCTTGCCGCGGTGATATCATGATAACCCTGATTTAACTGCTGATGATAATAATTGAAATTTTGTTCGAAAGTATCTTGAAAACCTTGTGTAGGTTGATTTAAGAATTCATAAGTTTTTCCTTGAACTAAAAATAGAGATAGTTCCATTAACGCTGAATGTAATTGAGTATAGCTTTGTTGTAACTCATTAAATGCTAATTCGTTTTTATTTTGTGTTAATTCTGTAAAAGTTGCCCATTGTGATTCGGTTTTATTCATCTTCTCCTGAAATTGTTGAACTAAACTATCAATATCAGTATTAGCAGTTTGCATTTTGTTTATCACTAACAAATGTCTTGAGCTGGCTCTATTTAAGGTATTTCGAGCCTGTAAAAGAGATTGCCATGTATCATTTAGTGCAGACTGCTCTTGATAAATATCATCTAGTCTTTCTAGTGCCGTTTGATAATTTTTAAGATAACTAAAAAATAACCAACATGAAGAGAGTAATAGTAGGATCAGTAATCCAGATAATATCCAAATGAGAGTTGTTGTTTTAAGACCTGAAAATGAGAACCGGGAAAAAGGGGAATCAGTTTTTTGTGAAGTCGCGAACATCATTATTATTTCCTTACATACTGTCGGTAACATGTTTCAACACGTACAAATAAACGACTTATTTGATATAAGGTGATGATCAAATCGCTAAGTGATTTGCTACACACCTTATGGTGGTCATACAGAAGTCAGGTGTAGGTATTCCCTAATGGTATCGGCAGGAAATGCGTATACTTTATATTCAAACTGAATGCTAACCGAAATATAACGAGGGCTTAATCGAGGAAATTGAAATTAACTTATTGTTTCATAATGATTATTTTTTGGTAGCACAGCAATATACCTAAGCAAAAAAATAACTGATTACTTTTTTATATTTAGAGATAATATAACTGTTAATGTTATTAAATAATAAGATACCACTATGCTTTCATTGTTCTTAAAGTGTTCATTAGGGGCATTAGCCGTTTTAATTATTGCTTTACTATCAAAAAGTAAGACATTTTATATAGCAGGTTTAGTACCTTTGTTCCCAACATTTGCCTTGATCGCCCATGTGATCATTGTTCAAGAGCAGGGAGCATTAGCACTACGTAAGACCGCATTATTTGGTATATGGTCATTAATTCCATATCTATTGTATTTACTGACAGTCTATTGGCTCGCCACAAAATTTTCAGCGTGGTTTTGTTTAGGGTCTGCGACGGTTGTCTGGTGTCTCTCAGCGGCGATATTGATCTACCTCTGGAGAATGTATCAATAATTCACAAAAGACAGTGTTATATGTCTACTTATCAGGAATAATTATTTTTTAATGTAAATAATTCATTCTGCGCTCACTTATTTGTCGCATTTTGTTACAATTTCAATATAGTAATTAGGTACGTTTTATAAAAAATCGCTGTGGTAAAAATGTTATTAAGAAGCCTAGTTCTGTTGCTTATGGTTGGTGGTGCTTATATTGCGGGTATTATGACGAATATCGCTCAAGTATCAGAATTCGACACTAAAAAGAAAATTGAAAACTCAGTAGAAGATTTTCTCGCTTACCCAACGGCGGCTAAGTATCGAAATGTTAATTACCATGTGCTGAATAAAACCCAGGATGGTGAAGAAACGGGTTATTATTGTGGTGAAGTATTTGGGTTTAAAAATGAGTTACCCTATGGCTTTAAACGGTTTATCGTGCGCTCCCATAAAAATGCGTCAGGTAACACGATGGTATCCATTCCTTTTGTTGAAGAAATTGATGACATTATCCCAATAGAACAATTTGAATTTGTATGGGAAAAATATTGCCAGCCAAACAAGCAGGCTGATTTATCAAAAAATCAGCCTTCATCATTTCTAAATGACTAGGCGGTTTTAATCGCAAATGTCGCTAAAAAAGTCGGCAGGTAATGGTCAATAACAAATCGAGGGTTAGGTTGCCAATCTTCATAAAACCCAGCGAGCTGAAAACCGGCCTTCATTTGTCCACCAATTAAATCGGTTAATGAATGGCCAAAAACAAAAGCTTCTTGATTTTGCTGTTTCAAGTGGATTTGTTCCTGGGTTAATGCCTCTATTTCAGAAAAAGGCATTTTATAAGTCGGCTTAATTATTTGTTGCTCCTTATATTGTGGGTCACGGTCACCGACAAAAACGATTGGGTTAAAAAAGCTGGATAGTAGTTTGCCATGTGTATTTAAAACACGATGGCATTCACGCCAAACAGGATTTACATCCGGTATATAAAGATTAGAAATAGGGTGGAAAATGAGATCAAAGTGGTTATCTGGAAATACGTGTAGATCTCGCATATCACCTTGGATAGTTTCTAGTTTTAAATTCTCACGAATAGCAACTTGTCTATCTTGTTCTAATTGTTTATCTGATAGGTCAAAAACAGTGACATCAGCACCAGCAGCAGATAAAACAGGGGCTTGTTGCCCTCCTGCTGAGGCTAGACATAGAATTTTTTTCCCTTTTATATCGCCAAGCCACGCTTTAGGTAATGGCGAAGGCGTCAAATGAACTTGCCATTCACCTTGTTTTGCTTTTGCAATGGTCGGAGAGTCAACGGGAATTGACCAAGGCTGTTGCAGTAAAGCTTGCTTATCCCATGCTTTTTGATTAGCGGCTAAAAAATCAGTCATAAAAAGAACTCCTCAAAACATTATTTTACTAATGTAACGTAAGAAACGAGGAATGAAAACAAAAATGTACTACTTAGTACATTTGATGGGGGTGTTGTGGAAAATGGAACTGTAGCGCTATGATGGTTTATGGTTTAACTAAATAGTAGAGAATATGCTCGAAGGTAAATTCAGCAATTTTCTGCATACCTAATTTCTGATGTGCTTTTAAAGAGCGTATGTTACTACTATTAATAAATGCGACGGGTTGACCGGTCTGTTTAGCACATATCGTGTCATACAGGGATTTAAGAATACTTTTCCCTCGATATGCAGTATCAATACATACGGGACCGTAAAACCAATTATTTTCTATAATGGGGGCAAAGTGTTGGGTGATATATTGCGCCAATGCAGGGAGGGTTTTAGCGTGAGGGCTAAAACTAAAAACGACGCCAACAATATGTTCATTTTCATAGGCTACAACGGTATGACTTGCGCTAGCAAACATCCCTTTAACTTTACCTAAAGGGTACTCACCTAATAACCCACCACCTTGTGATTGTGCGTTAATTTGCAACAATTGGGCAACTTTTTCACAATCCGTTATTTCCATTAATCGGTACTGGATCATAATACGATTCCTCAAAATCTCTTCATTTATTGATGAATATAGCAGGTGGTTTTACCAATAAGGATCCGCAGTGTCGATAGTGAGAGTGAAAAATAAATTCTAATGAATTTTATTTGTTTTGATCTCATAATGGTCAAAATTATCTGCTCAACGTTAACCAAAATGCTTGCTAAATCTTATCCTATTTTATTATTAGTGATTTCAAATGTTTTTATGATGTTTGCATGGTATGGACACTTAAAGTTTACAGATAAGCCACTGTATAGCATCATTTTTTTCAGTTGGTTAATTGCATTTGTAGAATATTGCTTTGCGGTTCCAGCCAATCGGCTAGGGCATCAATATTATAGTGCAGCTGAATTAAAAACGATGCAGGAAGTTATCACACTCTGTGTCTTTGTGGTGTTTTCTGTGCTTTATCTTGGGGAGAGTATTTCGATAAACCATATTATTGGCTTTATTTTGATCTTTGCGGGCGCCTTTTTTATCTTCAAAGGCCCATTTTAAGGGCTTAAATATGTCTCTCCCCTGTCTTAAATATAGGGGAGAGACGAGCGACTATACCCAACCTTTCTCGCGGAACTGTTTTAATACAATAACAAATTGCTCCATCTCTTCGGGGGTACCTAGCGTTAAACGGCTCCAACCCATTGCTGGTGGAAATTCACGTCCAACCATAATGTGCGCATCGGCCATTCTTTTTTGGTATGTTTTGACATCACCTTTAACTTTATGAAAGATAAAATTCGCTTGTGAAGGGGCATAGGTAATACCGAGTTCATCTAATGCGGTTTCAACGATTTTTCTAGATAAGTTATTGGATTTCAGACTATATGCAATAAATGATTTATCCTGCAAAGAAGCAAGAGCGGCAACGGCGCCAGCCGTATTGGTATTATCTAAAGGTAAAAACGCATCAATGGCAGCAATAACTTCAGGGGTTGCGATACCGTAACCAACACGCAGTCCTGCTAACGCAAAAATCTTTGAAAAGGTGCGAGTGACAACAAGGTTATTTTTACCCTGTTTCACAAGCTCAATGGCACTGATAAATTTCGGGTCTTCAACGAATTCAGCGTAGGCTTCGTCTACGATGAAAAATTGTTTATCTGAAGATTTATGCATCCATTCGCTTAATTCGCTTGCTGGTGTGATCATCGCCGTTGGGTTATTTGGGTTACAGATATAAATGATTGATAACCCATCAAATTCATCAGCAAGTTGTTCCATTTTTTTTAGGTCGAATGACAAATCTTCTTTTAACGGAACTTTAGTGATTTTACCTGCAAATGATTGAGTATATAACTCGGCGTAATTGAATGTTGGGTCGGGCGTAATAAGTTGAAGTCCTTGATTTTGTTGGCGTGCTTTTGCTGCTAGCATCGCAACGGCAGCTTGGATGGTTTCTGAAGAGCCATTTCCCAATGTGACATGCTTGTCGGTCAAGGCATAGTGTTTACCTAGTGCTGCAATTAGGTCAGCTCTAGCATCATCAGGATAGCGGAATGAACCGGGTAGAGCGGCAATAACGGCATCTTTTGCTTTTGGCGACATGCCGAGTGAATTTTCATTAAAATTAAGCAGTAAAGGGTGTTGCGCATCAAGCAAAAATTGCGTTTTTGTTTCCGCAATAGCTTGATTGAAAAGAGAGTTTACAGCTAATCCGCCCATAACGGCTGAGCTTGTTTTTAGAAAAGAACGACGATCCATGGTGTTTCCTTGCAAAAAAAATAGTAATCATTAGATTACTGAAAATAGATTTGTTGTAAATAATTATTTATCACAAGTGATTATTTATTCATTTTGTTAAGATCGGACTTTAAGCAAAATACAGGTTAATTATTACTTTAATATATTGATAAATATAAATAATCACTCAGAATTTATGGTTTGTTGTGATAAAAAATTTCTTTTCATACATCAATGGTTATATAATGAATTATATATCGAAGGTTGTATAATAATTTGGATGATAAAATGAAGTTATTTATGTTTTATGTTGGTGGCAATGCAGGGAAGTCAAATATAGAAGTTCATGATATTCAATTCGTTGTAGCCGAAAAACCGACAGATGCTTGGCCTGCATTGCGGGAAGCTTGGTTTGGCGATAAGGATAAGATCCATATCGACGGCTATGCAACGATTAATTGGGTGGATGGATTTAAAATCGAACTACATCAGGAGCCTTCTTTAACGACACAGCGGCTATACTTTATTAATGTTGGAGGGTATCAGCCATCTACTCTGGCCGAACTGCATGAGTTTGATCTATTCGTTGCTGAATCGGCGGCGGAAGCAAAGCAAAAAGCGATTAATGCATTATTAGTTAATTGCCAACAGCAGCATAAAGACAATTTAAAGGATGTTGATGATTGTCTCTTATTGGATCAAATTGGCAATTATTATATTCACCTTATCCCTCAGCCAGACGGTGAGCATTTTAAGCCTGAATGGCAAGGCTATCAGCCTATCGGTATATGATTTTTATCTCGTAGGTCGTTTGATGATGTGAGTTGTAGGGCAGTGTTAACTGCCCTAATTCGTTTATCGCTGTTGAGGGGTATTATTGTTTGAAATTTCAATAACGGAGACTCGAACAACGTATTGTTTACCACTTTCTCCCTTTGGCGCATCAGCTGCAATTTTTTTCAGGGTCTCATCTGGCTGAGTTGTCTGAATTGACGTTGAATATTGCATTGCTCCATTATGGCGACCATAGTGACGGCCAGAACCGTTGTAGTGACGGTTATTATCACAAGGGCGGTCATTATATTGTTGCTGATTGTGATAACCATTTTTATGCCAAGCACCATCACAATAATTATTATCGTTATATGCGAAAGAAGAAAAGCTAATGGCAAATAAACTTGCTGAAATAAAAAGAGGCTTTAAATAATTCATATTTATACTCCTGTTGGGTACCGACTAATAATTATTTTGGCTCTTTTATTTATTATTTCAATGTTATTTACCTAAATAAAGAGATATATCATAGTTTCATCACTAACTACTCTTATTTCCTTCACAATGAAAAAAAGTTGTATTGATCTTTAAAATAAAGTAACTATTTTTATTTTTTATAGGCAGTAATACGTAATAAACATATTGGTATTTTGAATACGCTTCTTCTTTCAATTGCAATTAATTGATTTATAAGTAATTTTATGTTGATTGGCACGGGTTAAATTGGTTATGGCATGCTACCGTTATAGATCAGAGAAAAACTTTGCTAATTTACTCAATGAACTAATTGAAGCGACGGCAATCTCTTTATTATAATCGTCACATAAAACTAACAATCTATCAATAGCGTCTTCTTGCTCGATTGAACATTTATAATCACCTAAAGCATTAATTGCCGCTATTTTTACATCGTTGTTAGTACCATAAGTAAGCTCAACAAGATTTTTTACGATCCTCTCTTTCATTCTATTCCCATATTTAAATGATAATCATTTCTCGATTATAATATTATGAGTGAAATTAGAAAACGTTTTTTTTATTAATGAATAATGAAAAAATATAAAAATTAAATATCAAATTAATGTGATGGAATATTATATTGAATGAAAAATTAATTAAATTGACAATATTATAAGTTAATTAATAAAAGATAAGATATCCTTAATAACGGCTTATAGAACACGCTTGTTGTATTCACCAATAAATCAAATTTTAGCGAACTTGGCTCATTTTGTTCACATAAAACAAGTTAATATCGTTATAATTAGTCTGACTAGCTAAATGCCAAGAAGGATTATGTATTGAAACGTATAAAAACCAAACTGTTTATCGTCATTTTGATTATTATTGCTGGCTTTGTATATCAATATGTTACAGCAATTCATGACTCCGACATTCAAAAAATGGCTCAGCAATTGGTCGAAAATAAACTCGCCTCACAGCAACCTGTGAACTTCAATGACGTTAAGGTCGTTAAGCGGAATCAATACAAAGAAGGTGAAAGTGTAGGCGTATGCGGCACATATCAGGTCGGTAATGATGGTCGTGCACTACTTTTTGTTGCTAATATTGATATTCGTGACGGGCAATTTTCAGGAAAGAATCAGTTATTGTTGAGCGATAACGAGGACATTCAGGCCTCTATCAAGACGATATGCCAAAAAGAGCAACCATAACAGCTCATGAGATAATAGAATGTGCCCAGTTTCGATAGAGACTGGGTACATTTTTATAGATTGATGCTTATTTCGTTTTGTTCAACAGAAGCTCAGTTTGGATTTTGCAAGCGGAGATTGAGTCATTTAGCGATTTCGCGAATTCGTCCTGGCTCTTAAAGCTACCTTTATTATCGCGGATGGTTTTAATGACAACAGCCAAGTTCTTTTGTAAATCAGCTTCGTTTGTCTCTAATTTAGCGAGATCAACATTTTTACTTTTTAGCTGAGTAAGTGCATCTGCTGCTAATTCGTTGCTGCTTTTATCTGAACGATAGGCATCATTGAGTGTTTGGCCTGTAATATCACAATAATCAATGGCAGTTTGGCTAATATTTAGTGGTTCATTAGCGCCTAGTGCGATAATCGGTGTAAAGCATACAGCAAGTAAAAGACGTTTCATGGCAGTACCTCTAGTTTTACACTAAATGAATTTTAACTTTATCGGATAATAGACAGAGACTATAGCAGAATAGGCCGAAAAGAGGGTGTCCTAAGTATTATTTCGCATTTTGAAACAAAAAAAGAGCCAGTAAAAACACTGGCTGCCATATTGAGCAAAAGCAATGTAAATGAAAATTACGTTATATAATTTTTCATACAACGGTAATAAGAAAAGCGGTTTTGTGACTAAGATTAGCTTATTTGTAACAAATATGATCTTGATCAGCAATTGCCATTATGGAGAGATGGAGGAGGAGAGAGTAACCAGCCTTTAATTTAATGAATATAAGTAAAGGCTGGCTAAAACATAGGCGAATAATTATTTTGACCAATGCCCATGATGGAGAACGTCTTCAACTAATTCATGAAGAACGATATGAGCTTCTTTGTCATCATGAAAACCAGAAGTTTCAAATGTAGTTGCTCCAGTATCATGAATAATATAGAGATCGCTACCTGGATAAACTTCTAATACCCTTGCTCTTAGTTCTGAAGCAAATGCGTCATAAAGGCTTTGGGATACAGCATCATCAGAGATTTTAATGGTGATTTTCATTTTTTAACCTTAAATAGGGTTTCGATTTAATTGTAAATTTTATGGTGATGTATAAATAGAAGCAATAATCATTTTTCAATACTCTTTTTACGATGTTTCTTTAAATGTTCTATTTGCTTGTTTAATAAACAGTTTGAGGGTATTCACCCTTAATATAAGGCAATAAATTTATTGAATAATAAACTGAATATGCTGATGAAATTAAATTATTCATTTTATTAGTAGAGCAGGAATTATTAATAATAAAGAAATATGTATTTATAAAAGGGAATAATATAAAATTTTGATTATTATATAACCAAGCTGGTGAATAAAGCGATAATATCATAAAATCAAATGATTAACTTTATGGTTTTACTCTTGCTGTGAGTGTAACTTGTTGATTTTAAATAAAAGTATTATCTAGCACACATCTTTATATTAGGTATTTATATAACAAATATTAATCTCAAAATTTAAATTTAAAAAATGTTTTACACGGAAGATAAAAAAATATAGTTTTATGACTCTTTGTTTTGTATTTCATTGTGCACGTTTAGGGATTGGTTTCTTATAATCGAAAGGGTGCTTGGTGAGATGAAACATTACAAAGATTATCATTAATTATACAGCGATCTTTATTTACATATAATAAAGTAAGGGGAATGGTTTGGTAGAAATCGTAAATTATCTAAACGACATTGTTTGGGGGTCGCTCCTCATCTATTTATTACTTGGCGTAGGTGTTTACTTTACACTTCGTACAGGATTTATTCAGTTTCGCCATTTTGGTCATATGTTTGGTGTTTTAAAAAATAGTAATCAAGCCGATAAAGCAGGGATATCGTCTTTTCAAGCATTGTGTACCAGCTTAGCGGCTCGGGTGGGAACAGGGAACTTAACCGGTGTTGCCATTGCGATAACGGCAGGAGGCCCTGGAGCCATTTTTTGGATGTGGGTGGTTGCGATGTTAGGGATGGCAACCTCATTTATTGAATCAACCCTCGCTCAATTGTACAAAACAAAAGATGACCAAGGAAATTATCGAGGCGGTCCTGCCTACTATATGCAAAAAGGGTTAAACCGCCGTTGGATGGGCGTGTTATTTTCCATCTTTTTAATTATTGCATTTGGATTGGTATTCAATGCCGTTCAAGCAAACTCAATTGCACAAGCAACTGCTGTAGCATTTGATTTTAACCCTCTATATGTTGGCATTGCGCTTGTGGTGATGAGTGGTGTTGTTATTTTTGGCGGATTAAAATCAATTGCAAAGGTTGCTGAGCTAATCGTTCCTATTATGGCATTGGCTTATTTACTGCTAGCATTTTGGGTACTTGGACATCATATTGAACGCTTACCTGACGTCTTTATGATGATTATCCGCAACGCTTTTGGGTTACAGGAAGCGGCAGGGGGGGCAATTGGTTACGGTGTTGCTCAAGCGATGACTCAAGGTATCCAGCGCGGGTTATTTTCGAATGAAGCGGGGATGGGGTCTGCACCGAATGCAGCCGCTTCTGCCGCTCCATATCCCCCACATCCTGCTTCACAAGGTTATGTGCAAATGCTGGGTGTTTTTATGGATACGATTGTTATTTGCAGTGCGACGGCGATCATTATTCTCTCGTCTGGTGTACTTGAAAACCCAATGGATAAAATCAGCGGAATTGAATTAACGCAGCAGGCCTTGTCATCTGTCGTGGGAAGTTGGGGTTCAACCTTCATCGCAATCGCAATCTTTTTCTTTGCATTCACTTCAATTATTGCCAACTATGCTTACGCAGAGAGCAATATGATATTCTTAGAAAATAATCACACCGCAGGTTTGCTTATCTTGCGCCTAGCTGCATTAGGCATGGTGATGTTTGGTGCCTTAGCCGAGATGCCATTGATATGGAAAATGGCGGATTTATCGATGGGGCTGATGGCAATTACTAATTTAATTGCCATCTTGCTGTTGTCTGGTATCGCGTTTAAATTAACCAAAGATTATAACTTGCAAAGGAAAGCAGGAAAAATTCCTACATTTGATATTGCTCAGCACCCTGAATTAAAAACGCAGGTAGAAGAGGGGATTTGGGATAAGGAAAATGTAGCCCAGTGGGATAAGCAAAAATCTATTTAATCATCATAAAAATAAGAGTCATGTCATTCTGGCTGGCTCTTATTTCCCTCTTATTGACGCCGATGTCAGCTAGCCCATTTTCACTCAATTTAATAAAGGTTATCAATAATACTTGCTTTCTAATAGGCTGAGCTTTAAGGTTTTTCTCATAAATTCAAAACTAACGGTTAAATTGAGTAAACAATGAAATTAGGGCAACATGCAGCAACATTTTATGGCGTAGTCTCTATTTTACTGTGGAGTACGATTGTTGGTTTAGTGCGAAGTGCGAGTGAAAACTTTGGTGCTGTTGGTGGAGCCGCATTAATTTATAGCCTTGGTACTGCCATTCTGGTTGTATTTATGGGGTTTCCCAAAATTCGTGCTTATCCTAAGCGCTACTTAATTTGGGGAACATTACTCTTTGTTAGTTATGAAATGTGTTTTGTATTAGCTCTGGGGTTGGCAAAAGACCGACAACAGGCTATTGAATTAGGGATGGTGAATTATTTATGGCCCAGCTTTACGATAGCATTAGCTGTTTTGTTTAATCGCCAGCGGTTTACTCTATTGCTTGGTATTGGGCTACTGTTAGCATTTGCTGGGTTAATATGGGTCATTTCGGGTGATCAACCTATTTCAGTCGCGGCAATTGCGGATAATATTTCAAGTAACCCATTAAGTTATTTACTCGCTTTTATTGGAGCTGTCCTCTGGGCGTTTTATAGCAATGTGACTAAGCGTATTTCTGGGGGGCATAATGGAATGGTGCTATTTTTTCTACTCACTGCGATAGGGTTATGGATACTTTTTGCGTTTGAACCTAATAAGCAATTCAATATTTCATGGCACAGTATCACATTGCTGTTAGTGGCATCCTTAGCAACAGGCGGTGCGAATGCGTTATGGACGCTCGCTGTGATCCGAGGCAATGTCGCTTTATTAGGTACGTTATCTTACTTTACACCTGTCATATCAACGGCGTTTTCGTCAATTCTATTAAGCACTGCGCTGACATTAGGTTTTTGGCAAGGAGTGGTAATGGTAACTCTTGGGTCGATTATCTGCTTTCTTGCAACTCGGCGGCCATCTAAGGTAAAAAGCGCCCAATAAAGTAGGGCGCTATCGTTGGTAATTAATTATGCTTTTTCATCGGTTAATTGCACGGTTTTGTTGCAAAAGAGGTTGCCAACAAACAGTGAAATTATGAAAGCGATAACACCCGGTATCAACCAGCCCATACCTTGTTCAAATAGTGGTAAGTTTGAAACAAGGAAGCCCTTCACATTATCACTTAGCAACGTCATATTATTTAATGTATCTAATAGGCTCATAAAGACGATAACAGCGATAGTAATACCGTAAGTGACTCTTGGTGCAGCCATATAACGTCTTGCAAATTGCAGGAATACAATGGTGACCGAAGATGGGTAGATCATTAATAGCGCAGGAATAGTCACTCTTAATAATGTGTCTAGGCCGAAAGTAGAGACAATGGTGGTCAGCAATGTGAAAAAGACCACCCAAAAACGGTAACCTAAGCGATGGTGGAAAGTCGCAAAGTAGTCAGCACAAGCACTCGTTACGCCAACAAGGGTTGTCATGCTAGCTAATAAGACAATCCCACACATGATCCATGTGCCAATTGAGCCGAATAATGTATCCACGTAACGTGAGAATATTTGACCACCATTGGTTGCTGTATTGGCTACAAGTTCACTGGTTGCGCCAAGATAGAATAAGCAAATATAGAGTGCAGCGAGTAAGCTAACAGAGATTAAGCCTGCTTTGATGGTAATAAAAGCCACTTGGCGAGGCTGAGTGATATTTTTTGATGCTAAAGCACGAGCGACAATCCCACCAAAGGCCATGGCAGATAGCACGTCCATGGTTTGATAGCCATCAATTACCCCACCAAAAAAGGCATAATCGGCATATTGTTTTACTGGTGCATTAATCGGAGATAATGGCTCTGCCACCACAGCGATCCCGACCACAACCAATAGAATAAGCAAGGCTGGGGTCATAAACTTGCCGATTGCGCTGATCATCGTGCCTTGTTTAAGCATAAAGAACAAAGAGCACACGTTAAAAATCAAGGCAAAGGTAAGGTGTGAGGTGGTGCTTTTTTCAATGAAACCTAATGGAATGAAGCCCATTTCAAAAGCCGTATTTGTCACCCTTGGCATCGCAAAGGTTGAACCTACAATTAAGTATAGCGCCACCCAAAAAATGACAGCAACCCACTTAGGTAAATCCACAGACAGGCGCTCACCACGGCCTTTAACGGCGACGGTAACCAGAGTCATAAAGGGCAGGATAACACCCGTAATAATAAAGCCAAGCGATGTGCTGAACCAATCTGTACCCGATTGGTAGCCTGCCATAGGAGGGAAAATAATGTTTCCTGCGCCTAAAAATAGCGCGAAGACCATCATCCCAAGAATTACCATATCTTTAGTCGAAAACATGTTACTACCTGTTTGTAATGTATATTTTGCAATGAATATTTTAGTATTACAGTATTTTTAAGGGGGCAGATAGTATCAAATTTAGAAAGCTAAGTAAGGTTTTAGTCATCCATTTGGCTTTTGGATGTAGGGAAATAGGGAAGGGAATGGGTAAACAAGCAGTCTGATTCTGTAAGATATGATTAATTGGCAGTGAATATCACTGCCAAAAAGATTATTGTTGGTTAATAAATTTATTTAGCGCAACGGCGACACCGTCTTCGTTATTGGTGGCAGTGACAAATTTTGCAATATCACGAACGTTATCGATAGCATTTCCCATAGCGACGGGAAATTTGGCGTATTGCAGCATTTGTATATCATTATTTTGATCGCCAATACTCATGACTTTATCAGGTGTAATGCCGAGTTTTTCACAAATTAGCTGTAGTGCTGCGCCTTTACTTGCCGTTTTACTGGAGATTTCTAAAAAGTAAGGGCTGGTTTTTATGAGAGAATAACTTTCAAAAGTATCTTCAGGAATATAACTGATCCCAACGCTCAGCTTTTCAGGCTGGTCTATCATCATCACTTTAGTAAATTTGAGACTGGGATCCATTTCGTTTGCTGGACAATATACGAGTGGAGTATTTGTCAAATAAGCATCATGGACGGTGTAATGGCTAATGTGACGGTTGGCGGTGAACATGGTGTTTTGTGCAAGTGCATGCATATGCACACCAACATCGTTAGCGAGAGAAACAAAATATTGGTAATCCTCAAAATCGAGAAGGTTTTCAATTAAATGGGTACCATCATTGGCTTGATGTATCACACTACCATTATTGCTGATGCAATAATCTGATGCATTATCTAGCCCAAGTTCTTGAAGGTAGGGGAAGATCCCAGAAAATGGTCGCCCAGATGCAAGTACGACACGGACACCTTTATTTTTTGCCTGAATAACCGCCTCTTTAACAGCAGGGGTGATTTGGTGTTGAGAGTTGAGTAAAGTGCCATCTAAATCAATCGCTACCAGTTTGATAGACATCAACGCCTCCGGTTAATGATGTTTTATTGAAATACCTTACTCTATTTACACAAAATGTAAATTAGCTAAAAAAGAGCAATAACGAGAAACCGGTGCAACATGAGCCATTTTATCGTTCGCCACGATCTTAAAATGATTAAGTAAATGATTTTTGCCGCTTATTGATAACCTAACTGAGTTAGAAAATAAAACGGCATAAGTGACAATGGCTTATGGCATTGGGTGATGTAGGGGGAGGGGCCTCAACGCAAATAAGGCATCTTCACTCACCGTTATGGGTTAAATGCAGTGGCTCCTTTACATCTAAATCAATATCAACATTTTGTCTGAAATCAAACGGTGTAATGCCGTATTCCTTCCTAAACATATAGGTAAAATGTGATTGTGAGCCAAATCCAAAGTCTAAGGCGATATCAAAAATAGACTGATCGCTATTTCTTAATAGGTTGACTGCACCCGCCAGTCGACGTTGGCGAATATATTTACCTAATGAAATCCCTGTGACTTCCTTAAAGATTTTCTGCATATGCCAGAGGGAGTAGCCTGAGTAGGCGGCAAGCTCTTCCAAATGGATAACACGACCTAAATGTTCTTCGATCCATTTGCTTAGAGCATCAACAAGTGCTAAGTGGTTGTCTTGTGGCATCTCGATTCAATTACTGAGGTCGTTGACCTTTTGGTGTTAGATTTTTGTTCAAAATACATCTGTTTTGTCGAATTGAGTCAACGAAAGCATTATTCCTCAATCACGTAATAGAAAACAATAGTAAAACAGATTGCATCCGAACCCCATAGGGCGAGTTTATACCCCTTTTAGCATGGTACAGCGATCTCGCATAAACGTATCTACCCAGCTTCATTTATTTAGAGATTAGCTAAGTATTTATTGGTAAGACTAAAAAATAAACACGAATAGCTAATGGGCTAAATAAGGTAGCTGAAGTATACACAACTTCATTTGATCATGACAAAGGCCGCTTGTGCGGTATTACGATTAAATTGATGAAAAAAAAGCCAATTAAACACAATTTTTGGCAATGAGTAGGAAAAATAAGCATAAAGACGAAAATTGACATGAACTGCTTATTTTCCTCAAATTTTATTCTGATGGCTGAGGTAACATTTGGCATCAAAACATAGTCTATTCGCCAATAGTATCATTCTGTTTATCTTAGCTTTACCGTAATTTATTGATAATTAATAATTATGGTGCTGTTTTTTTAAGGGAGAGTATTGTTGAAATACAAATTGATCATCGGTGTATGCATCGTGATAACCTGTATTTTTTTATATCTTTTAGCCATGGATAGCCTTTGCGACCAAGGTGGTGAAAATTTTATATTTGGAATATGTCAAATAACTGACTTGTTACCGTTTTGATTTTATCCTTTAATACGCCATACTGTGCGTCTTGCGCATCTTTATCAGATAACATCAATATTTAATATGATAAAGGCTCAAGATAGGGCAGAGTATGTGTTTCAGTAGTGTTAATAATAAAATTCAAATAAACTTGTATGCTTAGCTCAATCAATAGAGATAACAAGCAAGTACATAGGATGATAAGGGTAAAGTTATGGCGCAAGAGCAGCAAACGCTAAAGCGTGGATTAAAGAATAGGCATATCCAATTGATTGCTTTGGGAGGTGCCGTTGGCACAGGGCTGTTTCTTGGAATAGCAACAACCATCAAAATGGCAGGCCCTTCGGTATTGTTAGGGTATGCATTATGTGGGGTTATTGCTTTTCTGATCATGCGCCAGTTAGGGGAAATGATCGTTCAAGAGCCTGTTGCAGGTTCATTTAGTCACTTCGCATTTAAGTATTGGGGAGGCTTTGCAGGCTTCCTCTCCGGATGGAATTATTGGTTTATGTTTATCCTCGTTGGGATGACGGAACTGACTGCCGCGGGGAAATATATGCAAGGGTGGTGGCCTGATTTACCGATTTGGGTTTCTGCCATCGTCTTTTTTATCGTTGTAAATGCGGTCAACTTTATTAATGTGCGCGCTTATGGTGAAACTGAGTTCTGGTTTGCCTTAATCAAGGTGGTTGCAATTGTTGCGATGATCCTCTTTGGTTGTTATTTACTGTTTAGTGGGCGAGGTGGTTCAGAATCTGGGCTGTCTAACCTATGGGAATATGGCGGCTTCTTTGCTAACGATTTTCTTGGTTTATTAATGGCTCTTGCTATTATTATGTTTTCATTTGGTGGCTTAGAGTTAGTCGGGATCACCGCCGCAGAAGCTGAAAAACCTGAACAAAGCATTCCTAAAGCGATTAACCAAGTTGTTTATCGTATCTTGATTTTCTATATAGGCTCGATATTAATTTTATTGCTGTTGTACCCATGGGTTAAATTAGATAACGATACAAGCCCATTCTATATCATCTTCCATAATTTAGGTGATGCTCTGGTCGCCAACGCATTAAATGTGGTTATGTTGATAGCGGCGCTGTCCGTTTATAACAGCGGCGTATACTGTACCAGCCGTATGCTATTTGGCCTTGCTCAACAAGATAATGCACCTAAGTTTCTGGCGAAAGTCAATAAAGGTGGTGTACCTATTATGGCATTAATTATTTCAGGTATTGTGACTTCGGTAGGTATCTTGATCAATTTTGTGATGGAAGGGAAAGCCTTTGTATTTTTAATGTCATTAGTTGTGACAACGCTAGTCATTAACTGGATTATGATTTGTATTTCTAACTTAAAGTTTAGAGCGCAAATGAACAAGCAAGGTATTGAAACTAAGTTTAAAAGTATCTGGTATCCGTTCGGCAACTACTTGTGTCTCGCTTTCTTGGCATTGATCTTGATTGTGATCTTGATGATG
Organism: Providencia sp. PROV261; assembly: GCF_028477945.1. Taxonomy (NCBI): domain Bacteria; kingdom Pseudomonadati; phylum Pseudomonadota; class Gammaproteobacteria; order Enterobacterales; family Morganellaceae; genus Providencia; species Providencia sp. PROV261. The sequence goes on along the minus strand of NZ_JAMPMC010000010.1, from coordinate 191,432 downwards.
GAGAGTTTGAGAATTTCTGTACTGATTATGCCATTATGGATAGGCGTCCTGTGGATTGGCTATCAATTCTCAGGTGCGAAAAAACAAGGAATGGCGAAAAAGAAGGCATCGACAGCTAATTAATTAGCACTCATATCAATTAGTGTAATTATTCAATACATTGATAGGAGACACTATGGATACACGGTTTGCTCAGTGCCACTGTGGCAGCGTTAAATTCAAAGTCACACTATCCGATGGATTGAATACCGCAAGAAGATGCAATTGCTCCTACTGTCGTATGAGGGGAGCAATTGCGGTCTCTGCTCCGTTATCAGGTATTGAAATTATCGAAGGCAAAGATAAATTGACGGAGTATCGTTTCAATACACGCCAAGCCGCCCACTTTTTCTGCTCAATGTGTGGCATTTATACCTTTCATCAACGACGTTCAAACCCTGAACAGTATGGGGTCAATGTGGCTTGCCTAGAGGGTGTTTCACCTTTTGATTTCGAGACAGTCAATGTGATGGATGGCGTAAATCACCCAAAAGATGGCGGTGGTGGCGTTATCGGGTATTTAACTTATCGGAAAGTTGCTGAATAACTTCATTTAAACAATAAAATAGCCAGTGACAGAGCGTTGTGACTGGCTATTTTTTTAGGTGCTTAATAAAAGGTTGGTATTACCATTGCCAACGTAACCAAGCAAAGAGCACGTTACCGTTGTTATATGTTCCAGGGATATAGGTTGCTTGCAGTGCTAATCTGTCATACTCCATAGAAACTAATGGAAGAGGAAGTGGCAGTGGGATGTAATAATAATCATCACGCGCGGTTACACTCAAGGTGAAGCCAGCCCCCATTTTAAAACCGTCTAGTTCCCCAGGGATCCACATTTTTTGATAAGCATAGCCCGCGATTGGCTCTACTTTATTATGAGAGTCCATGAATGCCATAGCATATAGTGCATGCCAGTCATTGTCTTCATCATAGCGATATTTACCTAGCCCAAATCCCCATGGGGTTTCGTTATAACTATCGGTTTTCTCTTTATCGTAAGTAAAGCGGTTATGCCATGTTAAAACGGGAACATAGATATCGTATTGATTTGAATCCCAAGTGGTACTGACATTTCGGGTAAATTTATCCCATAGCCCCTCAGACTCCTTATCAGTAGAAGGGGATGAAGCAAAGCAGAAGGCGGTCATCATTAAGGCTGATGCCCCTACAACTTGCTGCAATTTTTTGTTAACTCTCATGGTAAATCCGACTCAGGTTAATGCATGTTTTGGATATTGTAGATTGAGGTAGTGAGCCAAAAATATCACTGCTCACGAAATGATTGTGCTCATTAATTATTTTAGATTACCTAGGTGCGATATAACAGCATTAATTGATATTTACTAATATTGGCAATAGTCTTAATTATTTAGATACTAATGCGAGTATTATTCGGTTTTTCCTGAATAACAGGCGTCAGCAAGTGGTGGATAGGCTGGTTTGTAGCAAGGAAAAATGCGATACTCTATAAGTATTTTTGGCTCGGGGCGTCGATAAAGACTGAGAAGCACCCGTATTACCTGATCTGGATAATGCCAGCGTAGGGAAGTCGGAAGCGTCAATGATAAACCTTCCAATAAGACCGCTCCTTACGTTGTGCTTAGGAGTGAGATTTCATGAGAATCAATGCGTTAACCATCGCGGGAACAGACCCATCGGGTGGAGCGGGGATCCAAGCAGATTTAAAAACCTTTTCGGCTCTTGGTGCTTATGGCACGAGTGTCATGACGGCGTTGGTGGCGCAAAATACCCGTGGTGTTCAATCAGTTCATGAACTCCCTGAGACGTTCGTGGCAGCACAACTTGAATCCGTACTCAGTGACGTACGCATTGACAGTGCTAAAATTGGCATGCTGTTCAATCAGAAGGTGATTGCGGTCGTTGCTCAGGCTTTAGAGCAGTACAACATCCCTCATGTGATTTTAGATACGGTCATGATTGCCAAAAGTGGCGATCCTCTACTACAGCCTGATGCCGTTGATGCAATGAGACGAAAGCTGTTGCCATTGGTATCATTGATTACCCCGAATTTACCTGAAGCTGCCTCGCTATTAGGTGAACACACTGCCAAAACAGAATCTCAAATGTTAAGTCAAGGGCATCGATTACTGGATATGGGGTGCCAAGCTGTTTTGATGAAAGGGGGGCATCTTAGCGACAGTGAAAGCCCTGATTGGTTAATAACTTCAGAAGGTGAATGGCGTTTTACCTCACCAAGAGTGAATACTCGTCATACACACGGTACGGGATGTACATTGTCTGCTGCACTCGCTGCATTAAGGCCACGCTTTAAGGATTGGCAACAGACTGTTCCGGAAGCAAAAGCTTATTTACAAGCGGCGTTAGAGCAAGCTGATAGCTTAGAAGTGGGGTCGGGGATTGGGCCGGTTCACCATTTTCATGCATGGTGGTAATGCATAGATTGAAAATGCCCTCGTATGAGGGCATATGCGAGGCGAATTAAGCGATAGTCACGTCTTTACTGAGGTAAACATCCTGTACGGCATTGATCAATGCCACACCTTCTTGCATGGATTTCTTAAAGGCTTTACGGCCTAAGATGAGCCCCATGCCGCCTGCACGTTTATTGATAACCGCAGTGCGTACTGATTCGCTCAGATCATTTTGTCCAGAAGCGCCACCTGAGTTGATAAGACCTGCACGCCCCATATAACAGTTCGCTAATTGATAACGAACAAGATCGATTGGGTTATCGGTTGTGAGTTTGGTATACACGCGCTCATCGGTGTGACCAAAGCCAATCGCTTTATAGCCGCCGTTATTTTCAGCCATTTTTTGTTTTACGATATCCGCACCGATAGTTGCCGCGATATGGTTTGCTTGCCCCGTTAAATCGGCACTTGCGTGGTAATCAACGCCATCTTTTTTAAATGCGGAATTGCGTAAATAAGCCCATAGAACGGTTACCATGCCGAGTTCATGTGCTCGTTCAAATGCCGCAGAAATCTCTTCAATTTGGCGACGAGACTCAGGAGAGCCGAAATAGATAGTCGCACCGACCGCAACGGCACCCATTTCAAACGCTTGTTCAACACTGGCATATAAGGTTTGGTCGTATTGAGTAGGGTAACTGAGGGTTTCGTTATGGTTCAGTTTGACTAAGAAAGGAATTTTATGCGCGTAGCGGCGCGAAACGGCAGCTAAGACACCATAGGTAGAGGCTACGCAGTTACAACCAGCCTCAATCGCTAATTCGACAATATTTTTAGGGTCAAAATAGAGCGGGTTGGCAGCAAATGAGGCAGCGGCTGAGTGTTCAACGCCTTGGTCAACGGGAAGAATAGACAGATAACCGGTGCCAGCTAAGCGACCATGGTTAAATAAAGTCTGCATTGAACGAAGTACACTATTGGGGCGGTTATTATCGATCATCACACGGTCAACAAAATCTGAGCCAGGCAGATAAAGGTTTTCACGAGGGATAGTTTGGCAACGATGGTCTAAAAGAGTTGAAGCTTCGGAACCTAACAGCTTAGCGATATCAGTCATGACTTCCTCCATTTAACAAAAGTCTAGGGGATGTTAATCATAAAATTTAAGATAACAAGCCACATTGAGGCGGTAACCGGCAGTGGATCGCTTCAGGTAGTAATTCAAAGGTGAAAGTTTCACCAGAAAGCGGCTCTCCGTCCAAATTAAATACCATTTCATGGGGCGATGAAATTTTTACCCAACGAGTTGTTTTTTCAATTAAATGCTGATTTTTATCATTGCTGAACAAATTGGTCAGTAGAGCGGGTATCACATCGCGAGCGGGTATGATGAGCAAATTCAATTTACCATCATCGATTAATGCATCGGGGGTTAATTGTTGTCCACCACCCGCCTGTATTCCATTACCGATAGCAACAACCAGAGTTTCGCCTTCCCAATGAAAATGCTCTGTTTCAATCCGACAGGTATCAGTTTTTAGTGTGTCAGGGCGCAACAAGCCATTAATAACATAAGCTGCGCCACCCAGTGCTGACTTAAGAGCATCCGGCGTTTCTGTTGTGATCCGAGTGCCAAACCCCCCCGTGGCCATATTCATAAAAAAAGCATCATGATTGACTCTAGCAATATCTATCGCCACTGATTTGCCTTTTACTGCTAATGCTAAAGCAGCATGGATATCCATAGGGATGTTGGCGCCAGTAGCAAAATCATTAGCTGTACCTAGCGGTAAGATACCAATCGCGGGGCGTTGCTTTTCAGGTAAGCGCATTAACGCACTGGCTACAGCGTTAATTGTGCCATCGCCGCCACCGGCGATAATTGTTTCTGCACCTTCGCGGATTGCTTCATCAATAAAAGTAGGTAATTCACTGGTTTCCCATGGGATCCTCACCAAAATTGTATGACCTTCTTCACGTAGCTGGTAGATGGCTTTTCTTAGCTCAGGGTTGGCAGATTGTTTACCGTTGAGGATGATAAGTGCGCGATGAAGTTTATCGATAGCCATTTTGATCCTTGTAGTGATAACAACAGTGATCACAGTATAGACACAACGGAGGGATAAATGACAATAATTCAATAATCACATTGATAGATTAAATCATTCTATAGGGGAGATAAAAAAGAAATGGCTAGCTCAAGGGAGATTGAGCCAGCCAAGGAGGTGGTTCCTAGTCTTATTTTATGACTTTCTAGTTCTTCATTTTCGATTGTGACTATACGACATTGAATAGCTAATTGTTGTGATCTATTGCATAAAAATGGATATTAAATACATTTTTACGGTAAAACACTATTTATGAGAATGATTATCAATTGAAGTTGATGTTTTATACTGAGATAGTTTGAAACGGAAAAATAAAAAATGCTAGAAATTCAATCAATTAAATTAATGAATTCTAGCATTATAATCAATTAGCTTAATGCGTAACGAAATTAAGCCGTAGTTGATGATTCAGTTTGATGTGGTGAGCGAGTCGTTGTGCCTGATAGGTTACGTATTAGCAGGCCAAAATTTAGATCAACATCATCAGGAACAGGCAGATAAACAATATGACCGTTGCCCGGTGCCACGTCAATGGCTTCCCCTTTACGGTTATGGAGCGCATCAAGGGTAAACACAATGTTTCCAGCTGGAGTCATTAATTCTAAGCTATCACCTAGACTAAATTTATTTTTGACGTCAACTTCTGCGAGGCCGTTAACACGTTTACCCGTAAATTCACCCACAAATTGCTGAGTTTCAGAAACCGAATAGCCATATTCATAGGTTTGATAGGCATCATGGGTGTGACGGCGTAAAAAGCCTTCGGTATAGCCACGGTGAGCTAAGCCTTCTAAGGTCGAAAGGAGAGTTGGGTCGAATGGCTTACCGGCAACCGCATCATCAATTGCACGGCGATAGACTTGTGCTGTACGTGCACAGTAATAGAATGATTTTGTGCGTCCTTCAATTTTTAAGGAGTGCACACCCATTTTAGTCAAGTTTTCAACGTGTTCTATCGCGCGTAAATCTTTGGAGTTCATGATATAAGTGCCATGTTCGTCTTCAAAGGCGGTCATATACTCACCAGGACGTTTAGCCTCTTCGATCATAAACACTTTATCGGTCGGGGCACCTTCACCTAAAGTTGGCGCTATGTTTTTGACAGGGATAGGCTCATGCATATGCACGATATTTCCCACATCATCTTCTTTGCCTTCTTCAACTTTATATTCCCAGCGGCAGGCGTTGGTGCAAGTACCTTGGTTTGGGTCGCGTTTATTGATATAACCTGACAGTAGGCAACGGCCAGAGTAGGCCATACACAGTGCACCGTGAACGAATACCTCTAATTCAATATCAGGCACCTGTTTACGAATTTCAGCGATTTCTTCAAGTGAAAGCTCACGTGATAAAATGACGCGAGTCAGACCCATTTGCTTCCAAAATTTTACCGATGCCCAGTTAACTGCGTTTGCTTGTACGGATAAATGAATATCCATGTCAGGGAAGGCTTCGCGAACCATCATAATCAAACCAGGGTCTGACATGATCAACGCATCTGGCCCCATTTCAATGACAGGGGTTAGGTCGCGAATAAAGGTTTTCAGCTTGGCATTATGCGGTGCGATGTTAACAACGACATAGAACTTTTTACCAAGTTCGTGGGCTTCTTGGATCCCTTTAGCAAGGTTTTCGTGGTTAAATTCGTTGTTACGCACGCGAAGGCTATAACGAGGTTGCCCTGCATAAACGGCATCTGCGCCATAAGCAAAAGCATAACGCATGTTCTTTAATGAACCTGCGGGCGATAATAATTCTGGTGTAAACATGTTGCTTCTCAGTCTGATATCAAGTCAGTACTTACCCTAGGGCGGATAAGCATTTTAAAGGGAGCTGATTTTAACTCTATTTTTCAGGAAATCAAAATATTCCCTACAAATAGTAAGTATAACTGACTTGCCTCAATGTCTAGGATTACACCTCATCCCAGCGATAACCTAAACCATAAATAGAGCGAATAAATGTTTTCTCGTTATCGAGTAATTCGAGTTTACGCCGTAAGTTTTTAACATGGCTATCAATTGTTCTATCGGTGACGATGCGGTGATCGTCATACAGAATATCTAATAGCTGGTCACGGGAAAAGACGGTGCCAGCGTTGTCCGACATAAACTTGAGTAAACGGAACTCGGCGGGAGTTAACTCAAGCAGTTGTTCGCCATAGCGGACTTGAAACGCATTTTCATCGATAATGAGCTGGGGCCTGCTTTTATCCGGAGAAGCCGCGCGTTGGCAACGCCGTAAAATAGTCTTCACCCTTGCGACTACTTCGCGAGGACTAAAGGGTTTACAGATATAGTCATCGGCACCAATTTCTAACCCTAACAGGCGGTCAATTTCTTCCGTTTTAGCCGTCACCATAATGATCGGTATCTCGCAAAATTTGCGCAGTTCACGGCAGATTGTTAGCCCGTCCATCCCCGGTAGCATCAAATCAAGGAGGATAATGTCGGGTTGTTGCTGACGCACATAGTCAATGACTTCATCACCACGCTGCAATATTGAAGGCTGATAACCTGCCGCCTGAAGGTAATCATAAAGCAGTTGCCCAAGTTTTGGCTCATCCTCAACAACTAATACGTTGGCACTTGAAGGCTCTAACACTGTCACTGTTCACTTTCCTTTTGATTGAGCGGTAAGTGGATAGCAATACACACGCCGCCTAAAGGGGAAGGGCTAGCGTGTATGCTTCCCTTATGCGCTTCAATGATATTATAGCAAATCGCTAACCCTAAGCCAGAGCCTCCGCTAGCGCGGTTACGAGACCCTTCGGCTCGATAGAAACGCTCAAATAGGTGGCTACACTGCTGGATGGTTAACCCCGGTGCACTGTCTTCCCAATAAATAGAAAATTGATTCTCTTCAACCAAGGCTCGAATGACTATTTCACCTTGCGGGTCGGTATAACGTAGGCTATTTTCCATCAAATTGTAAAATAGCTGCGTGATTCGGTCTGGGTCAATATTGATGATCTGCTGCTCAGGTAAATTTAGCGTAACTGAAAGCTGTTTTTCTTCGAGCCGCCAGCGTGATTGCCCAACGGTCATATTAATTAAAGGCACAATATCAGCAGATTGGATGCGATACACCAACGAGCCTCTATCCGACAGGGAAAGTTGATGTAGGTCGTTGACTAATTTGATTAATGTGTGTGTCTCTGCCAGTAATGAATTGATGGTCTCAGGTGTCGCTTGGCGAACGCCATCCTGAACGGCTTCGAGTTCACCTTGCAAAACGGATAGAGGAGTGCGCAGTTCATGAGAAATATCTGCCATATAGTCTCGGCGCATATGCTCATTTTTTTCCAGCGTTGATGCGAGGTGATTAAAGTCTTTTGCTAGCTGACCGAGTTCATCATGACCGACTTCAGGAACGCGGGTTGAAAAGTCGCCATTGGCAAGTTGGTTCGTCCCATCTAACAGCCGTTTGATGGGTCTTAAAAAACCACGTGCTAAGAAAAATGTAGCAATCAAGGCAACGATTAATGATAAGCCAGCAATAAACCAACTGGTGAGCATCTGTTGATCATCAAAACGGCGGTCAATTTCATTGCTAATCCCATCTCCACTACTTGCAATGACCCAACCTACCGTTTTGCCATTAGATGAGATGACGGGTTGTCGGATAACATCATCCGGTAAAGGAACATCGCGGCCTAATATTCGGCGGTCTTGGCTATCATAAACCCAAAAATATGAGCGCCACCCCTTTGGTTTAGTCGGCGGTAGGGTGCGCTGGTGGTGTTCAATGCTGCGTAAAATATGAAAGAAAGCACGTTCATTACGGATCAAGAAGCGCCAACTCCCCGTTTCATCGTATTGCTCAGCAAGAGCGTCAGCGATCAGCTCAGCACGCTGTTGGTCATTTTCTTTAATATAGTCGGTAAAACCATGCTGGAAGCTTAAACGTACTCCTTGGTGCATGATCACAACGAGGAGTATGCATGTCGCAAAGATAGCCAAAAATAATCGAGTACTGACGCTATTAAATCTGAGTTTCATTATATAAGCCCTTATTCGTTTAGAGCTACCGCTTTTTTGGTATAGCGCTGTCTGAGTTGATCGAAACATAAATAGACGACCGGTGTTGTGAATAAGGTGAGTAGTTGACTCATCACTAAGCCACCAACAATAGTGATACCTAATGGTTGGCGTAACTCCGCGCCATCACCACTGCCTAAAGCAAGTGGTAGGGCACCAAAAATTGCTGCCAGCGTCGTCATTAAAATAGGCCTAAAGCGCAGTAAGCTCGCACGCAAAATCGCCTCACGTGCGGTTAAACCATGCTGACGTTGTGCTTGGATAGCAAAATCCACCATGATAATGGCATTTTTCTTCACAATACCAATCAGCAGCATAATGCCGATTAGAGCAATTAAACTAAATGGGGTATCAAATAACTCTAAGGCGAGGAGAGCACCGACCCCCGCCGAAGGTAGTGTGGATAAAATGGTCAGTGGATGAATATAGCTTTCATACAAAATGCCTAAAACAAGGTAGACAGTGACAATGGCCGCTAAAATTAAAAACAATTGTGATTTTAAGGTATCTTGGAATATCTGAGCCGTACCCGCAAAAGTGCCTCGTATTGTTGATGGCACACCAAGTGTGGTCATGGTTTTTTCGATAGCTGAAATGGCGTCATTGAGGGTATAACCTTCAGCGATGTTAAATGCGATAGTGGATGATGCCGATAACCCTTGGTGGTTAACACTCAAAGGGGCATTGGCGGGCTGCCAACGAGCAAAATAAGATAATGGAATAGCGTCTCCATGACTATTGATAACAAACATTTTGTCGAGAGAACTGACATCCTGAGTATATTCAGGCGCCACTTCCATCACCACCTTGTATTGGTTCATGGGTTCATAGATGGTGGATATTTGACGTTGTCCGAAGGCATTATTCAACAGGTCATTGGCGGCTCGCACATCAATACCAAGTTGGGCCATTAAATCCCTATCATAGGTAATGGCCATCTCAGCACCTTTATCCTCTTTATCTGAGTTTACATCAGTCACTTGCGGGAGTTCGGCAATGGCTTTACGTACCGCAGGCTCCCATTCACGTAACGCATTGAGTTCATCGGCAAGTAATGAAAACTGATAACTGGAATGCGCTTGACGACCACCAACACGGATATCTTGCACGGGCATCATAAATAAATTAGCTCCCGGCTCTTTAGCTAACTTAGCTCGAAGTCGGTTGATTACCGCGTTGGCACTCTCTTTACGTTCATCAATCGGTTTCAATGAGATAAACATGGAGCCGCTGTTTACACGGCTTCCGCCAGTAAAACCTGTCACGCTATCCACGGCAGGATCGGCATTCACTTGCTGCATAAAGCGCGTCATTTTCTCTTTCATTGCTTGGAATGAAATGCTTTGGTCGGCACGAACAAAGCCAAGTAAACGGCCTGTATCTTGTTCAGGGAAAAATGTTTTTGGGATAGCGATATACAAATAAATGTTCAATCCGATAGTGGCGAACAAGATAGCGAGTACACTGCGTTTATGAGACAGTACCCAATTTAATGTCGCACCGTAACCGTTTTGTATACGGTGTAAGTAGCCGCCGATAACACTCGTTTTTTCAGCCTGTTTGCCTTTGTGTCGTTTAAGCAAATGGGCGCACATCATGGGGGTGAGGGTCAGCGAAACGACCAGCGAGATGCCAATTGCCGTGGCGAGGGTAATCGCAAACTCACGAAATAGCCGGCCAACTAACCCCTCCATTAATAATAAAGGAATAAAAACGGCTACGAGGGAGATGCTCATTGAAACAACCGTAAAACCGACTTCACTCACCCCTCTGACCGCAGCAATAAAGGGTTTACAGCCATTTTCGATATGACGTGAAATGTTTTCGAGTACCACAATCGCATCATCGACAACAAAGCCTGTTGCGACGGTCAATGCCATTAATGACAAGTTATTTAAACTGAACCCGCAAAGATACATGGCAGTAAAGGTGCCAATGAGAGATACAGGAACCGCAATTGCAGGGATCAGGGTGGCGCGACCAGAGCGTAGAAATAACAACACAACTAATATGACTAACGCAATAGCGATCATCAATGCGCGCTCGACTTCAACGAGTGAAGCGCGGATCGTCGGCGTTCTGTCTTGCGCTACTTTTAGGTCAATCGCGGCAGGGATCATCTCTTGGAAGTCAGGAAGCTCTGCGCGAATGCGATTTACGGTTTCAATGATATTAGCTCCCGCTTCGCGACGGATGACAATCAAAATAGCGGGCTCACCACCTGACATCCCTGCTGCACGTACGTCTTGAACCGAATCTTTCACATTCGCTACATCACTGAGTTTGACGGCATTGCCCTCTTTGTAGTGGACGATGATAGGTTGATAGTCCACTGCTTTTTTTAGCTCATCATTGGTTTGTACCTGCCAGCGGCTGTCATCGTTGTTAATGTAGCCTTGAGGTTGGCGCACGTTGGCGCTACTGATTGCGGAGCGCACCTTATCTAAGGAGACGCCTTGATTAAATAGAGCCGTTGGATTGAGCTCAACACGTACCGCGGGCAGGGAGCCACCACCAACGGAGACTTCACTGACCCCTTCAATTTGCGCTATACGCTGTGATAAACGGGTTGATGCAATATCATAAATCTCACCTGTACTCATCGTCTTAGAGGTTAAGGTTAAGATCATAATAGGGGCGTCGGAAGGGTTCGATTTATAGTATCGAGGCTTGCTTGGCATTCCGCTCGGTAACAAGGTTTGTGCCGCATTTATCGCGGCTTGTACTTCACGGGCAGCGTTGTTAATGTCTTTATCAAGATTAAATTCGAGGGTGATGGTGGTACGACCAAGCGAACTGCTGGAGGTCATTTCACTGATACCCGCAATACTTCCCAATGAACGCTCTAACGGCGTTGCAATAGACGATGCCATGGTTTCTGGGGATGCCCCAGGAAGTGACGCTGTCACGTTTATTACGGGGTAGTCAACTTGTGGCAGTGGTGCAACGGGCAAAAAAATGAAGCTCAGTGCACCACATAGCGAGATTGCAACGCTAATCAGTGTGGTTGCAACAGGGCGACTAATGAATAAGGCAAAGAAACGCTTCATTATGACACCTGTTGTTTGCGACTTTGGCGGCGTGCTTTTAAGTTATTTGAAAGGCTATCAAATAACAGATAAATCACCGGTGTCGTAAATAGGGTTAAGATCTGACTCATAATCAGCCCTCCCACCATACAGATCCCAAGTGGTTGACGAAGCTCTGCACCTACGCCGCTACTGAGCATCAGCGGTAATGCGCCGAGCAGAGCCGCCATGGTGGTCATCAATATTGGGCGGAATCGTAATAAACAGGCTTGGTAAATAGCATCTTTAGGAGACATGCCTTGCTCACGTTCGGCGGCAAGTGCAAAGTCAATCATCATGATTGCGTTCTTTTTAACTATCCCGATTAACAAAATAATACCAATAACAGCAATTACATCTAATTCGCTGCCAGCCATCATCAGAGCTAATAATGCCCCTACGCCAGCAGTAGGGAGTGTTGAGAGGATGGTAATAGGATGAATAAAGCTTTCATATAAAATCCCAAGAACGATATACATGGCGATGATTGCGGCGGCAATTAACCAAACCGTACTACTCAGTGCGGCTTCAAACGCTAAAGTAGCGCCTTGGAACTGAGTCGTAATGGATTTTGGCATATTAATTTGCGCTTCTGCATTTTTCACCGCATTAACCGCAGACTCAAGAGACGCATCGTCAGCAAGATTAAACGAGAAGGTCGCTGCTGGGAACTGATCCAAATGGTTAATCGCAAGCGGCCCATAGCCTTCCTGAATATTGACTAACGTGCTTAATGGCACAATGGCGCCATCGGTGCCTTTGAGACGAATATCATTCAGGGCGTTAATACCATCGCGAGTTTGCGTATCATGCTCAATAATAACGCGGTACTGATTCGATTGGGTATAAATGGTCGAGATCATGCGTTGACCGAACGCATTGTATAGGGCGTTATCAATTGCAGCCATCGTGATACCAAAACGACTCGCCGTATCTCTATCAACATTAACGTAGGCGACAAGTCCTTTATCCTGCCAATCACTGCTGACATCCACTAACTCGGGCTGTTGTTTTAATTGGCTCAATAGCTTAGGCACCCAAAGAGAAAGTTCATCTAGCGAGCCTGCTTGCAGCGTAAATTGATATTGGGTGCGAGCCAATTGGGTATCAATCGTGAGATCTTGCATCGGTTGCAAATACAAATTGACCCCAGAAACGCTATCAGCTAAACGTTGCAAGCGTGGAATAATCGTATTGACGCGATCTGGACGTTCATCTAAAGGCTTCAAGGTAATTTGAATGCGCCCATTATTGAGAGTCGGATTGGTTCCATCTATCCCAACATAAGTGGTGATATTTTCTACCGCAGGATCAGACAGTAATTTTTCAGCCACTTCCTGCTGTTTCTGTGACATAGCCACAAAGGAGATGGATTGGCGGCTTTCAATGGTGCCTTGAATGATCCCGTTATCTTGTAATGGAAAGAAACCTTTCGGGATCCACATATACAGTAATACGGTTAAAACCAGCGTGCCGATAGCAACGGAAAGTGTTAGCCAGCGGTGATTTAATATCCGCTTTAACCAAATGGCATATCCTGCAATCATGCGGTCAAAAAAGCGCTCGCAGGCGATTTCAAAGCGGTTATGTTTATGCTCTGATTCAGGTTTTAACAAGCGAGCACACATCATTGGTGTGAGTGTCAAGGACACTACCGCCGAGATCAGAATGGCAACGGCAAGGGTGATGGCAAATTCCCTAAACAACCGACCAACAATATCGCCCATAAACAGTAATGGGATCAGTACTGCTACCAAAGAAAATGTTAATGAAATAATGGTAAAACCAATTTCTCCCGCGCCTTTTAAAGCGGCGACGACAGGCTTGTCACCTTGTTCAAGGTAGCGCGAAATATTTTCAATAACCACGATGGCATCATCGACCACAAACCCTGTGGCGATAGTGAGAGCCATCAAAGTGAGGTTATTGACAGAGAAACCACAGAAATACATGACGGCAAAGGTGCCGACAAGGGAAAGAGGAACGGCAATACCGGGAATGAGTGTCGCGATACCGTTGCGTAGGAACAGGTAGATCACCATGACAACCAGTGCAATCGCAAGCATTAATTCAAACTGCACATCGCTAACGGAGGCACGGATTGTGCTGGTTCTATCCGTTAAAATTTTCACATCCACCGATTTAGGCAGTGTTTCAATTAGCTCAGGAAGCAGGTTGCGAATGGTATCAGTGGTTTCGATAACGTTAGCGCCAGGTTGGCGTTGTACATTAATAACAATAGCCTGTTGTGCATTTGCCCACGCACCTAGATAGGCGTTTTCCGCCCCTTGCTCAATAGTGGCGATATCACCTAAACGGACGGGAGCACCGTTTTGAAAGGCCACAATTAAGCGGCGATAGTCCTCTAAGGATTTCATTTGGTCATTTGCAGAGAGGGTTACCGCGCGTGTTGGGCCATCAAAACTGCCTTTTGCTGAGTTGACGTTAGCATTGTTTATCGCGGTTCGGATCGTCTCGCTGTCTAATCCTTTTGCTGCCATCGCTTGTGGGTTTAAGTTCACTCGCACCGCTGGGCGTTGTCCACCCGCAAGGGTGACAAGCCCCACGCCATTGACCTGTGATATTTTTTGCGCAATACGGTTCTCAATCATGTCTTGAACTTGTGTCAAAGGCATGGCGTCAGAAGTGACGGCGAGAGTGAGTACCGGTGGATCCGCTGGGTTGACCTTATTGTAAATAGGCGGATAAGGTAAATCTGAAGGCAGTAAACTTGAGGCTGAATTAATGGCGGCCTGAACTTCCTGTTCTGCAACCTCCAAGGGGAGTGTTAGCTGGAACATCAAGGTGATCACAGATGCGCCCCCTGAACTTTGGGAAGACATTTGTTTTAGCCCAGACATCTGCCCAAACTGGGTTTCTAGCGGCGCGGTTACCGCGGATGTCATGACTTCAGGACTCGCTCCCGGATAGAGGGTGACCACTTGGATCGTTGGATAATCGACTTCCGGTAAAGCCGATACAGGTAGGAAACGATAGCCAATGATCCCTGCAAGCAGAATGGCTACCATAAATAAGGTGGTAGCGACTGGACGTAAAATAAATAAGCGGGAAGGGCCGCCACCTTTTTGGATCCCGGGTTGCATCAGGCTTTCTCCGCTGTATTTTTATTTTTTTGTGGTTTTGCGGATTTAGAAGCCGTTTCGGTGTTAACTACTTCCACGCTGGTGCCATCTGTTAAACGGTCGACACCGTCAGTAATCACTTTTGTATTTGCAGTTAGCCCACTTTCAATCACCACCTGCTGGCTATCTTGCATACCTACCGTCACAACATGTTTACTCACACGATTATCATCGTTCAGTACCCAAACATAATGACCTTCGTTACCCATCTGCAATGCCGCAGTAGGGATAACGACGGCATTTTGCAAGGTTTCGATCTGCATTTTGATATTCACAAATTGATTTGGAAATAAAGTTTGTAGCTCGTTCGTAAAACGTGCTTTCATTTTTAGTGTGCCAGTAGCAGGGTCTATCTGATTATCTATACTTAACAAATAGCCTTCGCTGATCATCGCGATATTATTTCTATCCCAAGCTTCCACTTTTACCGGTTGATTTGAGGACTGAGCTTTTTGTACGGCAGGAATGTCTCCCTCGGGAAGGGCAAAAAGCACATCAGCAGGTTGAGTCTGTGTGATAACCACGATTGGGGTTGCTGTGCCCGCAGAAATAAAATTACCGACGTCGACCTGTTTTAAACCAACACGGCCTGAAATAGGGGCTGTGATTTTACTGTAGGTTAATTGTAGCTTCGCATTATCAACGGCGGCTTGATCGACCTTAATACTGCCTTCTGCCTGTAAAACGAGCGCTTTTTGGTTATCTAGCTCTTGCTGTGAAATCACTTTTGTTCCCGCAAGCTTTTGATAACGATTTAAGTCTAATCGAGCATTTGCCAACGTCGCTTTATCTTTAGCCAGTTGGCCTTCTGCCTGAGCTAATTGGACTTCAAAAGGGCGAGGATCGATTTCAGCAAGCAAATCGCCCGCTTTTACCTGTTGCCCTTCGGTAAAATGCAAAGACATCAATTGCCCTTCAACACGGCTCGTGACCGTGACAACATTGGCAGCTTGTACTGTGCCGAGACCAGTTAAATAGCGAGGAACCACTTTTTCTTGCGCATTAGCGTATTGAACGGGGGCAAGCATACGGTGTGGCGCACTATTTGATCGTGTAGGACGAGCACTGTTTTGTGCTGTATCAGATGGCGTATTTTGAGAATAAAAATACCAACCGGCACCTGCAGCGACAATGATGGCAACGAAAATGGCTGAACGGGTTAGAGTGGTACGGCGTTTTTGTTTATTCATTTATATTTTCGCTTAATTCAAAGTCGAGTAAAAAAGCATCATATTATGATGATTAAATTAGCAGAGATGAACCTGCTATATAGTTAAAAATTAGTCAGTTGCGATATGTTAATAGTTTAGCGTGGGGGTTACACGTAAAAATGAAGGAAATATGAAAAAAACGTCAACTAGTGTGCAGAATCGGCAGATTAGTTGACTAACATTGTATAAAAAAACCTGTGGGAATTAATCACCACAGGTTTATACGTTAATGGATTAAAGAAATGAGGTCAATTAGCGAGTTGTACTGGTGTTTAATGCCCCTAATGTTTCTTTGTCTTGCTCAGCATTCACTGTCCATCCTTTCCATGCTAAAGGAATATAGGCGACAGCGACAGCCAGTAAAGAAACCGCGGCAACATAGTAGGCAGGTGCCATATGAGATTGTTGCAACCATGTTCCCGTTAACATTGGTGTCAGACCCCCAAAGACTGCATAGGCAATATTGTAGGCAAATGATAAGCCGGAATAACGGATTTCAGGTGGAAACGCGCGCGTACTGACAATTGGTGTCGTTGCAATCGCGCCAACAAAAAAGCCCATTAAGCCATAGTTAAAAATCAAAGTCGTTGCTGAAATCTCTGGCGACAAAGATGAATAAAAATACAATGCAGTCACCGCCAGACCACCCCATGACAAGGTCATTGAAGCGCGCGTTCCCATCTTATCGCCGAACCAACCCCAAAAAATACAGCCTAAAGTTAATGTCAATGTTGCTGCACAGTTAGCTTGTAAGGCGATATTTCGGTCAATTTGATAGATCCCTTGAAGCACGATATCAGGCGTCATCAAAATGGTTACAACGATGGCTGTTGATAATGACCATGTCAATGCCGCGGTGATCAAGCAGGCTTGTTTATGAGACTTCACAACAGTCTTAACGGGTAACTCATCCGCTAAAGCTTTTTTAGCAGCCAACTCTTTAAAAATAGGTGTCTCTTCCAAAAAACGGCGTAAATAAACAGAAATAAAGCCAAAAATACCACCAAGAATAAATGGAATACGCCATGCAAAGTCATGGATCTCTTGTGAGGTATAACTGTTCTCAATGATGATAGCGACGATAGACCCTAATAAAATACCGCCTGTGATACCAGAGGTTAATGTTCCAACACCGAGGCCGTAGCGCTGTTTTGGGGTATGTTCAGCGATAAATACCCATGCCCCAGGCATTTCACCGCCAATCGCGGCGCCTTGCATAATACGCATCAATAACAGCAATATTGGTGCGGCAGCGCCAATAGACGCATAGGTTGGTAAGAAACCGATCACGAATGTCGGGAATGCCATCATGAAAATACTGAGGGTGAACATTTTCTTACGGCCGAGTTTATCACCAAAGTGTGCCATGATGATGCCACCGAGTGGGCGCGCGAGATAACCGGCCGCAAACAAACCGAGCGTTGCCAAGAGGGCGAGAACTGCGTTACCACTAGGGAAAAAGAGTTGTGAAATAATTTTCGCGTAAAAAACGAAAATAACAAAATCATAAAATTCAAGAGTTCCACCTAAAGATGACAACCCTAATGTTTTATAATCCTCTTTTTTCAATGGCCTTGCCGAGGGCTGGCTGGTTGTTTGCGATGTCATAATATTATCCTTTTAAAATACCGAATATATTTTTTTGTTTTAAATTCGGAATAACAGCTATATTTACCGACTACGCGTCAGTAAATAATATTAAGTATGTGCAGATAAATGGTATAAAACGTTGGATGGAATAACCTAGTTAATACTCTGTATCTTTATGCATGCCCTCATTTATAGCAGGAAATTCCATATTTTGTAAACCGCAACTCTCAAAACAAGATGAATATTCTATTTGTATTATATTGATTGATTTTATCATCTATTGCTTAAAACAATAACATTATTTGATGTTAATAAATGATTTTTTGCAGCAGATCATATAGTTCTTTTTCAAAAAAGGCAGGGGAATTGGTTATTTCACATCTGTTTTCGCCGATTAATTCATCGATAAAGTAACAAATTATTAATTTGATTATTCGTAATTAATAATCTTAATAATAGTAATGAAAATTAAAAATAGCTGAAAAATGAAATAGCATTCATTGAGTCGTTATTTAGGAAATTTTCAGTCTAAATATGTCGGCAAAGGCGAGAAGGGCGGAATATTATCATTAGGCATACCCAGCGTATTATTTTCTGGGTATGCCAAGTAGGCGGTTAAACCAAGAACAGGGTGGCTAAGCCTAAGAAGATAAAGAAACCACCTGTGTCAGTGATAGCGGTGATCATTACACTGGAGCCGATGGCAGGGTCTTTACCAAGTTTAAGCATAATGAGAGGGATAAGTACCCCCATAATTGCCGCCATGAGTAAGTTTAAGATCATCGCGAGCGTCATTACGGCTCCCATTGCAAGGTCGCCATAGAGGAAATAGGTGATAACCCCCATGATCCCCCCCCAAACAACACCATTAATAAAGGCAACGCCTAGCTCTCTGAGCATTAAGAATGAGAAGCTTCCGGTTTGGATTTGGTGTAACGCAATCGCACGTACGATCATGGTAATTGTTTGGTTACCCGTATTCCCCCCAATACCTGCAACAATAGGCATTAAGGTGGCTAAGGCAACCAATTGGGAAATGGTATCTTCGAATACCCCAATCACCCGTGATGCGACGAACGCAGTACACAGGTTGATGGCTAGCCATGTCCAACGCGTTTTGACGGCTTGACCGACAGGGGCGAACACGTCTTCTTCAGGGCTTAACCCCCCCATACGACGGATGCTGTTATCGTTTTCTTCATTTAAGTTATCAACGATATCTTCAACGGTTAAACGACCCATCAATAGACCACTGCTGTCAACCACCGCGGCGGAGATCAAGTCATAACGTTCGAACGCACTGGCTGCATCTTCGCCTTTTTCATCTGGCAAGAAAGTGACCGTGTCTGTTTTCATCACGTCAGCCACAATCCGCTCAGGGGATTGCGTTAATATGGTTGTTAGAGGTAATTCACCCTGCAAATAGTTATTATTGTCGACAACAAAGATTTTATCTGTTGCTTCTGGAATTTTACCGCGCTGGCGTAAATAGCGTTGAACGGTTTTTAGCGTGACATTTGGACGTACGGTGACAAATTCGAAATCCATCATTTGACCGACGCTGTCTTTTGCATATTGCAGAACTTCACGAATACGACTTCGTAAGCTTGGATCAAGGTAGGTCAATAACCTACGCATGGTATCTTGTGGTAAATGCTCTGCAATATACGCTTGTTCATCAACATGTAGGTTAGCAACAGCGCGTAGAAGTTCCCTGTCAGACATATCCTTAATCAGGCTATCCCAAACAGCGACAGAAGCTTCGACTAACACCTCACCGCGTTCGGTGTTATCGATCAGATGCCAAAGTGCGAGACGTTCATCATAAGGCAACATCTCTAAAATATCGGCGATATCCGCGGCATGTAAGTCAATCAATAATTCTTTTACAGCATTGATTTTTTCACTTAATGCTTTATCACTCAAACTAACATGTTGGTCGTGCTCAATCAGAGCTTGGACGAACTCCTCGTCATCCAAAAATAGTGTTAGGATTTGCTGGCGGATATAGGCCAGTTTTTGAGAGTGCGGATTGATTGTTTGTACCGCATCGGTTGAAAAAGCAGTTTGTGACATTTTAATCCTTAAAGCTTTATAGGCACTTTTGTACCTTTTATGGGTCCATTTACAAATAAATACCTTTATTTTGCCATTTATTGTCCATTAACCCAAATAAATATTAATAATTATAACAAATGGGCGAAAACCGATTCATTATGAGTAGTGCAAAAAAACGCCATGTAGTGTATTAATATTATAACTAATTTGGCTCTTCGCGGATGTCTAATTTCCAGCCAGGGACATCCTCCCAGTAAGCGCTTTCTTTCTCAAGATCGAGCTGCATCAACGCATTCTGAGTCAAATACTGGGCAGGTAGATACAGTGTCCAGTGGCCATCATCGGTTTCTAAGCGTAATGATGATGGGGTAGTTGTTGATTGTCTTTGATTATTCAGAAGTATTGATAAGCGTAAAATTTGTATCAAGGGTAAAAATTGTTTTCTTTTATATAAATTAAATTTAGGGATATCATCAAATTTAATAGCACGCCGATGGTTACGAACCAGTGTTGCAAGTAATAGCTGTTGCTCCTGATTAAACCCCGGTAACGTAGTATTTTGCAAAATATAGGCGGAGTGGCGATGTAACCCACTTTGGTTGATATGTAGACCGACCTCATGCAGCATAACCGCCCAAATAAGGATAGACTCAAGTTGCGGGTTGGCTAACTTTGGATTTTGCTGGCTCCATTGGTGATACAGCTCCTCCATGGTTTTTAATACACGTCTAGCTTGCTCTCTATCGATATTATAATGCTCGGCAAGGCTAAGTGCCGTACGTTGGCGAATGTCTTGATGACGGAAACGGCCTTCCATTTCATAAAGCACCCCTTCACGCAATGCGCCATCTGAGAGCCGTAACTCTTTAATCTCTAATGTATCAAAGACAGCACATAAAATGGCTAATCCGGGCACAAAAACATGTTTACGTTCAACGGATAAACCCGGTAGATCCACTGCCGAAAAGGTTTTATATTTCAGCGCCATTTGCTTAATTTTTTCTAGCCGATCACGCGTAATGATGCCGTCGCGCTCACCCATTTCAACAATCACGGCATGAGCCGCTTTAATCGTACCTGATGCCCCCATGGCAACATCCCAGTGCATACGCTTAAATTTTGTGGCGGTTTGCTCAAGTTTTAAGCAGGCCGTGAGGTAGGCTCGGTTGAAATTATCTGCCGTAATGGTTTCATTGGGAAAATAGTTACGTGCAAAGCTGACACACCCCATACGGCGGCTATCAATTAATAATGGTTCGAATTTCTCGCCAATGACTAATTCTGTTGAGCCACCACCAATATCTATTACCAGTTTACGGCCTTTTTCAGGCTGGGTGTGTTCCACCCCCATAAAAATCAAACGTGCTTCTTCTTGCCCAGAAATAATTTCAATGGGATAGGGAATTATTTTTTTTGCACGGTTCAAAAACTCTTCAACATTGGTTGCAACACGCAAAGAGTGAGTGCCTACGATACAGACGTTTTCTTCTGTAAAACCTTGTAGGCGTTCGGCAAAAAGCGCAAGGCAAGCCAAACCGCGTTCCATGGCTTCTTCACTAAGCTCATTGGTATCACTTAATCCGTCAGCAAGGTGTACCCGTTTTTTTAAACGCGTCAGGATTTGCAGTGCACCGTTGACAATACGTGCAATCACCATATGAAAGCTGTTAGAACCAAGGTCGATAGCCGCAATTTCTTGAGGCCTAGGCGTCGATATATTAGTTAATGGCATAGTATGTTAGGACCTTGTCTCAGGCGTTTCGAGTGATTTCAAATAGTCGTATATAGCAAGTTGCGCCTGAATTTTGCGCTTATTACCGCGGGGAACATAATGATTACTGAGATCTTTGTCAACATAACGTGCCTTGACGGTATCGTTAAATTGGAGCTCAAGGATATCTAAAACCCGTTGTTTGAGCCGGTCATCGACTAAGCGCACCGCCACTTCAATACGGTAATCAATATTTCGAGTCATCCAATCTGCCGAGGAGATAAAGACTTTTTCATCACCCGCATTAGTAAAGACATAAACGCGGTCATGCTCCAAAAAGCGGTCAACAATACTGGTGACTTGAATGTTTTCACTGTAGCCCGGTTGCCCTGCAACAAGTGAACACATCCCTCTTACTAGTAGACGAATTTTAACACCCGCATTGGAAGCATCATACAGTTTATCAGTCAGTTCTTTATCAACCAGATTATTAATTTTTAAGGTGATCCCACTGGGAAGCCCCGCTTGCGCATTAGCAATTTCTTGGTCAATTAGCGCATTGAGGCGGATCCGTGTATTTTGTGGTGAAACCATTAAATTATCAAAGGTGACAGGACGATATGGGTTTTCAATAAAGCTAAATACCCGACGAACCTCATTGGTGATCTGTTCATTTGCTGTTAACAACGAGTAATCAGTATAGAGGCGCGCGGTTTTTTCATTAAAGTTACCTGTACCGATATGGGCATAACGAATAATTTCGCCGTCTTCCATTCGCGAAATAATAAAGAGTTTCGCATGGATTTTCAGACCCGGGGCCGAGAAAATGACGTGGACCCCAGCCTCTGTCAGCCGTTTCGCCCAATGAATATTCGCTTCTTCATCGAATCGAGCCTGTAATTCAACCACAACAGTGACTTTTTTGCCGTTATGGGCTGCATGGATCATCGAATCAATAATGCGTGAATCTTTTGCCACACGATAAATATTGATCTTGATAGATAATACGCTGGGATCAAATGAGGCTTGCCTGAGCAACTCGAGCGTGTGCTCAAAGGTGTAATAAGGGTAGTAGAGCAGCACATCGCGTTCGCGAATGGCATCAAAACCGTTACGGAAGTTATCAAACCAGCGGTGGCGTAATCGTGGCAATGGTTTGTTTAAAAGGGTTTTATTGCCTTCGTTGGGGAAGTTAATAAAATCTTTAAAATTGTGGTAACGCCCGCCCGCAATAACTGAGTCATCATTGGATAATCCCAGTTTTTCACGTAAGACGGCAACCATTTCATCAGGCATATCGCGCTGATAAACAAAACGGACAGGCTCTGCGGTTAAGCGCTGTTTTAATGTCGATGACATGATTTCCAGTAAGCTTGATTCCATTTCGGTGGCGATGTCATATTCCGCATCGCGGGTCATTTTCATGGAATAAGCGTTTAATTCATCATAATCAAAGAAGCCCTTGAAGATTTCATCCAAGGTATAGCGCAAAATGTTGTCGATAAGCACCATTGATTTGCGCCGTTTGGGCATTTCCGGTGGCAGATTGACAAACCGAGGCACCTTGTCAGAGGGGATCTCTAACAGAGCATATTGCACATTACCGCCGTTAATAATTTCAACAGCCAGATAGGTATAGTCATCTTTGAGAAACTCGACTAGGTTGGTATCTGGATTAATCAAAATAGGGGTAATGTGTTGGCGCAAATGTTGGCGAAAGTATTGACGTAACCAAATTTGTTGGCGGGGCGATATTTGCCGCTCGTTAATTAAGAAAATTTGGTTGCGCGCCATTTCAAGCAAAAGGTCGTTATAGAGAATGTCGAACTCTTGATCTTGCTTGGCTACTTTATTTTGAATGCGCTTAAGTAGGTGGCGTGCACCGCTGGCGGAGCCACGCTCCTCATTGATTAAGATACGCCGTTTCACGTCTGCAAAACGGACTTTGTAGAATTCATCTAGGTTATTGGAATAAATGCCCAAAAAGCGCATACGCTCGATAAGAGGATTTCGCTTATCTGCTGCTTCTTGTAAAACGCGTTCGTTAAAAGCAAGCCAGCTTAACTCTTTTTCGTGGTATAGGCGTTCTTGGGACATTGTTGCTCCATATTGTACTAAATACATAAACTTAAAGGTGTATAACCTAGCGACAGCACACCTTAAGTTTTCGCCATATTATGGCTATTTTTATTCGCATGAGTTACAGATTTCTGTATTTCTCTGGCGACACATTTATCTTGTGTTTAGTTGCACCTCAAATAACGTCGCGAGGATAGAGCACTAAACTTGCTGTTTGATGGTCGCATGCGGGCTGACAACACTTTCAGGATGCGTTGACTGTGCTTTACTCGCAAAATATTGGTGCTGGAAAATGCACATACGGATCGCGGTATGATAACGTCCGTTGACAAAAAACTCGTCAATTAGTTCGCCTTCTGTGTGGAAGCCCAGTTTATTATAAATGTGGATAGCTTTGATATTTTCTTTATCTACAATGAGGTAAAGCTTATATAGATTGAGCACAGAAAAAGCGTAATCCATAGCCAATTTCGCAGCGCGAGTTGCATAACCGTGGCCTTGATGGCTTGGTGCGATGATGATCTGAAACTCAGAACGACGGTGAACATAATCGATTTCCACCAATTCAACTAAGCCGACTTTTTCACTGTCATTTTCAACAATAAAACGCCGCTCTGATTGGTCATGAATATGTTTATCATAAAGGTCACTCAGCTCGACGAAAGCCTCATAAGGCTCTTCAAACCAGTAGCGCATAACACTGGCATTATTATCAAGTTGGTGGATAAACGCTAAATCTTCACGTTCAAGTGGGCGCAACCTAAACGGATGAACTTGCCCGGTCGTCATATAACACCTCAGTTTTGTTTAAAAAGTAGATAGTTAATTATCGATTTTGCAGATCATCACGATAAATAACAGAGCAAATTTATTTTCACTCTCAGTTGATAAGGATACCACTAATTTACGATAAAATAATGACACAAAGCAGTGACTCTTTCTAACTGGTGAAGATTAATGCACTTTATTTATACTGCGACTTTTCGTGAACAGCAAAAAGGGCAGAGATTTCTCTTTGCCCTCAACATAAATCAATGTGGAAATAACCAAGTGTTATTCATTTACATAGCCTTGGGGCGGTAAACACTGACCATCTAAGTAAGCATGGTTGCCGACCATGGCCAAACGACCACTGACGAACCATTGCACAACTTGGGGGTAAATATTGTGCTCTTGCGCCTTTACCCGCTCAATGACCTCTTTTTCGGTATCATCCGGGAAAATAGGAACTTTGGCCTGTAAGATCACTGGGCCGCCATCCAACTCCTCGGTAACAAAATGCACTGATGTTCCATGCTCGCTATCGCCGTTTTCTATCGCTTTACGATGGGTGTGTAGGCCCGGATATTTAGGCAATAGAGAAGGGTGGATATTGAGCATTCTTCCTGCATAGTGTTTAACGAAGCCCGCAGTCAAAATTCGCATAAATCCAGCTAACACAACCAAATCAGGCTGATATTCGTCAATCATCCCCATTAGTGCAGCATCATATGCTTCGCGGTTAGCAAAAGCGCTCGCGCTGAGTGATAAGGCTGGGATCCCAGCCTTCTGCGCACGAATAAGCCCGTAAGCCTCAGGTTGATTACTGATCACTGCCACAACTTGCGCTTGAAGATCATGCGAAGTGGCATCCATCAGCGACTGTAAATTACTGCCGCTGCCTGAGATAAGCACGACGATTTTTTTCATTAGCGGATAACAACCTGCTCTTCACCAGCAGGTAATTCAGCAATGGTACCTATCTGCCATGCGGTTTCACCTAAACCATTAAGTAAAGTGAGTGCCGCATCGACTTCAGCTTGTGGCAGCGCGATGATAATACCGACACCACAGTTAAATGTGCGATACATTTCGTGAGTGGTCACGCTGCCCGCCGTTTGTAGCCAATTGAATACCGCCGGCCACTGCCAGCTATTTTCATCGATTTGTGCTTGGGTGTTTTCAGGTAATACACGAGGAATATTTTCCCAGAAACCACCACCTGTAATGTGCGCGATGGCGTGAATATCGCATTTTTCAATCAGCGCTAATACATTTTTAACGTAAATACGTGTAGGCGCTAACAGGTGATCTGCCAGTGATTGGCCTTCCAGTTGCGTGACCTCTGGGTTAGTTTGACTGACTTCTAAAATTTTGCGGATCAAAGAGTAGCCGTTAGAGTGAGGACCGCTTGAGGCGAGGGCGATCAGCGCATCACCAGCACTGACTTTGCTACCATCAATGATCTCGGCGCGTTCGACCACACCAACGCAGAAACCCGCTACATCGTAATCGTCACCATGGTACATGCCAGGCATTTCAGCGGTTTCACCCCCCACGAGGGCACAACCTGATTGTTTACAACCTTCTGCGATACCTGTGATCACGCTGGTGGCAGTATCAACATCTAGCTTACCTGTTGCGTAGTAATCAAGGAAAAATAGAGGCTCAGCACCTTGGACAATTAAGTCATTAACACACATCGCCACTAAATCGATACCGATAGTGTCATGACGGTTTAGGTCCATCGCGAGGCGTAGTTTAGTGCCTACACCATCTGTACCTGAAACTAAAACAGGCTCACGGTATTTTTGTGGCAGGGAACATAATGCGCCAAATCCGCCTAATCCTCCCATAACTTCTGGTCGGCGAGTTTCTTTCACTACACCTTTAATTCGATCAACCAATGCGTTACCTGCATCAATGTCAACACCGGCATCTTTATAGCTGAGAGAGGTTTTATCAGTCACTACGGCCCCCAAGGCAATTGCGTTTCGGAAAATAAACTTCAATAAATACTATTCTAACAGGCAAAGCAAACGTTTGCGATAGCTTTGTGAATGAAAAAATGAGGGGATTTTGGTTGGTGGGAAATAAGGCATTGCCGTTATCTGGTTCCTGCTTTTTATGGCAAGAATTTATGTCTATCACATTAGGGTAAAATAATGGGATACATCTATAATCTTAAATTGAGATTGGTGTGCGTATTTATCATGGCATTGATATTGCTGCCATGTTCAATCAAACAGATAAAATAGTGGTGGATATACTTACAGTGTAATAATAAAAATAGGTTATTTCTGATTGTTTTGACATCAATCAAACGCTGCCTAGTGGCATCTTCTGTAAAAAGAGTTATAATTCCGCGATTTTTTTGTGCGCTGGCGACTAAAATAGTAGGAGAATCCCATGAAGATCGTTGAGGTAAAACACCCTCTCGTTAAACATAAACTCGGCCTGATGCGAGATCATGATATAAGCACTAAACGCTTTCGTGAACTGGCCTCAGAGGTTGGTAGCCTACTGACTTATGAAGCAACCGCTGACCTAGAAACTGAGAAAGTCACCATTGAAGGTTGGTGTGGTCCTGTAGAAATAGAGCAAATAAAAGGGAAAAAAATCACTGTCGTACCTATCCTTCGTGCCGGTATTGGTATGATGAACGGGGTTTTAGAAAGCATTCCAAGCGCACGTATCAGTGTGGTGGGTGTTTATCGTGATGAAGAAACCTTTAAACCTGTCTCTTACTTCCAGAAATTAGTTTCAAACATTGATGAGCGTATGGCGTTGGTTGTTGACCCAATGTTAGCAACGGGTGGTTCAATGATTGCAACTATCGATCTATTAAAAGGCGCAGGTTGTAAATCTATTAAAGTACTCGTACTTGTTGCTGCTCCTGAAGGAATTGCAGCATTAGAAGCTGCCCATCCAGATGTTGAGCTATATACCGCGTCTATTGATCAATATTTAAATGAACACGGGTATATTGTTCCTGGGCTAGGTGATGCTGGCGATAAGATATTTGGTACTAAATAATAATTAGCCGACTTTAGAAGTCGGCTTTTTTTTGATTATAAAAATACATTAAGGGGATGAAAAGAAATGACACGTCGTGCAATTAGTGTTGAAGAAAGGCCACCATTATTACAAACCATACCGCTTAGTTTTCAACATCTGTTTGCCATGTTTGGCGCGACTGTAATTGTACCGATCTTGTTTGGTGTTAACCCAGCAACTATTTTGCTGTTCAATGGGATTGGCACCTTACTTTATTTATTTATTTGTAAAGGGAAAATTCCTGCCTATTTAGGGTCGAGTTTTGCTTTTATTTCACCAGTCATGATTTTGCTACCACTCGGTTATGAACTTGCATTGGGTGGCTTTATTATTTGCGGAATACTGTTTTGCATTGTGGCCTTGATTGTTAAGGTGGCGGGTCGAGGCTGGATTAACGTCATGTTTCCTCCTGCTGCGATGGGAGCGATTGTCGCGGTTATTGGCCTCGAATTGGCTCAAACGGCCGCCGGTATGGCAGGGTTACTGCCAAAAGAAGGGGTCGCGGTAGATCCTAATACGTTAATTATTTCTATCACAACACTGTCAGTGACTATTTTGTGTGCTGTCGTGTTCCGCGGGTTCTTATCCATCATTCCTATTTTGATTGGTTTCTTAGTTGGTTACGCTTTATCCTATTTTATGGGCATTGTGGACTTTACGCCTGTTATTGAAGCACCATGGTTTGCAATTCCAACGTTTTATACGCCACGTTTTGAATGGTTCGCTATTTTGACTATTCTACCTGCCGCATTAGTCGTTATTGCTGAACATGTAGGCCACTTGGTGGTAACTGCAAATATTGTTGAGCGTGACTTATTGAAAAACCCTGGCTTACATCGCTCAATGTTTGCAAACGGTTTCTCTACGGTGTTGTCAGGGTTCTTTGGTTCAACACCTAATACCACCTACGGTGAAAATATTGGTGTAATGGCGATCACTAAGGTGTATAGCTCTTGGGTCATTGGTGGGGCAGCAATCATCGCAATTTTACTTTCTTGTGTGGGGAAATTAGCGGCGGCGATTCAGTTAGTGCCAGTACCTGTGATGGGAGGGGTGTCTTTGCTGCTTTATGGGGTGATCGGGGCTTCAGGTATTCGTGTGCTAATCGACTCTAAAGTTGACTACAATAAACCCCAAAACTTGATCTTGACCTCTGTGATCTTGATTATTGGTGTTAGTGGTGCGGTTATTCATATTGGTCAAGCCGAATTGAAAGGCATGGCATTGGCAACCATCGTGGGTATTGTCATGGCACTATTATTCCGTTTTATCACTTTTGTTCGTCCTGAAAAGCAGTTTGTAACCTCAGATATCGAAGAAGTTGATACGAAACATTCCACGAAATAAAACAGTTGTCTCATTGCCGATGTGATGAAAGCATCGGCAATTAAGTTTCTTCTTGTTCATTTATGCTTGAAATTTATGGTAAACTTGCAAGTGTTAATTGTTTTGCACAGTCAGAGGTGCTTCTGAACACACCATCGCAACTTTCACTACCACTGTATCTACCCGATGACGAAACGTTTGCCAGCTTTTATGCAGGCGAAAATGAGGCGTTGCTATCTGCTATTAAACTCGCCATTAACCAATCGCATGGTAGTTATATTTATTATTGGTCTCGTGAAGGGGGCGGTAAGAGTCACCTACTGCATGCCGCATGCGCTGAATTATCAGAACAAGATATGGCCGTGGGCTATGTTCCGCTTGATAAGCGTGCCTATTTTGTACCTGAAGTCCTTGATGGGATGGAACACCTTTCACTGGTTTGTATTGATAATATTCAATGTATCGCAGGCGATCCTGAATGGGAAATGGCCGTTTTCAATTTGTATAATCGCATTTTAGAAATTGGTCGAACTTGTTTGCTGATCACCGGTGATAGACCACCAAGACAAATCGATCTCTCACTGCCTGATTTAGCCTCTCGGTTGGATTGGGGGCAGATTTATAAACTCCATCCACTTAGCGATGAAGATAAAATTTGTGCGCTACAATTGCGGGCAAGAATGCGAGGGTTTGAATTACCCGAAGATGTATGCCGTTTTGTATTAAAACGGTTAGATAGAAAAATGGGAACATTGTTTGATATTTTGAACAAACTGGATCATGCCTCGATCGTTGCACAACGCAAACTGACTATCCCGTTTGTTAAAGATATCCTCCAATTATAAAGGCAGTGATCCACTGCCTTTTTTTGAGCCATTAGAGAACATCAAGAACCTGCTCTGGCGGGCGACCTAATTTTGCCGTTTTCCCTTTGACAACAATAGGGCGCTCAATTAATTTTGGGTTATCATGCATGGCTTGAATTAATTGCTCTTGCGTTAAAGCGTCGTTTCCAAGACCCAATTCTTTGTAGATATCCTCTTTGCTACGCATTAATTGCCGTGCATCAGAGAAGCCTAATGCCTTTAATAACCGTTTGATTTCAGCAACGCTAGGGGGATTTTTTAAATACTCAACGATTGTTGGTGTGACCCCTTTAGATTCTAATAATGCAAGCGTTTCACGGCTTTTAGAGCAACGAGGGTTATGATAAATGGTAATTGTATCCGTCATGGTCATCATTCCTTACGGTTTAGCTTTACTGTCTCTTAATTGTAATTTTCTTAGCTCATCTATGCGAGCATCATAGCGTTGTTGCTCATAACTTCCCAGACGACTTTTTCGACTCGCTTCGCTGAGATAATTAATCGCGTTATCATAGTTACCTCGAAGCGCCATACCTTCTGCATAAGCGGCTAGCTCTTCATTACGCTTACCTGATTTCGCCGAGGCTTCAGCTAACAGATCCCAACCATTAGGATCCTCGGGATAATTGAAGGTATATTTGTTCAGTAATGAAATAGCCGTTTGATACTGCTTATTGTTAATTAAAGCGTTGGCAAGGTTGATTTGTAATACGGGGTTGCTTGGTGATTTTTTTAATGCATTTTGTAAACGAGTCACCGCTTGGGCTGCACGATTTTGCTCAATATCCAAATCTGTCATAACATCGATAAACCAAGGATTATCGGGTTGTTTTTCCAGTAGGTTGCTCATGATCTTGGTCGCTTCGGCATATTTCTTATCTTGCGATAACTTCAAAGCACGACCATAGTCAGCCGCTATCCTTTCTTGAGGAGTGCCTCGACTATAATTATCCAGAATTTGATCTAATGCATGCTGTTGTCCTGACGTATACATGGATAAAATACGAACACGGGCTAGCATAAAGTCTTCTGATGAAGGTATGGTAACCTTTGGATACTGATTAGAGCGGTTACGCGCATCCGCTAAACGGCTATCTGGTAGTGGGTGAGTCAGCAATATTTCAGGGGGTTTTGACATATAGCGGGTTTGATCTGACATCACTTGCATAAAGTCGGCCATAGAGTGAGGATCAAAACCTGCTCGCCTTAAGGTCTGTAAGCCAATACGGTCTGCTTCTTGCTCGTTGGCTTGAGTAAAACTGATCATTCCTTGTTGGACGCCTGCCATGGTTCCCGTTAAAGCGGCGAACCCTGCTTGTGGGTTTGCCATAACTAATAATAACGACCCAATCGTACCGGCAATCGCAAGGGGAGTGGTGCTTTTTTGGTCTTCCATCATGCGTGCTAAGTGACGCTGCGTTACGTGAGAAATTTCGTGTGCCATGACAGAAGCTAATTGGCTCTCATTTTGGCTATAGCGAAATAGTGCGGAGTGCAGCACCACATTACCCCCAAAATAGGCATAGGCGTTAATATTGGGGTTATTCACCAAATAGAATTTAAAGGGCGTTCTCACGGAGTCGGCACTTTTCACTAACCGCATCCCCAGCTTATTGATGTATTGATTAAGCAGTGGGTCGTAAATCAATGGTGTACTGGCACGGATCTGGCGAGTGATAGCATCACCCATAATAATTTCTTGATTGATGCTCAGTGTACCACCCGCTGTCGTACCGATATCAGGAAGTGTGTCCTCAACGGCACTGTAAGCAGGGAGCACAGCGCCGTTGACGCACGCGGCTATCAATAAAACTAGAAGTGGATTTTTCAGTTTTTTATTCATGAAACAATTGCATCCCGTACAACGATTAATTTTGAGATCAATCCATGATAGCAAAAGCTACCGAAATGTCTGTTAATTGGTATAATTTTCGATAATTTAGGAACTGTCTTTAAAGCATTAATTTCCAAGGAGCTAATAAATGCTGGAAATGTTATTACAATGGTATCGGCGACGTTTTGCTGATCCACAGGCTGTTGCACTGTTTACGTTGCTCATTGTCGGCTTCTGTATCATCTTTTTCTTCAGCAATATCTTAGCCCCTTTATTGGTCGCGATAGTATTGGCTTATCTCCTTGAATGGCCAACACACTTACTTGAGCGTATCGGTTGCTCGCGTGTTGTTGCAGTCAGTATTATTTTGACCTTGTTTGCTGGAATTAGTGCCATGGTTATTTTAATTATTGCACCAACGGCGTGGCAACAAGGGATCAATCTCGTTGGTGACTTACCTAAAATGGTAACGCGTTTTAACGAGTTCGCGCAAACATTACCAGAGCGTTACCCAGCGTTGGTTGATGCGGGTATTATCGATATGATGGCAGATAATCTCCGCAGCCGTTTATCTGGAGTGGCGGAATCGGTGGTTAAAATGTCGGTGGCCTCGCTCATTGGCGTATTTACCTTGGCAATTTATACCGTACTCGTGCCTTTAATGATGTTTTTCTTATTAAAAGATAAACAAAAAATTATCAGTAGCGTTCAAAAGGTATTGCCAAGAAACCGCTTGTTGGTGGGGAAAGTTTGGGTCGAGATGAATCAGCAAATCACCAACTATTTACGCGGCAAAGTGACCGAAATGGTGATTGTCGGGGTCTGTACCTACGCTGGATTTGCTTACTTTGATTTGCGCTATTCAGTATTGTTGTCAGTGCTGGTTGGGGTTTCAGTCTTGATCCCCTATATTGGTGCGGTGGCTGTGACGATTCCGGTAGTATTGGTGGCGCTATTCCAGTGGGGAATTGGCAGTGATTTTTGGTCATTAATTATTGTTTATCTTGTTATTCAAGGGTTAGATAGTAATTTATTTGTTCCATTACTCTTTTCTGAAGCGGTTAACCTTCATCCGTTAGTGATTATTTTATCGGTCGTGATTTTTGGTGGCTTATGGGGTTTTTGGGGCGTTTTCTTTGCTATTCCATTGGCAACGCTGATTAAGGCTGTTATCAATGTGTGGCCAGAGGATACGTCCGAGAGTCAGCAAAAATTGGAATGATGGAGAGGGAAATGCAAACTCAAATTGAACTACAGCAAGGTGATATCACGAAAACTGCCGTCGATGCGATTGTTAATACCGCGAATAGTGCTTTACTCGGTGGTAGTGGCGTTGATGGCGCGATTCATCGCGCGGGTGGTAGTGCAATCCTTGATGAATGCCGGCAAATTAGAGCAAAACAGGGTAGTTGTAAGCCTGGAAACGCGGTGATCACCACCGCAGGTAAGTTACCTGCTAAGTATGTTATCCATACAGTAGGGCCTGTTTGGCAAGATGGAACCCATGAAGAGGCGCAAATCTTAGCCAATGCGTATTTATCTAGTTTGAGGTTGGCGAGCGAATATCAAATCGAAACCATTGCTTTTCCCAATATCAGTACAGGCATTTATCGCTTTCCTAAGCCATTAGCGGCACAGATTGCCTGTGAAACTGTGGCTAACTATCTCGCCGCCAATAGCTTGCCAAAGAAAGTTATTTTTGTTTGCTTCGATGAGGAAAACTACCGTTTATACCAACAACAGCTTCAACGGTAGCAAATAGTATTAATGGCTAAACAGGTTCAACAAGTCTAAGTTGAGCCTGTATTTGGCTATCTTTTCTATCTTCCCTTTCATTACCATCAGTATGCCATTTAACTCAAATGATTCAGTCAATCAGATGACTAAAAATCTTTTAGCTTTTAGGTTAGTCAGTAATGAAAGATATAAAGGGAAGGGGGATGAGAAGGGTTGCATAAAGCTAAACAACCCTATCAAATTAAATGTTAAGCGTGAGTATTTATGTACTCGAGAACAATTTCATGGTGATTGCTTGTTTT
The DNA here is from genome assembly GCF_028477945.1 of Providencia sp. PROV261. Classification (NCBI taxonomy): domain Bacteria; kingdom Pseudomonadati; phylum Pseudomonadota; class Gammaproteobacteria; order Enterobacterales; family Morganellaceae; genus Providencia; species Providencia sp. PROV261. The sequence continues at coordinate 158,108 of NZ_JAMPMC010000010.1, read as the reverse complement.
GAAATTATCGAATACATGTTCAATAGTTCCATTTGCATCAATGAGAAAACTAATGCGGTGAATGCCGTCATAAGTTTTACCCATGAATTGTTTTTCACCCCATACACCAAATTGTTCACATACTTGATGATCTTCATCTGATAATAGTGCGAAGTTCAATAGCTCTTTTTCAGCGAAACGAGACAATTTTTCGGGTTTATCTGTGCTAATGCCTAAAACTTCAACACCCTTTTCTCTTAGTGTCTCCATTTCGTCGCGCAGGCCGCATGCCTGAACGGTACACCCTGGGGTCATAGCTTTAGGGTAGAAGTAAACTAATACGCGTTGACCCTGATAATCTGAAAGATTGATGATTTCACCATCTTGGTCAGGAAGGCTGAATTGAGGCGCCTTATCACCGGCTTTCAATGGGTTCATTACATATATCTCCGTTAACTCTGCATTTTGGGATTATTTACAATGCTTATGTTGCCTTTAGCGTTGAGCATTGTACATAGTTGTTGAAATTTATTCTTTATAATTATGCCATTATCATCCAATGGATGATGTGCCGTGATTTGTATTTCAAGTTGCGCCGGCATACCATTACTTGCAGGCTGTGTTTTTGACACAAGCTCCGCGATATTACATTGCTGGGTTGTAAATAAATTCGTAAATTGTTCTACGATGCGTGGTGCATCATCGACGACGACATTGACGGTTACCGTTGATGGGTAATCTGTCGTCTGTACGCTCTGCGTCCGTTTCATCACAATGAGTAACTCTAATTCAGCCCCTTTTAGTGGCAAAATAGCCTCAATTTGTGCAATCGCATTCCAACTACCCGAAAGCATCATAATAAAGGTAAATTCTTTACCAAACATCGCTAAACGGCTGTCTTCGATGTTGCAATCACATTCACTCACCAATCGAGTGATGGTATTCACAATGCCCGGACGATCGGTACCCAGCGCAGTAATTACAAGAAATTGCTGTTCAGTCTTAGGCAAAGTCTGTTCCTTATTTTTTAATTTGCAGATTCGCTTTTTTGCTCAATGTTTTCAAGCACAAAATCTGCTTGGTGATGATGGTAAGGAAACCACAAAAATAAGAATCTGCCAAGAGGGCAGATTCACTCTTGCGAGTCATGATCGAGAATTATTACTTCTATTTAAGTTAATCCTAGCGGTATTAACAAAATTCATTAAAAACCTGTGGTTGGGTGGTTTTCTTCTTTGAAATGAAAAAGTACCATGGAGACTAAACTATTTAGGGGGTATAGCTATGTCTCACTCAAACACAAACTATAAACAATTTTTAACTGGCAGTATTGTTGCGGTAATTACACCAATGGATTCAAATGGTCGTTTGGATAAACAAAGTTTGAAAAGATTAGTTGATTACCACGTTGAGAGCGGCACTTCTGCGATTGTGTCTGTTGGGACAACGGGTGAGTCTGCCACCTTAACTCATAAAGAACATGTTGAAGTGGTGCATACAACTCTAGAACTGGCAGACGGACGCATCCCCATCATTGCAGGAGCTGGCGCAAATGCCACTGCAGAAGCTATCTCTCTGACAAAAGAGTTTGAAAATTCAGGTGTTGTTGCTTGTCTGACAGTCACACCTTATTATAATAGGCCTTCACAAGAAGGGTTGTATCAGCATTTTAAAGCAATATCAGAAAACACGAGCTTGCCACAAATTCTCTATAATGTACCATCACGTACAGGTTGTGACTTATTGCCTGAAACGGTAGGTCGCTTGGCTAAATTGGCGAATATTGTTTCAATTAAAGAGGCGACAGGGAACTTAGCAAGGGTTCACCAAATCAAAGAACTGGTTGATGATAATTTTGTGTTGCTCACCGGTGATGATGCAACGGCACTCGACTTCATGCAGTTGGGTGGTCAGGGCGTTATTTCTGTTACAGCTAACGTTGCAGCCGCACAAATGGTAAAAATGTGTGACTTAGCGCTTGCGGGCAAATATACTGAGGCTCGTGAATTAAACAAACGTCTGATGGGTCTGCATCATCAGTTATTTGTTGAGCCTAATCCAATTCCAGCGAAATGGGGCTGCCACCGTCTTGGCTTGATTGCTGACGCTACATTACGGTTACCAATGACACCGTTAACAGAGTCAGGCCAACAAAAAGTGGAGCAGGCCCTGAGATTCGCTGGGCTACTGTAAAATTTAGGGAATTTTAATGGCAACATTATTGCAAAAATCGAAGGTTATGAAGGTTGCTGGCCTGTCACTCGTTGTGTTACTGGCAGCCTGTTCCAGCGATCAGCGCTATAAACGTCAGGTCAGCGGTAACGAAGATTATCTCGATGCCGCGCCATTGAAAGTGTTGAATATACCTCAGGGAATGACATTACCATTGCAAAATGGCGAATATGACGTCCCTAAAGTTGCCTCATCTGGCCCAGTAGGTAAAGCACTCGATATTCGCCCTCCTGTACTGTCTATTTCGCAATTAGCGGGTTCACGTACTGAAGATAGCGCGGAAGCAAGCCGCTTGTTGCTTGAAAATACACCTGAGAATAGTGCGCTATGGTCACAAGTCACTATGATTTTGGAACAGCGTAATATTCCAGTCACGACAAAAGACGATGGGTCGCGCTCGATTGAAACGGATTGGGTAAAATGGGAACGTGCGGATGAAGACGTTCCATTAGAAAGCCGTCATAAAGTCACTGTGCAACCTCAAGGGGGCATGATCGCGCTGACGGTAACGAATTTAGGCCTACGTCAAGGTACAGAAGCGGTGACGGATCAGGCTGAAATTCAGCGTTATAACAAATTATTGCTAAATGAGTTAACCGATAGCCTGTATGCTTTACGTGATACATCCAATAAAAATAGTATCCAAAGTGCATATGGCATTATTGATGTTCAATCTGGCAGTGATGCCACGGGCTTGCCTGTTGTCATCGTACGTGCACCATTTGATGCTGTTTGGGAGCGTTTACCACGTAAACTGGAAAGCATCGGTATGAAAGTGGGTGATCGCAGTCGTTCAAATGGCTCTGTGATGGTAACTTATAAAGGCCTGAGCAGTTCAGAATGGCAAAATTTAGGGATTGATGACCCATCAATTCCAGAAGCGGATTATAAAATTCAAGTCGGTGATTTGAATAACCGCAGTAGCTTGCAGTTTATTAATACTAAGGGTACACCACTGACTCAGAAACAAAATGATGAGATGGTGTCTGCACTGAAAGCGGCTTTCAGTAAAGTCGGCGACAAGTAATTATTACTTTGTTATGGAGCCGCAGCCTCTATTTGAGGTTGCGGCTTTTTTGCATTTAAGTCATACCTACAACCTTTCTTTATGCCAATCGATTAATAGCTTCATTTTTATGGTCAGCGAAATGGACAAAAAACCAGTGTTTAAGCTTAAGTAATCGTTTGCGTCTGTGCGTGGATTTTATTATTATAATTAGGTACAGTAGATAAAATATTGAATATCAGTTAGTTAGCTTGTCAGGTTCTTTTATTCAATAACTTATTGAAACAGAGCAGAAAAGTAACGGTAAAAGGGTAAATTTCAACCATTTTATTGTTACTTATCTGGATCTGCAGACACAATTTTGCAGGTTGATACCCTAATTGAATAATCCCATCTCTGGAGTGTGTAAGATGCAAAAGAAAGCTGAGTTGTATCGTGGTAAGGCGAAAACGGTCTATACCACTGAGGATCCTGACCTTTTAATTCTGGAATTCCGTAATGATACATCAGCACTCGATGGCGAGCGTATCGAGCAGTTCGAGCGTAAAGGGATGGTAAACAATAAGTTTAACCATTTTATTATGAGCAAATTAGAAGAGGCGGGTATTCCAACACAGATGGAAGCGTTGCTCTCTGACACAGAAGCATTGGTAAAAAAACTGGATATGGTGCCCGTAGAGTGCGTTATTCGTAATCGTGCAGCAGGCTCTTTGGTTAAACGTCTTGGCGTCGAAGAAGGGATGGAATTAAATCCACCATTGTTTGATTTGTTCTTAAAAGATGATGCAAAACATGACCCGATGGTGAATGAGTCGTATTGTGAAACTTTTGGGTGGGTGAACAAAGAAAACTTGGCGGAAATGAAGCGCTTAAGTTATAAAGCCAATGAAGTGTTATCAAAAATTTTTGCGGATGCAGGGCTGATCCTCGTTGATTTTAAATTGGAGTTTGGCCTGTTCAAAGGCAAGGTCGTACTTGGTGATGAGTTCTCTCCAGATGGTAGTCGCCTGTGGGATAAAGAGACCCTCAATAAAATGGATAAAGACCGTTTTCGTCAAAGCCTCGGTGGCTTAATTGAAGCTTACGAGGAAGTTGCGCGTCGTATCGGCGTAAAATTAGATTAATTTGTTATCTAATCGGTTTTAAAAAGTCGCTTAGAGTGCTGACAAAGCCCTCGCTGTTTAGTGAGGGTTTTGAACTAATCAGTATGAATAATGCACTAAGCGGCAACCTAAAAAACCTTCCCCTCAATGATGTCAGTTCGAAACCATGGCATTAGGTCGAAAATCATCTCACTCGCAAAATCGATGCTGTGATGCTGTTGTACACCGACACAACCGAAGAACGACCACCTATCAATTATCGTGTCGTAGATGAGAAACATGGCATTACAATGGACACGCATGTTGCTCATTTTTCGTTTTCAAGGAATTTCCTTTTTCTAAAAATCATGGTGTAAAGGGCGAGTTGATTATGTCAGCGATGAGTTGGTTTGGTGCCTTTAGCTGCTCATCTGTTATTCATGGGCGATAAGGAGAATGACGGCTGTCTTATCAACATTTTTAGTTTTGAAAATACGATGTGTAACTTTGCGAATACACTCGACATTCGATTTTTTGGACGAAATGCCCTTAAATGAGGGGGATGTTAGAAAGCTAAGCCGCTATTATTGGTGCTATTTTTTGTTGGTCGTAAGGTCATGAGCCGCCGCAGATGGATTAAGATCTTTGCCTTGCTCTGCTAACCATAACTGTAGTTGCTCAGTGGCAGATATCAGGTTATAGGCTGAATGTGTGGGTTCAATATGCTTTTCACCATACTCTACCAATTTGTTATCAAGGAAAATAAAGTGTTGAATAGTATTTTGCATTTTAAGCATGGTGGGGCGCTTGGTATAGAGCAATAGGGTGGCATTTTCTATCGTTGCTGAATCAGAAGGTTCCCCCATAATAGAAACCACTTGTTGCGAAGTCATACCTGCAATAACTAAGGTTAACTTATTGTCAGCAGAGTATCCTATCACCGAAAATAGTAGGGAGAAGATACAAAATAGCGCTTGGATTGCCCGCATGATTAAACCTTAGTCATCTGTTCGAAGATCAGATCATAGAATACAAAGTGATATTTAAGGAATTCATATTTTAGTTTCATACATATAACACAGATAATTGTGACCACTTTTCATTATACAACTGTATTGACGCTTTAACTAACATCTTGGCGTTTAGGTTATCGGTTTTACTGAGCTGTTTTAGCGGGGAAGCTGCATAATGGATGTTTACAGCTTTTACTTAGGAAGATAATTAGTTTTCTGGTTTTAATTCGTCCATACAGCCAAAGTTCTCTTACGGGTTATTTATATACATCGGGCCTATCATGCTACAAATAATAAAACAGAGCAGCATGACACACACTTGTCCAACCTTGACTCGGGATAGTTTACCATTAACATGGTATTTTTTACCTGTCTGATATCGATATCTAGATATAAGCTAAGACGTTATCACCGCAATAAATCAAACCTTAGTGTTGATATCAAGGGTCGACAACCATATAAAAACTGATAACGTTCAAGCTGAAAAGTCAGATTGGCTCGCGGCTAATACGGATAAATTTATCAGCCCAACGTTTAGGGTCGCTTTCTAACGCGATATCCAATGCGTGACTCAATGAATACAGTGTTGGTGTTGGAAGCACGGATTCCGGTTGTAAATCAGGGTGGTTAAGTACGGTTTCAGGCGGACCATCAGCAATGATTTTACCTGCTGATAGATGAATAACCCGCTTGAAATGGCGAGCAACAAAATCAAGATCATGGCTAATGGCGAGTAGCGTCGTGCCCATCGTACGCTGTAATGCCAACCAACGCTCAAAGCAAGCGAGCCAACGTGCATCAAAGTCACGAGTAGGTTCATCTAATAGCAGCACTTTGGGGGAAATCGCACTCAGGCTGGCGACAGCCACCATACGCCGTTGGCCTGCATCTAAATCAAGAGGGTGACTATTGGCAACATCTTGCAAATGGCAACATTCAAGGGCTTCCAACGTCCGTTTTTCTATCTCTGATTGAGATAGCTTTTGTCGTTTAAGGCCGAACGCGACTTCATCTTTTACTCGACTATGGAAAACTTGTTTTTCGACCTCTTGGAATAAAACACCAATTTGACTGGCACGTTGTATAGCGTTCAGTGCGGCAAGTTTTTGGTGATTAAAGTGGATCTCACCTTGTGTTGGGCGCAATAGACCCGCAGCAAGCCGCAGGAGTGTCGATTTTCCAGCACCATTGTCACCAACTAATGCAACCCATTCGCCCGCTTCGAGACGCAAACAAAGCTGTGAAATGGTCTCTTGGGTACTTTTAGGCCAACGATAATCAATATGTTCAAAAAGTAGCATAATACTCCTTAAATGCCTTAAGTAATGCGTTGTTATCATTGGGAATGTCAGTAGGCCAAGCATTTTGATTGATTAAATAACCAAGTGCACGCCAAGCATCGGGCATATTAATGGTGGTTTGTGCCGCCGAAAAAAGTTTTTTTCTATCAGTACCTGTGGCGATGACGTTACCTGCATCTAATAACATCAGTTGCTCACAAAAACTCATCGCAGGAAGTAGTTGGCGCTCAAACAGGATCACACTGCAATTGGTACGTTGAGAATAGCGTTTCAACGCAAGTAGCAGGGTATGGGCGGCTTTTGGTGTGAGGCGACTAAATGCCTCATCCAATAATAATAACTTAGGCTGCATGGCGAGTGCGCTTGCGATGACAACGCGTTGGGCTTCTCCACCTGATAAGGTCGCGGGGTGTCGATGGCGTAAAGCTTCGCAGTCCGTAAGCGCAATGGCTTCGTTAACCCGCTGCCTGATTTGTGCTTCAGGTAACCCAAGGTTTTCAGGGCCAAAGGCAATTTCTTGTTCCACATTGAATGTGCAACCGGATAATTGTAATTGTGGTGATTGTTGGATCAGTTGGCGTTGCGCACTGAGTATTGCTAAGTGGCCTTGTGATATGGGTTGTGATAAAACCTCAGCGACACCACTAAGTTCACCTGTAATCAATTCAGGTAACCAACCACAGAGCAGTTGAGCGAGTGTACTTTTACCGCTACCGTTGCCCCCTAAGATGGCAAGCCACTGTCCTGCTGCTAATTGTATATCAATAGGGCCTAAGGTGGTTGATCCCGCACCTTTGTGGGTAAAACATAGTCGTTGTAAATTTACCACCACCAGTCGATCCCTCCTTCAATGATGATAATGACTAAAATGGCATAACGACAAATGGCTTGAAAGAGGTTGTCTTTTGGGGCGTCCAACGTTGTTCGCTGACTCACGGCACGAAAACCACGCATATCCAAGGCAGCTCCACGGATAGCCAGTTCGCTGAGTGCTTGGGTCGCGAGTGGCAGTATCAATGCCGGTAATGACATAAATCGTTGTAACAGATTGCCATCAAGGGGGACGCCTCGTGCCAACTGTGCCTCTTTGATACTGCTGATTTGTTGCCGTAGTTGTTCAACAAACAAGAGTGGCCCAGCTAATAAATATGAAAAGCTGGTTAGTAAACGGCTAGCAAATAGCGCTCTAATCAATTTTTCAGTCGACACATACTGTAGCCACAGTTGTGCACTACTGATAATGGCTAAAAGCCGAAACCATAAAGCCAAGGCTTTTTGTTGCTGTGTCGCAACAGAAAACTCGCCTGTCAGCCAGTAGGTTAGCCAACCACTATGGATCAGCCATAGCCCTAATGCCATTGGTAGCATCAAGCCAATAACATAGCGATAGCGGTAACGTGCTTGGCGCCATGCGAGTAGCATAGCAAAAGTCACCAGGCTGACGACAATTAACGGCCAGTCAAATGGTAATAGAACAACAGTAAAGCTGAGCCAGAACCATAATGTCAGCGAGGTAAAAGGATGCATATTTATCTTACTCGCGCCATATTTGGAAAGTTTTGTTGTGCACGCAGCGGTAAGCGACGCACTAATAACCACGCAATGAGTGCCGACACTATTTTATCTGCAATGTTGGCTCCTAGTACGGTAATGGCAACAGATTCAAGTAGGTTTTCTCCCACAGCATGGAAGTAAGCGACGAAAAAATCGGCTCCGCTACCTGTTGTACCTGCAAATAAATAAGTACGGATAGGCACAGCAACTAACATCAATGCTAATGTAATGACGATGCCGGAAAAGATAACTCTAGGTAACGTCCGAAAAAATCCAGCATGAGCGAGTAACCCTGCACTGAGGCCTATCATCATTGCAACAGGGGCAAAAGCGGCGGCAATTGGGCCACTGAGTAATCCCCATAATAGATTGGTTAATAATCCGGTTAATGCAGCGATCCAAGGGCCGGCTAATAAAGCACAAATGATTGTGCCAATTGAATCAAGAAAAATTGGCAACTTAATGCTTGAGCTTATTTGCCCAACTAACATGTTAATAGCGATTGAAAAAACAATTAACGCTAAAGTACGGCTCGAAAGAGTAGATGATTTTGGCATGAATACACCGCTCCTTAGCGATGAACAGAAGAATGGGAGTTGTGGGGCGTGCGTTCAGAAACTGCTAATTCGTCATATCCAGATAATTCGCAATATTGACGAGTGAAAGTGATATGCTCTAATTCCCCAATAACAAGCTCTAACGTTGTTCTAACGGTACAGTCCAGCATCATATGCCCCCCTTGCACATGACCATTTTCATCTGAAATGGCTAAATGCAAATGTTCGCCTTCGCTATCTAATGTGCCGATAAGTGAAACAATTTCGTATCGACCAACAAATTGATCGGTTGTCTCTTTTCCTGCAAAACGCAAATTAACGCGAGTTAAGCTACCAACACAGCCAGCAATGAAAGCGGCTTTTAAGTGGTTCTGCTGAATAAAATGACGCAGTGTTGGAATAACATCCTCGCCGGGCCGTAATCGCAGGGCAAAATAGCGCGCATTGGAGGCGGGAGGGAAAGCTACATTCATATGAGTGATCCTAATTATATGACGACTTGAATAGTAAGGTGATTTGTCAACTCGGCGAAATACAGTGATATCGTCAGTGATAATAATTTTATATTGACCTCATATTATTATAAGTAACAATCTAGGAGATATCAGTAACGAAGTGTTTTCTATTGCTTATTTAATTGGAATTGCGATTAATTTGCGTTAAGTGAAAAACAATCAGTTAAAAAACAATATATCCACTTAATTAATAAGGTTAAAATGTTGAACATCTGTGTTAGTTCAGAGTGCTAAGCAGGCGATGACGTGGTATGAATAAAAATAATTAAGTCAATTGTAACGATTTTGAGTTTAAACTGTGACTAAACCGTTTATTTGCTGATTATAGAGGTGATTATGCGTTGGCAAGACCGTCGTCGTAGCGACAATATTGAAGATAGAAGATCAGAAAATTCATCAGGGGGTTTTCAAGGCAATGGTCGGGGGATACGAATTCCATTACGAGGAAAAAGTGGCGTTGTTATTCTGATTGTTATTGTCGTAGCTGGCTATTATGGCGTTGATCTCACGGGGTTAATTACCGGAGAGCCTATCGGTAATCACTCTTCGCAACAAGCCCAAAATCGTACCATTAGCCCACAAGAGGCACAGTTAGCCGACTTTACGTCAGTGATGCTTGCTTCCACAGAAGATGTTTGGCAAACGGAATTTAAAAAGCTAGGCAAACAATACCAGCAGCCTAAATTAGTCATTTATCGCAATGGTACTTCGACAGCGTGTGGGCAAGGTAAAGCATTTATGGGGCCGTTTTATTGCCCAGCTGATAATAAAATTTATATCGACCTGTCATTTTATAATGACATGAAAACCAAATTAGGGGCTGGTGGTGAATTTGCGCAAGGGTACGTCGTGGCTCATGAAATCGGCCATCATGTGCAGCACTTATTAGGCATTGAACAGCAAGTAAGAAAATTACAGCAAGGTGTAAGTACAAAAGAAGCCAATAAACTGTCGGTGAAACTTGAATTACAGGCCGATTGTTTTGCGGGTGTTTGGGGGCACAATATGGATAAAGAGGGCATCTTAGACGATGGCGACTTACAATCCGCGTTGAATGCGGCTCAGGCAATTGGTGACGACAGATTACAGCAGCAGAGCCAAGGTCGCGTGATCCCAGATAGTTTTACGCATGGCACCTCACAACAGCGCTATTTTTGGTTTAAAAAAGGGTTTGAGACGGGAGATATCAATAGCTGCAACACCTTTTCAGCGCAAAATACATTTTAAGGAGGCTCAGATGAAGCTCAGCCATAGCGTTAGTGGGGCGATTAGAACTTTCAGCTATTTTATGGCAAGTGGTTCACATTACATGCTCGAGGGGATTGATTATTTGTCACTGTATGGCGAGGAGCCGAGTGCTATTGAACAAGCGTACGCAATATTTATCAATACACTGGAAATTGATGAGGCAGGGGAAGTATTGAATTTTACTCATGCGCAGAAAAGAGCAACGGATTATATTCGAAGTTACTGTGATGCTTCTTTTAACGCTGACCCTCCTTTTGAAGAGTGGGAAGTCGCTCTATATTAATGTATGACCTGCCCAAATATGAGGTTAAAGTGTTCCATTTGACGCGTACCATATTGATAACCACGCTTTTATTTTTCGGGTTGATAAATGCGTCAGCGAAAACCCATTATACCATTGATGATCTATCAACGGAGGGGATGTTAACGCTCTCCATGGATTTACCTAAATCCGAGCAGGAACAAAAATTGATCGTGAGAGGGGAAGCGTGGGGGTTAAAACCGCAAATTAACCATCCTCAGTGCCAAGGTACGTTGTTAAAGAAAAATACCGAAAATGAATGGATTGTGCCTATAGGTTGTGAACGGGTTTCGTGGCATGTCCTCCCTAATAAAGTTGCAAAAGGGCATGTTGACGCCTCGAAGCAAGCGACTATTTTCATTACCAGTGAATATCAAAACAAAAAACAGATATTGCTTTCTGAGCCTACGTCATTATTGCGCTTAGTCAATGATGAAGAGGGGATTATTCGTGCTGCCGATGGGATCGCTATCTATGGCGCGAAAGCTGAAAATACAAGCTCGTGGTCGGTTCCTGCCTATTATAAGGCGCCTGAATTTTATTTAGTGGGGGATATTCGATTGCAACAAGTGGACTTAATGAATATGAAAGTTCGCTATTTTAGTGACAACGTCACGTTAACCGATCAATATCAGCTAAATGGTTATCACCAACAAGCCTTAAAGTATTTAACCAAAGCGTTATCAATTTCACCTCAAGACAAGCGTGATAATACATTGTTGGTGATTTGGCTCGGCAGTAATGAAAAAAATGGCTTTATTGGTGGGGCGGCGGGTGGTCGCAGTTTCGTGGCTAACTATTTATATTCTGATAAAAAGGATGATAAAAACATTAACCTCAATAATGCAAAAACCCAACTTGTTATTGCCCATGAGCAATTTCATCAACTTATTGATATGATAAGGGAAAATAAATCAACGCAGCCAGCTTGGGTTGAGGAAGGCCTTGCCCAATATTATGCTTTGAAAGCATTAAAACAGATGGAAAGCCAGCCACAAATTGTTTCGTCAATTGAATCTGCAATGATGCCATTAAATGCTCCAGTGACACATACTTTTATTGAACTAGATAAGCGATTTAAAGCAGGGGATCGCTCTGTTTATGCTGAGTTCTATTCTCAAGGCGCTACATTTTGGCGAAAATTAGATACTATTTTACAGAAGGTCGCCAATAATCCATCAGGATTAGACCCGTTCATTACTGAATTAATGACATTACCTTCCGAGTCGAATGGTGATTTACCCGCATCTTTCAAAAATAAAATGATCGCTATCGGAGGAGAGCCTGTAAATATCTTATTTCAACAATATATCGGGCAATAATATGCCGTGACGTTTGCTTCTTATTCGGTGAGCCAATAACATAAGCCGTACTTTTTATCTTTCGCTAATTTTATAAGCAAAAGCAGCACGTTTTACAGGGAATACAATATGAGTCAAGTCGATCCTACCTTGATAATTTTACTGGTTTTAGCGGGTCTTGGGATCATCAGTCATAATATGACGGTGACATTAGCTATGTTATTTTTGCTGGTGGTGCGGATCACACCTTTAAATAATTTCTTTCCTTGGGTAGAGAAATATGGGTTAACGATTGGGATATTAATATTAACTATTGGTGTGATGGCTCCTATTGCTAGTGGTAAAATTTCAGCACAAGATGTATTAGGTTCCTTTTTAAATTGGAAATCACTGCTTGCTATTGTGATCGGGGTGTTAGTTTCTTGGTTGGGAAGCCGTGGTGTTACGTTAATGTCACATCAACCTTCAACAGTAGCAGGCCTACTTGTTGGCACGGTTATCGGCGTAGCACTCTTCCGTGGTGTTCCTGTTGGTCCTCTTATCGCAGCAGGGATCTTGTCATTATTGATCGGTAAATCTTAGCGGGTATATGAATTATTCACTTCCTAAAATCTGTGCTCAACTTAATGATTGTGGTCATCGGCGCTTGTTGGTGCTCTCTGGTGAGAGCTTGTGGATAGATAAACGATTAAATGAAATTCAATCAATTATCGCGGGTGATTGGCAGGCCCTTTCATCAACAATAACGGGGGCATTGCCCGTTAAAAATGCACATTTATTATTAGGCAGAGAGTTTTTACATGGGGTCTTTGATGCAAGAGAAGGTTTGCATAGCGAGGCTCTCGCTATGCTTGCTGGGGCATTAAAGGCTGGGAGCTTGCTGGTTTTATGTACGCCACCACAAGCTGAGTGGGCGTATTCATTGGATAACGATAGTATTCGATGGAATGAGCAAAATGGCATGATCGCCACGCCTAATTTTGTGCATCATTTACAGCAGTTGATACAGGCGCAATCTGACGTGCTGGTTTGGCAACAAGATAAGCCAGCGCATTTTTCTCTTTTACCCGAAAAAGAGCATTGGCAACCACCTTCGGGTGAGGCGACACCGGCTCAGCAATATGTACTGGAACAGTTGTTATCCGCAAATGACGGTGTTTGGGGGATCATCGCTCCCCGTGGGCGAGGGAAATCGACCCTTGCAGGAATGTTGATCCGCAACTGGCAAGGGGAGTGCTGGTGCTGTGCGCCTGCTAAAGTCGCGATACAAACACTAGAAAAATCAGCCGGTCAGCCGCTCAATTTTTGGGCGCCAGATGAATTATTACGTTACTGTAAGAAGAATGGTGACATAAAAGCTGATTGGTTGATTATTGATGAAGCGGCAGCGATTCCAAGTTATATTCTGCGCCAACTGGTCAATTATTTTCCACGTGTTTTATTAACGACAACGGTGGATGGCTATGAAGGAACAGGGCGAGGCTTTATCAATAAGTTTTGTGCGCAATTGGGCGGTTTTACTGCTCTCGATTTAGTCGAGCCTATCCGCTGGGCTAAGCATGATCCCCTTGAACATTGGCTCAATCAGGCATTATTACTAGAAGAGCCTGAAGGTGTAAACGATCACTTGCCATTACAGCTAATTGAGCCTATCAGCCAGCAACAATTAGTTGATGATCCTAAACAACTGAAAAGTTTTTATGGATTACTCACCAGTGCACATTATCGAACATCCCCTCTCGATCTTCGTCGGTTACTTGATGCAAGTCGCCAGCAATTTATGTTGGCCAAATCGGCGACGCAATTGATTGGAGCCTTATGGATGGTTGAAGAAGGTGGGTTAGATAGCCAACTAAGTTGGCAAATTTGGGCTGGTCTCCGCCGCCCTAGGGGGAGTTTAGTGGCCCAATCCCTTGCTGCTCATTATTACTTCCCTGAGGCGCCTCAGATGTCATCACTACGTGCAACGAGGATCGCGGTTGAGGCTGCTTATCGCCGACAAAAAATTGGCTCACAACTGCTTGACGCTCAAAAACAGCAGGCCGTTTACCAAGGCAAAGATTTTTTATCAGTGAGTTTTGGTCTGACACCGGAGTTATTACGTTTTTGGCAACAAGCGGGTTATCAATTAGTACGTGTTGGTGAACACCTTGAAGCAAGCAGTGGATGTTACACGGCGATGGCGATTTTACCACTATCATCACAAGCACAACGCATGTGTGAGCAAGCCAAACACAACTTGCCAAGGGATCTCTTTTGGCGTCGTGACCTTGAGCTATTTCACTTGCCGACATGTGACAAACAGCATTTAACGTCTGAAGATTGGATTGAACTGGTTGGATTTGGCTTTTATCATCGTACGTTGGCAGCGAGTAGTGCGGCGATACAACGTTTATTAGCGCATCAAGAAGGTGGGTTGAAGCTGCTGCGTTTCTATTTTCAACTACAGTTATCTTTGGAAGAGATTTGCCAACAGCTATCATTAACGGGGCAAAAAGCGTGGTTACAACAAGCAAGGGCAGAAGTTAAAGACGTTGTGCAACGTGACCACCCTGAGCTTGTTAAAACGATAGCGCAAAAAATTAGCCCTTCTTATCTTTAGGCCAATCATCGTTATCATCCCAAAGATGATTGTTATCTTTATGAGGGGGAAGCTCGGGTTTATTATCAAGAAATTTTTTATGATCTACTCGCATCATCTCTTTGATAGAATTCCAGATGACGCCAACTAAAATCAGTAGGATCACCCACCAATAATCTGCTAACCAATGCATATGTCGCCTTTGTGCTTGCTAATAAGAGGTGATTAAAAAGGTGGATGAAAAGTTGAAACTTTTACAGGCACACATTTGGCATCACATTACTATTTGAATTTCGATAGGGTATACCCTAGTCATTGGGTTTATTTAATCATGTTTTTGAAGCCGTTGGGAGAGCCATTTTGAATATAAAAAAAGGATTGTTGATCCTAATAGGTTGGCTCGCGGTAATATTAGCATGCTTAGGCGTTGTATTGCCGGTACTGCCAACAACCCCCTTTCTCTTATTGGCAGCATGGTGCTTTTCTCGCTCATCGCCGCGTTTTCATCACTGGTTACTTTATCGTTCATGGTTTGGTGGCTATATCCGACATTGGCAAACGTATAAAGGTTTGCCAAAAGGTGCTAAACCTAAAGCGATAGCCGTGATATTAGTTACGTTTACGATTTCAATTTGGGTTGTGAACTTTTGGTGGTTAAAGTTAGGTCTATTTGTCCTGTTATGCTGGCTAGTGATTTTTATGTATCGATTACCGGTGATAGATAAACCTGTACCGAATGATAATAAAGTATGATGGTGTTAAATGAAAAAGCGCCAAGAGATTTGGCGCTTTTTGAGGCTATTCTGGAATTTTAATGTAGCGATTAAAAACATATTCTAGATTCGCTAATAGCCAATCTTTACCCAAGATAACTTCTTCTTGTAAAACAGATTGAACCACTTGAGGGGTCAACAGTTGCTCAGCGTCATGGGATAAGGGCCAATAGCTAATATGCCAAGGTTCATAGGCAACACCTGCATTTTTAGCGGTGAAAGGGCGGTAGAAGTCATATGTGGCCATATTGTCACTTAGCCACTGATTCAGCTCAGCAAAATAACCGCCTTGTTCGTATTCCCATGGCTCAAGTTGCAGTGATTGCCCTTCAGGGAGACGCAATGGGTCATAGACGTCAATTTCCGTGCCCCAATGGTGGCGGCTTGCGCCCGGCAGGGCGGACCAATGCAAAATAGCTTCACATAATTCGCCTTCGCTTAATACGCTAATATCTAGCGGATTACTTTGTTTATCAAGAACGGGGCGCTTTCCGGTAAACTTCTCATTCCAAATCAGTTGCTGACGTGAAAAATCACGGAATGCACTGGCGGATTGGAGCTTGAAGCCAGCCTTCGCCGCCGCTTGTTGCATGGACAAAAATGCTTTTGTCGCATTAAATTGTAGGCGGTGATTACCGCCTAATGTCACGAGATGGTCGGTTGAACGGCCGGTGAGCATGGCGATGGTCATCATAGTAACAGTAGCTCCATTATGCGTTCATAAATCCGTGCCAGTTGCTGTAGGTCATGTACACTGACACACTCGTCAACTTTATGAATAGTGGCATTGAGTGGCCCTAATTCAATGACCTGTGCCCCCATTTGAGCAATAAAACGCCCATCAGATGTCCCACCACTCGTTGAGAGCTCTGTAGTGCGCCCCGTGAATTCATGAATGGCTTGCACGGTGGCGTCGACTAATTTCCCTGTACGGGTTAAGAAAGGCTGGCCCGAAAGCTTCCATTCAATTTCATAGCGTAATTGATGTCGTGCTAGCATCTCTTCAACACGCTCACGGATGATTTTGTCGGTTAATTCTGTGCTAAATCGGAAATTAAACTGAACGAAAAACTCACCCGGAATAACATTTGTCGCACCAGTACCCGCATGAAGATTGGCGATCTGCATACTGGTCGCGGGGAAAAATTCATTACCTTGATCCCACTGTGTTGATACAAGTTCTTGTAAAAAATTTGTCGCTCGATGTACTGGGTTATCGGCAAGGTGCGGATATGCGACATGCCCTTGCGTGCCTAAAATCGTTAAATTCGCCGTGATAGAGCCTCGGCGGCCATTTTTAACGATATCACCGAGTTGAGTTTGGCTAGAAGGCTCACCCACTAAACAGTAATCTAACCGCTCATTACGTTGCATCAACGTTTCAACGACCTTAACCGTACCATTTGTCGCCTTTGCCTCTTCATCGGACGTGATTAAAAAGGCTAACCGACCACGATGATCGGGATGTTTTTGTACAAAACGCTCGGCAGCGACGACCATAGCTGCAACGGAGCCTTTCATATCCGCTGCACCACGACCATAAAGGTGTTGGTTGATAATGGTTGGTATGAAAGGGGGCGTTTGCCATTTTGTCTCATCCCCAGCGGGAACGACATCTGTATGGCCTGCAAATGCTAAGGTCTCGCCGTCGGTACCTCGATAAGCCCAGAAATTAGCCGTATCATCAAATAACATTTTTTCAACGGTGAACCCTACTTTTTCGAGTCGTTCAATTAATAATGCCTGACACCCTTGGTCATCAGGGCTAATTGATGGGCGAGAGATAAGCTCTTGAGCGAGTTGTATAACAGGACAATCCATCACTGCGCTCCGGCTTATTGAGTAAATTGTTGATATTCATCAGCGGAAAAACCGACAAGATAGCGGTTGTCTGCTGAAACGAGAATTGGGCGCTTGATCATCGCAGGTTCAGCCAATAACACTTTTTTGGCGCTTTCAGCATCAACAACGGCATTTTTTTCAGCATCACTGAGTTTACGCCAAGTTGTGCCTCTTTTATTAACTAAAACTTCCCAACCGAGCTGAGCGATGAACGTCGATAATAAGGCATCATCAATCCCCTCAACACGGTAATCATGAAATTGATAATTAATGCCATTATCTTCCAAGTAGCGACGCGCCTTTTTGATCGTGTCACAATTTTTAATACCATACATAATGTAAGGGGAAGAAGTGCTGTTTGACATAAAATTTTCCTTTGATGATTTACTGTTAGCCCTACATAATGCGCGAAAATCTATTCAGGATCTAGCTTTCTGTGGGAAAGAAAAGTTAATCTAATGATTAAATTAATAGTTAATTAAATTATTTCATAATAAATTAATTATAGTAAATATATTATTTTGCTCTCATGTATATTAGACTTGCTTCTAATCGGGAGCGTACATTTAGTTTTTTAAGTAAATTACGGATGTGCACTTTTACTGTTTCTTCTGAAATAAAAAGTAATTGGGAAATTTCCCTATTTTTTAATCCAGCCGCCATTTCATGCAATATTTCGCATTCTCTGCGCGTTAATGATGATAATGGGTCATTAATTTTATGGCGATTAACGAGATATTGATAGACTTTTTCGCTAAATACATGGTGCCCAGCCGCTGCTTTTCGCATGCTATTCATCAGCATATCAAGTTCACTATTTTTAAGCAGATAGCCTTGTGCGCCTGCATCAATAGCATTGTAGATATCTGTTTTTAAAGCTGAAAATGATAAAACTAATAAATACGACTTAAGGCAGCGTTTACGTAATAAGCGAATTGTTTCGAATGTTTTAGTACCATAAATATTGATATCAGTTAGTATTATGTCAGGTTGTAGTTTGTCAGCAATATCAAGTGCTTCAGAGCAATTACAGCATTCAGCTGCGACAGTGAAATATGCATCTGAGTCGATAAGGTGCCGTAAACCATAGCGATAAATAGGATGTTCATCAATAATCATAACGGTTTGGGAAGACATAGTAGATTCCTTTTTATGCCTGACAATAATAAAAGAGGGCAGCTTAATAGCAAACACGCCATTACATTAAATATGTTATAGCCTTCAGTTTTCACCTTTATTACTATTTTTTAATGCTCATTGTATTTAATTATTAATTTATATAATTAATATTCAGAACCCCGAAATAGAAAACCAAAAAAATAATAACTCGATTTTTATATGATTAAAATTATCAAAAGTAATTATATCTATAATATATAATTGGCCTTCAAGTATATTGATTGAGTGAGAGTTTGAGGTGATATTTTAGGCTAACTCGTATTACTAACTGATGTAACCGAAAGAATTTTCTGTAAATTGTCATCAAGATCATGATTTGCTTGTCTGAACTGTTTATACTGTTTACTGCTTTTACCCTACCTACTTTGAAAGGACTTGATGATGGATGATAAATTAAAACAAAGTGCTCTTGATTTTCATGAGTTTCCTCATCCAGGAAAAATAACTGTAACACCGACTAAACCATTAACGACTCAACGCGATTTGGCTCTTGCATACTCACCAGGGGTTGCGGTTCCATGTCTTGAAATCGCCTCAGAGCCACTATCAGCGTATCGTTATACCGCGAAAGGGAACCTTGTCGGTGTGATCTCAAACGGTACAGCGGTTTTGGGATTAGGTAATATTGGGGCCTTGGCGGGTAAACCCGTTATGGAAGGGAAAGGGGTGCTATTTAAGAAGTTTTCTGGCATTGATGTGTTCGACATCGAAGTTGATGAAACCGATCCCGATAAACTTGTTGATATTATTGCTTCTCTTGAGCCAACTTTTGGGGGTATCAACCTAGAAGATATTAAAGCGCCTGAATGTTTTTATATTGAGCAGAAGCTGCGCGAAAGAATGAATATCCCTGTGTTCCATGATGATCAGCACGGAACCGCAATTATTTGTACGGCGGCGGTGATCAACGGCCTTCGTATTGTTAAAAAAGATATCGGTGATGTTCGCCTAGTCGTTTCAGGTGCAGGTGCAGCGTCAATTGCATGTATGAACCTGCTTGTTGCACTAGGTTTAAAACACGAAAATATCACAGTCTGCGACTCCAAAGGGGTGATTTATAAAGGCCGTGATGAAAAAATGGATGTCACAAAAGCCGCCTATGCCATTGAAGATAATGGCGCAAGAACCCTTGCGGATGTGATCCCAAATGCAGATATTTTCTTAGGTTGTTCTGGTCCTGGTGTGCTGACCCAAGACATGGTGAAAACCATGGCGAAAGACCCGCTTATTTTAGCACTTGCTAACCCTGAACCTGAAATTTTACCGCCATTAGCAAAAGAAGTACGTCCAGATGCCATTAT
Source organism: Providencia sp. PROV261 (assembly GCF_028477945.1). Classification (NCBI taxonomy): domain Bacteria; kingdom Pseudomonadati; phylum Pseudomonadota; class Gammaproteobacteria; order Enterobacterales; family Morganellaceae; genus Providencia; species Providencia sp. PROV261. Next base: position 138,343 of record NZ_JAMPMC010000010.1, on the reverse strand, counting down.
TTGTACAGGCCGTTCTGATTATCCTAACCAAGTGAACAACGTATTGTGTTTCCCGTTCATCTTCCGTGGCGCGTTGGATGTTGGCGCAACGACCATCAACGAAGAGATGAAACTCGCTTGTGTTTATGCGATTGCTGATTTAGCGTTGGCAGAGCAGAGTGAGGAAGTTGCTTCTGCTTATGGCAACCAAGACTTATTCTTCGGCCCTGAATACATTATTCCGAAGCCTTTTGATCCACGTTTGATAGTTAAAATTGCGCCAGCAGTGGCAAAAGCGGCGATGGATTCAGGGGTTGCTACACGTCCAATTGCAGACTTTGATGCTTATATCGAAAAACTGAACCAGTTTGTCTATAAAACAAACTTGTTTATGAAGCCTATCTTTTCACAAGCCAAAAAAGAGAAAAAACGTATTGTTTTGGCAGAAGGGGAAGAAGAGCGCGTATTACATGCGACACAAGAGTTGGTTTCCCTTGGCTTAGCATTCCCAATTCTAGTTGGACGCCCAAGTGTGATTGAGAAACGTATTCAAAAACTTGGCCTGCATATTGAGCTAGGGAAAGATTTTGAAGTGGTTAACAATGAAAACGATCCACGTTTCAAAGAGTACTGGCAAGAATATTACCAAATCATGAAACGCCGTGGTGTTTCACAAGAGATGGCACGTCGTGCGGTGATTGGTAACCCGACTTTAATCGGCGGTATCATGGTACTTCGTGGTGAAGCGGATGGTATGATCTGTGGAACCGTTGGTAGTTACAGCGAACACTATAGCGTAGTAAAAAATCTGTTCGGTTTCCGTGAAGGCGCTCATGCAGCAGGGGCGATGAACGCACTATTATTACCAACGGGTAACACGTTTGTTGCCGATACCTATGTGAACGAAGATCCAACACCAGAAGAGCTAGCGGAAATTACCTTAATGGCAGCCGATACGGTGCGCCGTTTTGGTATTGAACCGAAAGTGGCACTGTTATCCCGTTCCAGTTTCGGCTCTTCTGATTGTGCATCCGCACAAAAAATGCGTGATACATTAGCGCTGGTCAAGGCTCAAGCACCGCATCTTGAAATCGATGGCGAAATGCATGCCGATGCTGCATTGATTGAATCTATCCGTAAAGATGTCATGCCTGATAGCCCACTAAAAGGGTCAGCAAACTTGTTGATCATGCCAAATATGGAAGCGGCACGTATTAGCTATAACTTATTACGTGTAACAAGCTCTGATGGTGTGACGGTAGGTCCGGTGTTAATGGGGGTTTCAAAACCTGTACACATTCTCACCGCGATAGCTTCTGTACGTCGTATTGTTAATATGGTGGCATTGGCTGCTGTTGAAGCACAAACACATCCACTATAATTTAACTTAATATCTAAAGGCCTCTAAATTTTAATATTTAGAGGCCTTTTTAATTGAAAATCATTCTCATTATCTGTATTTTGGGTAATCCTGTACTCAATAGATGGAAAAGATAATGATATCAGTAACATTGAAGGCAAAGTCCTCCCTTATCGCAATGGCGCTATTGTTGGTTGCGGGTTGTGCACAGCAAATAGAACAAAAGCCGGTAGAGCTAGATAGTCAGCTTACCGGACAAGGGCAAATCATTGACTTACAATCAGGTCAATCCATTACACCTCAACAGCTTATTGAGCAGTTATCTCAATCATCTCGCGTTATTGTCGGTGAAAAACACGACAATATGTATCATCACCAAATAGAGCAGTGGCTGGCTCAAGAGATGCACAAAACGCGTCCACAAGGCTCAGTGTTACTTGAAATGCTCCAACCAGATCAGCAAAAAAGTATTAACTCAGTGAAAGCACAAATGCAGGGAGATCCGTATATTCGCGATGAAAAATTGCAGTCGTCGATTAAATGGAATAGTGGATGGCCGTGGGAGCAGTATGGCGAGTTGACTAAACAACTATTAAAAGCCCCGTACCCACTACTTTCAGCAAATTTGAATAAGGAAGAGGTCAAGGAAGCATACAAAAATCCACCAGTATTAAATGGCGTATATTCGACTCAACCTGTCGTGCAGGAGTTGATCAGTAAGACGATTGAAACCTCTCATGACGGCAAATTAACACCGGAGCAGGTTGAAAAGATGACGGTTATTCAACAAATGCGTGATCGTCGTATGGCTAAATCACTGTTACAAGCACCAACCCCAGCCTTGTTGTTTGTGGGGGGATATCATGCGACACGAGCTATTGGTGTACCGTTACATGTGCAAGATCTGGCTCCTGATGCTGAATTTACTGTGCTGATCATTTCAGAAAAAGGGAATGCTATCGATAATCTTCATGCGGATTATGTTTGGTATACGCCTAGTGTAAATCAAGCGGTTGAAAAATAATCATTTTATAATTATTTGTAATGTAATTGTGATAATGAAACAAATTTGAATAAAAATAGTTTTCATTTGCATATGTAATTGATTATCATTTGAGTTTTTAGCACAGCAAATAAGATTAAAATGAGTACGATTACATTTGAGCACTACCAGAACCAAAGTATGAAAATGGGTAGTGCGGTTATTGTTGCAATTGCATTACATTTTTTAGTTATTGGACTTTTTTTACGCAGCTCTGACGATCAACAGTGGGATAATCCCGTGCCACCACCATCCGTTGTGGTGGAAGTTTCCATGGAAGCGGAAGCTAAACAGGTTACAGAAGTGAATATCGGCCAAGTGCAGGAGGTCTCTGTGGCAAGTAAAGCCCAAGAAGCTGAACCTGAGCAGTCTGAGCTACCTACCGCACCCGTAAATGAAAATGCTGAACTGTTAGTAACCAAAACCGAAAAGAAAAAGCCGCAACCGACGCCTAAAAAAGAGAAGAAAGAACCGCCTAAAAAGCCTATTAAAAAGCTTGAAAGTGATAACTCAAAATCAAATTCAGCGCCTGTGACTAGTGATGCTGCTGCATTGAAACAGAGCAATAAGATTGCGGCTGATTTCAATAGTCAATCACAATCGCAACTGGATGCAGAAAAAGCGTGGCAGGCTCTCGTTCTCGGCCAATTGAATAAATTTAAACGCTACCCTGATGATGCTCGGCGACGTAACCGCACAGGAATTCCTGTGGTTGAATTTGACGTTGATGCGCAGGGCTATGTTATTAAAAGCTCACTGATTAAAGGGTCAGGAACTCGCTCTCTTGATAGGGAAGCCGAAAAAGTCCTTTCTCGAGCACAACCACTTCCCATCCCTCCAGCCGAAATGCTTAGGAATGGCAAAGTTACGGTAAGAATGCCAATAGACTTCACACTTGAAAACTAACGGTTAATCAGGGTAACAGAATGATTATAAGAACAGATTTATTGTCAGTATCCACTCGAATCGCTAAATTCTGTCTAATAGCATTTATTGGACTACATGCAGGCCATGCCCTTGCGGAGGAACAGATGTCAGCACCAAAAGCGAAAAAGCAGCCATATACAATGACGACACACGGTGATGTGCGTGTCGATAACTATTATTGGATGAGAGACGACCATAGAAAATCACAAGAAGTTATTGATTATTTAGAAAAAGAAAATGCCTATAGTCAACAGCAACTGGCGTTGGGCCAGCCATTAAAAAAACAGATTTATGATGAATTACTTTCACGCATGAAACAAGATGATGAGTCTGTACCTTATGACTTTAATGGCTATACCTATCGTAGCCGATTTGAAGCAGGTAAAAACTATCCTATTTATGAACGCAGACCTGTGAATAGCGAAGGAGAGTGGCAAACACTGGTTGATGGTAATCAACGAGCGGAGGGGAGCGAGTACTACCGTTTAGGTGCGCTTACCGTTTCACCAGACAATAAAATCGTGGCGATTGCGGAAGATAGAGAGGGTCGTAATAACTATGCGGTCTCTTTCCGTTCATTAGACAGCCAAGCGTGGAAAAATGATGAGTTAACGAATACATCGGGCAATATTGTTTGGGCCAATGATAGCAACACTTTATTTTATGTAAATAAAGACCTACAAACCTTGTTGCCATATCAAGTGTTCCGCCACCAAATCGGTGAACAACAGCATCAAGATGTCATGATGTATGAAGAAAAAGATGATACTTTTTATGTCAGCATCTCTAAATCAACTTCCAAAGATTATATTTTTATTGGAATCACAAGTACTGAGACGTCGGAATATCGCTTAATTGATGCAAACAAGCCACATAATGAGGCTAATGTTTTCCAACCTCGTAAAACGGGCGTTGAATATTATCCTGATCATTTTCGCGGTCAATTTTATATTCGTTCGAACCATCAACACCCATTGTTTGGTCTGTATATCACAAGTCATGATGGCAAAAGCGATTGGGAGACTTTAGTCGCTCCACGTGATGATGTGGATTTGGAAGATTTTGAGCTATTTAACCAATGGTTAGTACTGGAAGAGCGGCAAAACGGTTTGGTTAATCTCCGTCAAATTAATTGGCAAACCAAAGCTGAAAATTATGTCCGTTTTGATGATCCCGCCTATATGGCATGGATTGATAACAACCCAGAGTCTGATACCGATAAGTTGCGCTATGGCTATTCATCAATGACGACACCTTCTTCTGTGTATGAAATTAATATGCAGACACAAGAAAGGCAGTTATTAAAACAGCAAGAAGTGAAAGATTTTGATAAATCCAAATATCAAAGTGAACGTTTGTGGGTGACGGCACAAGATGGTGTGAAAGTTCCTGTTTCATTAGTTTACCGAAAAGATTTATTTAAAGAGGGGCAAAATCCATTATTAGTCTATGGCTACGGTGCGTATGGTTACAGCATTGATCCCTCATTCAGCTCTTCACGTCTGTCACTGCTAGATAGAGGCTTTGTGTATGCGATTGCCCATATTCGCGGTGGTGGTGAACTGGGTAAACGGTGGTATCTACAAGGGAAAACAGTGAATAAAATGAACTCATTCACTGACTTTATTGACGTGACAAACGCACTGATAAATCAGGGGTATGGAAAACAAGGCCATGTCTATGCCATGGGAGGAAGTGCAGGTGGACTGTTAATGGGAGCCGTAGTGAATATGGCGCCTGAACTGTATGAAGGGGTTGTGGCTTCTGTTCCATTCGTTGATGTGGTGACGACAATGTTAGATCCATCAATTCCATTGACCACCGGTGAATATGACGAATGGGGTAATCCTGAAAATGAAGAGGCATATTGGCGTATTAAGGCCTATAGCCCTTATGATAATGTCAAAAAACAAAAATACCCTCATATGTTAGTGACAACGGGCTTACATGATTCTCAAGTGCAATATTGGGAGCCGGCAAAATGGGTGGCAAAATTGCGTGAATATAAACAAGGAGATTCATTATTATTGTTAGAGACAAATATGAATGCAGGGCATGGTGGTAAATCAGGCCGCTATAATGCATTGGATGATATTGCCCTAGATTACAGCTTTATTTTAATGCTGGAAGATAAAAAACATTATTTTCCACAATTGAAAAACGAATATACTAATAACTCATTATTGTAAAATGGTTCGGCTATTGTTTCTTAACGATAGCCGAACAGTTGCATGGCAAAATTAAAGCATTAAATTTTATTTGGATGCATGTGAGCGCATGTTTAATTATCGCGTTTACAGGAATGGTTTAATGAATAATAAATTAAAAATAGTAGGAGCCAGCTTATTATGTGCTGGGCTTCATAGTATTGCTTTTGCAGAAGATACACAGCAACAACAAAATAAAGGTATCGTACAATTTAGTAAATTAAAAATTTCAGGTACTGAGAAACAAACGCCATTAGTTAAAGCCTTGGAAAAGCCAGGGGCATTTAGTGCAGTAGGTACGCAAAATAAACTGGAAGGATTAGATAAAATTATTCGTACTATGCCGGGAACCTACACCCAAATGGACGCGAGCCAAGGTACAGTCAATGTCAATATCCGCGGTTTGAGTGGATTTGGTCGTGTTAATATGATGGTGGATGGTATTAGCCAAACATATTATGGCATTTCACCGAGTAACTACACCCATGGTCAACAACCAAATAATGATTTTGGGGCATTAATTGATCCCAATTTTATTGTTAAAGTTGAAGTTGAAAAAGGGCAGTTAAATGGTGGAGAGAGTGTCAATGCACTTGTAGGTAGCGCTAATTTTAGAACTATCGGTATTGACGATGTGATTTTTGATGGCAACTTATATGGCTTAAGAAGCAAAGCCCGTTGGGGGGATAATGGATTAGGCTATAATGGCATGGTTGCCGTTGCAGGGAAAACGCCAGTTAATACCAATGATGGATATTTAGGTGGCTTAATTGCAGTCAGTGGTCATAATATCCCCGCGAATTATAAAAATGGTGCAGGTTATGATAGTGATGATTTTGCCACTGATCATACTTTTAAACAAAAACCCCAATCGCAACTCACCAAATTGAAATATAAACCTGATGATAGCTATGAATTAGAATTTAGTGGGCGTTTTTATCAAAATAAATTAACTCGCCGTAAAATAAATAGCGAGGATTATTATCTTAAATATAAATATACGCCACTTAATGAGTTAATTGATACTGAGCTTATTATTAGTCATGGAGAGAGTAAGCAGACATTTGAAGGGGATTCATTGGGTTGGGCATTACGTCAAGGTGAATCCAAAAATAATGCAGATGGGATCAATCTTGCCAATACGAGTCGTTTTTCTTATGGGGAGACGGACTATGAATGGAAAATAGGTTCTAAGCTGTTAAAAAATAAATATGAACGTAAAGTAAGTTCGGTATCTGACCAAAATACAATCATTTATAACCAGTTCTCACCCAGTGGCACATTAGACTTAATGAGTTTGTATACGCAATTCAATGCTAAATATGATATTTACTCAGCCACTTTTAATCTGAATTATGCACATTACAAGCTAAAAGGGTTTAAACCCGCTTGCGATGATGACGTTAAATGTTTCCCTCAAGGCGACGCATCAATAAACTTAAAAGAGGGAGGCTTCAACCCGGGGGTATTGCTTTCGGCAGAAATCATTCCTGAATTTCAACCTTTTGTAAGTTACGCACACTCAATGCGTGCACCAAATTCCCAAGAGGTATTTTTCTCTCAGAATGGCGGTAACTCAATGAACCCATTCTTAAAAGGAGAAAAAGCACAAACATGGCAAATTGGTTTCAACAGCATGAGACCTGATCTCATCGTGCAAGATGACCAATTCACGATGAAAGCGCTTTGGTTCCATACTAGAATTAAGGATTATATTACCAGTAAGCCTTATTTGTTGTGTCGACCAAGATCATACGCTGAATTTACATGGTGTTTGATGAATGAAAGTGTCTGGGATAAAGAGTTCCCGGATTTTATGCAGAAAAGTTATATCTATATGAACGATCCACGCGAGGTCAACTTACGGGGTTATGAATTACAAGCTAATTATGATGCAGGCGTTTTTTATTCAACATTATCTTATACCAAAGAGACGGGTGACCAGCCTAATTCGATAGCCAGCGTTGCTGATTTTAGCGCGGGGGATTTTACTGAGTTACCAGACTATTATTTGACGCTAGATACAGGTGTTCGGTTATTAGATGAAAAGTTGACATTAGGCTCAGTCATTACTGTTACAGGGCCAGCAAAGCGTATTGGCGTTGAATCATTAGTTGATAATAATGGTGATGCATTGAAAGATAAATATGAAAAGCAACCGACAGTTATTGACTTGTATGCTGATTATGAAATCAATAAAAATGTCACATTGATGTTTACAGTGAATAATGTGACCAATGAGGTTTATTCTGACGCCTTGAACCGTTCAAATTCGACGGCCATTATGGAAGTGCGTGGTAATAATAACGCAACGGCAAGAGGGCGTTCATATATGCTAGGTGGTGTCGTTCGCTTCTAACTCGTAATCAATATCAGGGTATCAACGTGTTGATACCCTTTACGCCTATTTTAAAACAGAACGAGGTGCACGTTTCATTTTCATTTTAGTGATATCAGTGACTTCACTTTCTACCCACCCATCATTTAGGCGTGTTTTAAGCTTTTGGCCTAATTTCACCTGAGAAGTTTTTTTCAATACTGCACCGTCAGAGGTTTCACTAATACTAAAGCCACGAGCCAATGTAGCCAGTGGGCTGACCGTTTCCATTTTTGAACAAGCGACCGCAAAACGCTGCTTATAGCTATTCAGTAACTCGGTCATCATATTCTGTAAATGGTATTGTGTCTGTTGTAGCGACCGATGTTGCCGTTGTAATTGAGGCCGCAAGTCTTGTTGTGACAGCCGACGTTGTAATTGATCATGGCGTAGCTGAGCGGTTTGCAACCGCCTTGTGATAGTTTGGGTCAGTTTCTGATTAAGCAGGCTCAATTGATGTTGTTGCCTTGCTAAACGGAGTTGTGGATGTTGTTGCTGTAAGCGATGCTGTAAACGACTAAAACGTTGCTGCTGCCCTGCAAGGTAATAATCCATCGCCATTTCAAGACGCTGTTGAGCAGAATGTAATTGGCGAATTAATTCCACTTGGTTACGGCTAACCAATTCAGCGGCAGCCGAAGGCGTCGGAGCGCGAACATCGGCCACAAAATCGGCGATCGTGATATCCGTTTCATGACCTACCGCACTAACAATAGGTAATCGGCTAGCAAAAATAGCTCTAGCGACAATTTCTTCATTAAACGCCCATAAATCTTCTAATGAGCCACCACCACGCCCCACAATCAGTACATCACACTCACCTCGTTGATTGGCTAACTCAATCGCTCGGGCAATTTGTGCAGGAGCTTGATCTCCTTGAACGGCTGTTGGGTAGATCACAACTGGGAGTGATGGGTCACGGCGACGTAAAATATGCAGAATGTCGTGTAATGCAGCGCCTGTTGCTGAGGTAATAACACCAATGCGTTTTGCAGGGGAGGGTAAGGGCTGCTTATGTGTTACATCAAATAAGCCTTCTGCGCCTAGCATTTGTTTGAGTAACTCAAAACGCTGCTGTAGCAGACCTTCGCCAGCCGGTTGCATGCTTTCAATGATAATTTGATAGTCACCACGAGGCTCATAAAGTGTGACACTTGCCCGTACTAAAACTTGTTGACCATTTTGTGGACGAAATGTGACGCGTGCATTTTGTCCGCGAAACATAGCCGCACGAACCTGAGCTTTGTCATCTTTTAATGTGAGATACCAATGACCAGAGCTAGGTTGCGAAAAGTTTGATATTTCGGCTGTCAGCCATATTTTACCCATTTGGCGGTCTAGAAGTTCACGGACAGCTTGATTGAGTTTGCTGACAGAATAAATTCCACTATTTTGTTGAGTCGACATGTGAGCTAGATCAAATTCTAAAACAATGACTTAATTGGTTGATACTAACCTAGTCAGAGGAGTTATCAAGTTTTTTTTCAAAAAAGGACTGGAGGCAATCGGTTTCGGTGTGTATAATGCCGCGGCAATATTTTATACCTTTCCATAACGCTGCCTGGTGAGATATTGCCTATGTTACGCATAAAAAAAGAAGCTCTAACTTTCGACGACGTATTGCTCGTTCCTGCACACTCAACCGTATTACCAAACACGGCCGATCTATCAACCCAACTGACTGCAACTATCCGCCTGAATATTCCTATGCTTTCTGCAGCGATGGATACAGTGACTGAATCTGATCTTGCGATTGCACTGGCTCAAGAGGGTGGCCTTGGTTTTATCCACAAAAACATGTCTATTGAGCGCCAAGCGGAAGAAGTTCGTCGCGTGAAAAAACATGAAAGTGGGGTTGTAACTGATCCGGTTACCGTTACCCCTGAGACAACGATCCGCGAAGTTCAAGAAATGGCAGAACGTAATGGTTTTGCTGGTTATCCTGTTGTGGCTGCGGATAAATCGCTTGTGGGGATCATTACAGGTCGTGACGTTCGTTTTGTTACCGATCTGGATCAGCCTGTCACTGCGGTAATGACACCGAAAGAGCGTCTCGTTACGGTAAAAGAGGGCGAAGCTCGCGAAGTTGTACTGCAAAAAATGCACGAAAAACGCGTTGAAAAAGCCCTGGTGATCGATGATAACTTCCACCTGTTAGGCATGATCACAGTTAAAGATTTCCAAAAAGCAGAACGTAAACCAAATGCTTGTAAAGACGAACAAGGTCGTCTGCGTGTTGGTGCGGCAGTTGGTGCTGGCGCGGGCAACGAAGAACGTGTTGATGCGCTGGTGGCTGCGGGAATCGACGTATTATTGATCGACTCTTCACACGGTCACTCTGAAGGTGTATTGCAACGTATTCGTGAAACACGCAAAAAATACCCAGACTTACCGATTATCGGTGGTAACGTCGCAACGGCTGAAGGTGCAAAAGCACTAGCGGAAGCGGGTGTGAGTGCCGTTAAAGTGGGTATCGGCCCTGGTTCTATTTGTACTACGCGTATTGTGACGGGGGTCGGTGTACCGCAAATTACGGCAATTGCTGATGCTGTCGAGGCATTAGAAGGAACAGGTATCCCTGTCATTGCCGATGGCGGTATTCGTTTTTCTGGCGATATTTCTAAGGCGATTGCCGCAGGGGCAGCCTGTGTTATGGTTGGCTCCATGTTTGCAGGAACAGAAGAATCTCCGGGTGAAACTATCCTTTTCCAAGGACGTAGCTATAAAGCCTATCGAGGCATGGGCTCATTAGGCGCAATGTCTAAAGGCTCTTCAGACCGTTATTTCCAGTCTGATAATGCGGCTGACAAATTAGTTCCAGAAGGGATTGAAGGGCGCGTTGCTTATAAAGGCCGTCTAAAAGATATTATCCATCAACAAATGGGTGGATTACGTTCCTGTATGGGGCTGACAGGTTGTGGTACTATTGATGATCTTCGTACTAAAGCCGAGTTTGTCCGTATTAGTGGTGCGGGTATCCAAGAAAGCCACGTACATGATGTAACCATCACTAAAGAGTCCCCGAACTACCGTCTGGGACAATAACAGATAATGATTCAGGGTAGCTCCGTAGTTAATTACGGAGCTACCAATTTTTTATTTTTGACTTGAATTTTTGGAATTCTCCTCAAATGACAACAAATATCCATAAGCATCGCATTCTTATCCTTGATTTCGGCTCACAGTACTCACAACTGATTGCTCGCCGTGTTCGTGAAATTGGCGTTTATTGTGAACTCTGGGCGTGGGACGTTTCAGAAGAGCAAATCCGTGAATTCAATCCAAACGGTATCATCCTTTCTGGTGGCCCAGAAAGCACCACAGAAAATGATAGCCCACGTGCTCCTGAGTATGTATTTAATGCAGGTATACCCGTTTTAGGTATCTGCTATGGCATGCAAACCATGTCAATGCAACTTGGTGGTACCGTCGAGGTTTCTGGTGAGCGTGAATTTGGTTACGCAAAAGTTGAAATCACTGAGCAATGTGATTTGTTCCGTGATATTCAAGACTCACTCAACGAAAATGGTACGCCAGTGCTGGATGTCTGGATGAGCCATGGCGATAAAGTGACTGCGATCCCCGCGGATTTTAAAACTATCGCAAGCACACCAAACTGCCCATTTGCAATCATGGCAAATGAAGAGAAAAAATTCTATGGTGTTCAATTCCACCCAGAAGTAACACACACTTACCAAGGCCTCAATATTCTGAAGCGCTTTGTGCAGGATATTTGCCAATGTGAAGCTCTGTGGACGCCAGCGGCGATTATTGATGATACTGTAGCACGCCTCAAAGAGCAGATTGGCGATGATCATGTGATTTTAGCACTGTCTGGCGGTGTCGATTCTTCTGTAACCGCTTTGTTGTTAAACCGTGCGATTGGTAAACGACTCACGTGTGTATTTGTTGATAACGGCTTGTTGCGTTTAAACGAAGCTGATCAAGTGATGGAGATGTTTGCAGGTAAATTTGACCTAAACATTATCCATGTGAAAGCAGAAGATCGTTTCCTGAGTGCATTAGCAGGTATTCACGACCCAGAAGCAAAACGTAAAGCGATTGGTCATGTATTTATCGATGTGTTTGATGAAGAAGCTTCAAAACAAACGCAAGTTAAATGGTTGGCACAAGGTACTATCTATCCAGATATTATTGAATCTGCGGCGTCAGCGACGGGTAAAGCGCATGTCATTAAATCTCACCATAACGTCGGTGGGTTACCAGAAGATATGAAGTTAGGCCTAGTTGAGCCATTGAAAGAGCTGTTCAAAGATGAAGTTCGTAAAATTGGTCTTGAACTTGGCTTGCCATACGACATGCTATATCGTCACCCATTCCCTGGTCCAGGCCTCGGCGTACGTGTTTTAGGTGAAGTGAAAAAAGAGTATTGTGATCTTCTGCGTCGTGCCGATGCTATCTTTATTGAAGAGCTACACAAAGCAGAGCTTTATCACAAGGTTAGCCAAGCATTTACGGTATTCCTGCCTGTGCGTTCTGTTGGTGTGATGGGTGATGGTCGTAAATACGATTGGGTTGTTTCTTTACGTGCAGTTGAGACAATCGACTTTATGACCGCACACTGGGCTCATTTACCATATGATTTCTTAGGCCGTGTTTCAAACCGCATTATCAATGAGGTCGATGGGATTTCAAGGGTCGTGTATGATATCAGCGGTAAGCCACCAGCAACGATCGAATGGGAGTAGGGCTGGCTATAAATAGCAAATTAAGCCTTTCCAACTAACTTTAATGCCAGTCAGTTTATTGACTGGCATTTTTTATTGAGTATATGACTTCTATTTTTAAGGCCGTAATTCTATAACATCGGCTATGTCCTAAAAATAAAAGCCATTACCAATAAAATGGCGGTATTCCAAAACAGTCTAGCCGGAAGTGCTTACAAGGGCATGATGAGGTCAATCTAATCGACAAATGAGATACTGGCCGTTGTAAGCGTCCGGCAACCGTAGAGGGCGAATTTAATGGCTTTGTTATGAGCCATTGGTAATCGCACCCATGACAGTTTGAAAGAGTTCTTCTGCCCGATTAGTGGAGCCAATTGCACCTCTTTCTCTTGCCATTCTCTTGTGCTCTGGTAAATCTGAGGACGCATAGATCATAAAAGGAGTTTTGTCTCCCATTGCGCGTAATCTTTCTAATAAGACATAACCTTCTTGCGCTCCTTCTTTGCGAGCCATATCCGAAATAATAGCTGCAAACTTATTTGTTTTTAACAATTCCAAGGCTTCGTTAGTTGAAAGAGCTAAAGCGAACTCTATTCCCTGTGCCTCAAATGCATGTCTTTCGTAAACATTATTTTCTGGTCGATCATCCACCCATAAAATACGATTTCGCCATTTTTCATGCTTATTCTGCCGTTTTGCATTGGATACAACATTGACGATTTTTTGCAGCTGGCTTTCAGTGACCTCTACACTATTTTCAGGCTGTTTTGCTGCGGCGGCAGCCAATGATGCTGCTGTAGCTATTTGTGCTCTTAAAAAATTATTTTCATCTTTGAAATCTGACGGACCGTAAAGCTTATTATGGTGTTTTGCAACAAGCCAGAGAAAGCCAAGAAACACAATGACAGGAAAGAAAACCATGAAATAAATAAGGAGAGCTATATGCTCTGATAAGCTATTACCAAAGCCAACGACGAAAGAGGCAAATCCATAAACGAGAACAATAAAAAGTGCAATGATACCAAGAGGGCTTTTGGTAAATCCTATTGCAGTTTCAGCAAATTTCTCTGGTTTCATATCCATCCTCGGTATTGCTTATTACACAGTTAAGTTGTATTAGATTAGGCATGATCTGACAATTACCAGCTATTTATAAAGGTATCTGTCAGATTACATCTGGATTAAGTTTTTCTCAGCCCAGATGTACTTTCCATCAAGTAACGTTTTCATCGGCGTCCGGCCACAGCACATTTTCCCCTAATGGGTTCGCTCATTATTATAGTGAACCAGCCATTCATCAAGAACCGATTGTGACACTTCAAGATTATCATATGACTTTTTGCAGAACGCCACCTGGCCTCTGTCTGTATCCTCAGCATTGTCAGGCTCTGTGGAGTGAGTGACCTCGTTCCCATAGACGACTACGTTATCCACAAAAGCAGGGAAACACAGTGATAGCTGAAGGAAAACCCAAATTTCAGGGTGATTTATCAGTCAGTTTATTCACCATGGGCGATTCACGTTGAATGGCTCTGGCAAGCGTTACATGACACGATAACCGCAGTCATCAGTACTGTTCGATGAGGCAACTGCTGCAAAAGGTACGTGACTTTATGAAAACTGTTAGCCCATTTCCTAGAGGGAAAATATACTGGCAAAAGTATAGCGATATTAGACGCTGCTATTTAGAATCCTCTGCTTGGTCTAAAGCCTACTAAAACGTCGACAAGTAGCAAAAAATAAAAAAATTCTGCGTATGGTATGGATGATGGTACTGAGAAAATCCACCTTTCTAACTAGCTGTTATGTTAATGAATATTCTTATCATTGATAATTGAGTGGGAATAATTTAGCTATTGTTGATAACAGTTTTTAGTTGTCGATAAATTCAAAGGCATCAGTTACTTACTGTTGCTTTTTTTATTTTTAACAGTCTTTAATCGTTGATAATTACCGATAATTTTGACGCTATCAGAAATAATAATGGCTAAAGAGGGCGATCAAGCTATTGGTAGTATTAAAATTAAGAATCCAATTGAGCTTAGTTACTCAGAAAATTTAGCGAATAATGCTTTAATTATCTACGTAGTCAAAAAATCTCTTAGCCTTAATATATCGCCTATATACTTATAGTTCATTGTTTAGTCCATCAAAGTCGACTTCACCTGTTATTTTATCAATATCAAAATAAGCGACAACGGGAGTGGTTGCTGGATCACCACCTCCCCCTCGACAGCGCGACGACTGGTGATCTTCACGTACTAATAAACGAAACCTATTATTATTATTTATACCTTCATAAAAGTGGCAGGAATATTCTACATTCATCCAGAGCGAAACAACTCTAATGGCTAAATCAAGGCTGGATGGATTAATATCATTGCGATAACTGTCACCATGATTTAACTGCCACAACCGCTCTTTTTTTATCCATCCTCTAACAATTTCACCCGTTGATGTATAATAATTAACAAGAATAAATGTACCTTCAGCATCTTCTTGCCCTGAAACTTGGTCTCCAGGGATAACAAATACGTCGTCAACGATGCATGAGTCATCAGGTGCTGAGTAAAAATTCGCTTTTTTATTACCGATAATTTGATAGTGATTATTCTTTACAGGAAAACTAATACCGATTTGTTGTTCTTTTATATTCGCACACTTTTTAGAGGTTGTGATTTTACTTTTCAGACTTTGAAAAAATTGTGCTTGTACCCATCCTGTGACAAATTGATTATTTATATCTCGATAACGAATATATAAATACTCTACACCCTTTATTTCACCAATTTCACGGAAGACTTCTACTTGATCACCTGAAATAATAAATGTTGCTAATCGGCAATTCTTATCCGGTGCAGAATAAAAATAAGCTCTACTTCCGTCTTTGACTACCATTGTTTGGTAATTAAATCCAGCTTCAGCACCATATATAGAAGCGATAAGATCGCATTGCTCATTGGCATGTAATGATATTGAAAATAATAACAAAAAATATAAATAGAACCGTTTCATTTTATTCTTTGAAATTCAGGATAGAGAGTTTCCTTTTTATCAAACATATAATGAATTTGCTTTAGGATTATGATTAGTTATTGCTAAAGTACGCTAAACTCCCATCTGGGCTAGTTTTTCCATCTGGTGAATAATGTTCCTTATTTTCTACAGAGAAGGCTCTAAAACAGACGTATAAACTTTTGTGATCCAAGAAGAATAGACAACACGTCAGGCTAGGGGAGGTTTATTTCAATAAATACACCTGCCGCTATTGTACATAGAACAAAACAAGCAATCGTAGCGTAGAGATAATCGTGCTCACGTAAAAATAGCACTAGCATGAGTATGACTCGAGCAACAGGAAGAAAAATAAATAAAATAATACCTATTTTTATGATGGGATAACCGCCGAATGATAATGGGAAATAGGCAGCAAGTGCATTGATAATAACGCCGATGGCTATCAGTACTGTCGCAAACCATGTACCATACCAGAGCAAATTCGCAATAAGTTGATCCCGTATTTCTATATTTCTTGTGAGCTTCTTCATTCTACACAGACTCAACCAAAAGTTGGATATCAAAAGCACTTAACAGCATTTGAACTGCCAATAGCGCGAGAATGATAACGAAAAAGATCCGCAATTTTTCCGCTGGTAACCACATCAGTAAGCGCGCGCCAATGAGCGCACCAATAACCGAGCCTAAAGTGATAGGCCCCGCAATATCAATATCGATATCACCACGAACAAAATAAGCGCAGGCACTGGCAGTCGCAGTAACACCGATCATAAAGTTTGATGTGGCAGAAGAAACTTTAAGAGGGAGTCGTAAAGCAGAATCCATCGCAGGAATTTTAAGAACACCAGAACCAATACCGAGTAGTGCGGAAAGTAAACCTGCACCGTACATAAGTAACATACCGAGTGGTAAATGCCCTATTTGATAACTGACTTCTTTTCCGACATGATCAGGGTAGCTGGCGTGTAATTGTAATCGACTTGCCCAGCTTGTAGGTGGAGAAGTGACATGATGTGTTTGATGCCTTCGAGTCAACATTTGTTTAGCAGAAAGCCCAAGAATAATAGCGAATAGCCCATATAACACTGGCGTTGAAATTATTCCGATAAGAAACACACCCGTTAATGCTCCAATCGTCGTAGCCGTTTCAAGAACGATGGCCAATCTTACATTTGCAAGGCGTCTTTTAAGAAAGGGAGCAGCACTCACACATGAGCAAGCAATCACAGAAATAAGACTTGCTCCGATCGCAATATGAATATCAATACCAAAGATGAATATCAGGATGGGTACAATAAAGATACCACTTGCCATACCTAATACACCGCCAAGGGCGCTTGCGCTAAACGCAGCTAAAACTAGCCATAAAGATCCCATGACTTAATTTCCCTATCATGAACGGTCACGTGGACGTCGAACCAAGCGAGTCACAAAACGAATTAGATCGCCACGGTAATAGAGTTTTTCGTAATCAATAGGGCGATGCCCATGAGTATAGGATGTACGTTCAATCATAAAGACAGCACCCCCCGGCTGAATATTGAGAGCCTGTGCGACTTCAGCAGAAGCGGTAACTGCTTCAAGTCGATATTCTGCTTCGGTCAGTGGTAAGTGATATTTATCTTCCAGTAGAGAAAAAATTGGCTCAACATCAAGGTCATGCGTAGTGATCTTTTCACCAATCTCCTGTGGTAGGTAGGCCTCATCAAAAGACATTGCGACACCATCGGCTAGACGGACGCGTTTAATTTGCATCACCAAGCTGCCTGTTGAAACTGAAAGCTGCTTAGCGACATCAGCTTTAGCGGGCACGACCTGTGTTCCGAGCAAACGAGCCGTTGGTGTACGGCCTAGAGCCAACATATCTTCAACAAAGCCTGTCAATTCGGTCAACTCTTGTGTGATTTTAGGCTCTGTGACGAAAGTGCCTTTGCCTCTTCGGATGGGAGCTGACTACCGGGGGGTAAAATACCGGTAGAGATGTCAGCTGCTAAAGCCGCTTGGACTTGAGCATAAAGTGGTGTGTGTTCTTGTTCAATTTTCATTCGCTAATCATGACATCATGATGTCGTAATGTCAATTTACTAGGCGTAAGATAATTGAAGATTGAATTTTTTATTAGGTGATTAAGAACAAGGCTAAGCATCATTAAAGAGGCGATAAAATACAAAGCGTTAGCTAAGAGAGAGAGTATGGATAGATGGTTTTTACGCGTGAAGAAGTATTAATCGAATGGTCGGAAAGTGATTGCCGCCTTATTAAATGTTCAACCTTAAATTCGCGTTTACCTCGTCGATTAATGACTTTGGCACATCCCATTCCTTTGCTAACGTTGGCCATTTCGAGACATGTTCAATCGTTTCATCGATGACTGCATTACCGAAGTCATCGGGTAGGGAGTCTGCGATTAAACCAGAAAAGCCTTTAAAGGTGTTAAAGTCTAATTCTGGGAAGCGAAATATTGTTGAAGACAAAGGCATTTTTAAAGGGGATAGTTCAATCCCTTTTTTGAGAAAACTGGGTTCATATTCAAAAGCACCAATCTTTCTCTCTGTATCAAAACTGAGTGCACCGATGGTTTGATTATGATAACTTCCATTACCATTCAATGTGCTCCTCTTCATTCTCTTGTCGCTGACCAGATGCTCTTTGGCGCTTTTTTCCTTGTAATTTAGCTAGTTGTATAGGTGAAATAGGTTGTGCAGGTAAAAATAAATCAAGTTGCTCCGTTAAATTTAAAGCCTGCATGATAGCGATAAAAATTTCTAGTTGCGCTTTACCTTTCTCAGCATTGATAACTGTTTTACGTGCGACACCAGCAAATTCTGCGACCTCAGATTGCGTTAGGTTTTGATTCAAGCGAGCCTGTTTTAATCGTTCTCCAAGTTGCTCTGCAAGTGCAATAGCACTTATTTTATTATTCATATAAAGACCCTATTTGGTGACTTTAAATGCAAAAATAACTGATAATGTAACTATTATGGTACTTTATTTTTATTAAGTAAAGGTTGCTGGTAGTGTAACCAAAAAAGAGCTTTAGCATAAAAATACTCATTTAAAGTAACTAAAATGGAACTTTATAAAAATTAGTTTATTTGTTGTTGATAAACCGCGTAAAGGCAAACATGCTTGAAAGCCCCTTAATTGAAAAGGGGCGGATGGACTAGATAACTTTTACCGTGCAAAGGGGTAATTAAGTTATCGGCAGTGAACTATTCTGAGGAAATGCTTCACCAACCATTTGTTCGCTTTTTAGCCATAATGCTTTGGCAAGTTGTGGGTCGATAGCATAAGTGCGAAGACCGAAAAAACCCGGTCCATCATTAACTTGTGCAACTTGGCAATCTTCGCAATATTGACCACCAATTTCATCCGCATCAGCGACGGCAGCAGCCCATACGGTGGTTGCTGCACCTTGTGGGATTGTTTTAGTTTCTAAACTGGATAAACCGGCTTGCTGGTTAAGTGAATTGATCATGGTGCCAATTTCGGCTTGATCTTCAGCTGACATATTGCGGCTCAAGTTAGTAGCAATATTACCGGGGTGAATAGCGCAAGCGCGAATACCCAGGTTGCGATAACGGCGGTCAAATTCAACAGCAAATAAAATGTTGGCAGTCTTTGAACGACTATAGGCAAGTTGTGGCTGATAGTCAGTATAGGAGAAATTAAGATCGTTAATATCAAAATCGAATAAACGGTGTCCTGCTGAGGAAACGCTAATAACACGAGCGCCTGAATTTAATAAAGGTATTAGGCGATTAACAAGTACAAAATGACCTAAGTGGTTAATACCAAACTGAGTTTCAAAACCATCGGCAGTATGACCAAATGGTGTCGCCATCACACCAGCGTTATTAATGATAATATCAATTGGTTTTCCGGCTGCGAGTAGTTTGTCAGAGCATGTGCGTACAGAGGCAAGAGATGAAAGATCTAATTCAACGAGCTCGAAACTGCCTTGTGGGTTAGCGCCACGAATAGCGTGAGCTTGCTTTTCACTTTTAGCAGTATGGCGAACGGTACCAATAACATGAGCGCCACGTGCGGTTAATGCTCTAGCAATTTCAACGCCAAGACCAGAAGAAGTTCCTGTAACGAGAATACGTTTATGACTTAAATCGATGTTATTTAAAACGTCATCAGCGGTGGAGGTGGCACCGAATAGGTTCTTTTTCATGTAATTCTCCTTAATATATGAGCACTAAAAAAGCCCCGCGCTCTTAATTTCAATATGGAAAACAACTTACTACATGATGGTGATTGACTGATTTTTTAACAAATCGAAACGGGAGCTGTAAAACAGTCAACGAGTATTTTTGTGCGTTGAAATAATTCGGTGGTGGTTGGGTTATCTGCAAGTTGGCCATTTAATGCCAATAAAAAGACCTTTGCTGCCATCTCATCTTGTAAAATGACTGCAACACATTGCAGGATAAATTGCTGGTGCTGCTGCACAATACTAGGGGCAAGCTGCTCACAGATATCATAAAATTCTGCACCCATCGGTGCGCCTATCCTGTCAGCCCAAGGTTCGAGGATCAGTAATTGGCTAACTTGCATTAAACGCTCTTGTGAGGAGCGTTGTGAGTGAGCCACTTTTTTGGCGCTAGGTTGCCTTGATACCAACCATTCAACAAATACGTTGATAAAAATTTGCTCTTTATCTTTAAAATGTTTGTATAACAGTGTACGAGAAAGGTGGGCTCTGTTCGCAATATCCTCAAGTGAGGTTTTTTTAAATCCAAAATTTAAGAAGCACCAACGAGCAGATTGTAAAATATGCGTTTGTCGTTGATTAATTTCTTCTTGGTGCATCTTTATTGGCACATCCACGCTCCATATAGGCTAATGCAAATTTGACACTATTAGATAATCTTATTTGGATGTTGACAAAGTTAACTAATATTGTCAATTCGTCAAAATAACTAGATGTAAAGCTCGCTTTATGGAAGTGACTAAATATGTTACTTCCATGATGGGCTAAATAATGTTGATAAATAGCATGATTAATCGGGTTTGTATGCACGTCATAGAAACGTGCTTTTAGCTAATGCCGATAGGAAAACCTTTTTTAATGTAAATTTATCAAATGGTTATGTTTGTTTTGTTGAATGGCTTGGTTATTATTCACCCTTAATCAAATAATTAATTATTCACTTTTACTGCATTAATTGCTTGTTCAAAATATTCAACTTGATATTATTTCTATCCTATATGCATCAAATGTATATTTTCACTCTCCATAATTATAAAAATAATTTATTGGAGAATCTATTTCATTGATTACTAAGGATATAAAAGATGTCATTTCGGTTGAGATATCTTGCTTTACTTCCTCTATTGGTCGCAACAGCTTGCCAGCAACCTGCAAACACCAACACCAAAGCGATCCCTGACGCACAAGTCCAACCCATTATTGTGAATAATTCTTGGATAGAAATTTCTCGTAGTGCACTCGATTTCAATATTAAAAAAGTGCAGGCGTTGCTGGGGGATAAGTCATCGCTTTGTGCTGTATTGAAAGGGGATGCGTATGGTCATGATTTGACGCTGGTAACGCCTCTGATGATTGAAAATAATGTGCAATGTATTGGCTTAACAAATAATCAAGAATTTAAACAAGTCAGAGAGTTAGGTTTCAAAGGCCGTTTGATGAGAGTGCGTAATGCCACTGAACAAGAAATGGCACAAGCAACAGCCTATGACGTTGAAGAGCTTATCGGTAATCTCGATATGGCACAGCGTTTAAATGATATTGGTAAAAAGCAAAATAAAGTAATACCAATCCATTTAGCGTTGAATTCAGCGGGAATGTCACGTAATGGGCTAGAAGTGAGTCATGCGCAAGGCCTCAATGACGCAAAAATGATTGCTCAATTACCTCAGCTAAAAGTTGTTGGCATCATGTCGCATTATCCTGAAGAAGATGAGGCTCAAATCCGCAAAGATTTAGCGAAGTTTAAAAAGCAGTCACAACAAGTCCTTGATGTAACTGGATTGAAGCGTGAAGATGTCATTTTGCATGTGGCGAATACCTATGCAACCATCACTGTACCTGAGTCATGGCTTGATATGGTGCGTGTTGGCGGTATTTTCTATGGTGACACGGTAGCAACGAAAGACTATAAGCGTGTCATGACATTAAAATCGAATATTGCCTCGGTGAATCATTACCCTAAAGGAAACACGGTCGGTTATGACAGAACCTATACGCTAAAACGTGACTCTGTATTGGCTAATATTCCTGTCGGTTATGCTGACGGCTACCGCCGAGTATTCAGCAATGCGGGGCACGCATTAATTAATGGGCAAACGGTGCCTGTATTAGGAAAGACATCAATGAATACCGTGATGGTCGATGTGACTGACTTAAAGCAAGTCCAACCCGGAGATGAAGTTGTTTTCTTTGGTAAACAAGGTAATGGTGAAATCACTGCCGAAGAGGTTGAAGATATCAGTGGAGCATTATTTACTGAAATGTCAATTCTTTGGGGAGCGACCAACAAACGTATTCTTGTCGATTAAAGATAGCATTGCAGTAGGAAAAGAGAGCGAGTAGATATTCGCTCTTTTTATTTGTTATTTAGGCGTGTCACTGCTGATATTGGCGTATCCATTAAAATATGAGTTATGGCATCGCTATCGTAATAACATCTTGATATGTTAGCTTGAATGATCATTTGATTATTTGATAGTGTCGGAAGGCACACAATAGAATTAGAAGGGTAGCATATGTATCAAGTTGATTTGCATGCGCATACTATTGCCAGCACACATGCCTATAGCACGGTTAATGAGTATTTTTCCGAGGCAGCACGTAGAGGGATAAAACTGTTTGCCATTACAGATCATGGCCCTGAAATGGACGATGCTCCACATCAGTGGCATTTTGCCAATATGCCTATTTTGCCACGTATTGTGAATGGCGTTGGTTTGCTCTACGGTATTGAAGCGAATATTAAAAATAAGCAAGGTGAAATCGACTGTAATGAAAAAATGAACAGGCAATTAGATATTATCTTAGCGGGCTTTCATGAACCAGTTCTTGCACCACAAAGTCAGGCGGATAATACAGAAGCGATGATTGCCACAATTCAAAGCGGCAAAGTACACATTATTACGCATCCGGGGAACCCTAAATACCCGATTGATATTCGTGCGGTTGCTCAAGCAGCAAAAGAGTGTAATGTCGCATTGGAAATGAATAACTCATCATTTTTGCATTCTCGCGTTGGCAGTGAATCAAATTGTCTGGCAATAGCTAAAGCAGTGAAAGAAGTGGGTGGCTGGGTTTCATTGGGCTCTGATTCACATTATGCGGGATATTTAGGTAATTTTGATAAAGTGGTTGAGATGTTAACCGCGATTGATTTTCCCCAAGAGCAGATCTTAAATGTCACTCCCCGCAGGGTATTGGATTTTCTTGAATCACATGGAAGAAAAGCCATTCCTGAATTTGCTGATTTTTAAATTATAAAGCCGTTTAGTCATCATTAAACGGCTGAAATAGGTTGCTAAAGCGATAAGGTCATATTAATACAAGGAAGATAGCTTTGAGCTAATGCAGAATAATATTGGCCTTTGTTTTGAGAAATAAACCCTTGCTTTTGATAAAACCGTTCGGCATTAGGTGTCGATTCTAAAGTGAGTTGTTTGATATGACGGAATTTAGCTTCTTGTTTGATCCTGTCCATAATTAAACGGGCTGCGCCTAAACCTGAATATTCAGGTAAAGTAAAAATAGCATCAACACTGTGCTGTTTAAGGTTTAAGAAACCTGTGGCGATTGGAATATTAAGCTCATTAACAACCACAAAAAATGGATTTTCTTCCACCATAGTTCGATAGCTTTCTGGCATTTTGTCTGGCGTCCACGCCATAATCACACTATGGCTAAAGCTTTGTTTACAAGAGTGACGAATCGCGTTATTTCTGATAAACCAAAGTTGTTCGGCTTCAGATGGTACAGCGAGTCTAATTTCCATTAAGCCCCCAGTTACATAATAAATTTCTGTGTTATCAAATCAGAAATCAGATTAATAAACAACTTAATCACCAAAGTACTGCTGAAGATTAAAAGTAATCCCATAAAAGAGCCGTATCCCTTCGTCTTTTTGGTCGATAGCGATAATAAAATCCAACGCTAAGATATTAATGACAATAAAAAGAGCTAGTTGTTATTATTATTATAAAAGGTCACCCTATGAAAAAATACAAAGTAAATGTATGTTTATTCTCGGCTTTATTCTTTACATCGCTCTATGGTTATGCAAATCAAACTGACAACGAATGTCATGTGCCTGCTTTATCGCAATGCCCTCAGCCTGTTGATAGTCACTACCCAAATGTTAAAGACATGCTGACATGGGATCAAAATGAACGATTGCTTGGTTTTCGTAATGATTACCGCTCTTACCCCGGAGATGTATTCCATGCAATTAATCCCAAACCGCTAGAAAGAGAAATTCAAAACTTAGTTGATGTCACTTACCAATTGAAAGGGATGACATATAACCTTGATGACTATATTAAGCGTAATGATGTTACTGCATTAATGGTGATAAAACAGGGAAAAGTCGTCTTTGAATATTATGGTAAAGGAAACACGCCAAAAACGTTATGGACCTCGCGTTCGGTCGGAAAATCAGTTGTTTCAACTCTAGTTGGGATAGCACTACAGGAAGGTAAAATAGCCTCATTAGACGATGCCATAGTTAAATACAATCCAAGTGTTAAAGGAACCGCTTGGGAAGATGTGACAATAAGGCAGTTGTTACAACACACCTCTGGGGTTGAGTGGGGGGAAGATTATGAAAACCTAAACTCAGATTTTGCCAAAATGACCGAGTGTGAAGCAAACCCGAAAATCTATGAGTGTGTGCAACAGTTAGTTATCAATCCTAAACGAAAATCCTATGCAAAAGCTGGGGAAGTGTGGCAATACAATTCAGGCGGTGCGTGGTTATTAGGGGATACACTTGAAAAAGCAACGGGTGTATCGATAGCACAATATCTCGAAAATAAGATATGGCAACCTTTTGGTATGACGAGCGACGGGGTATGGCAAAGCTATGAATTAAATAAACATAATACAGGGGCACATGGTTTTAATGCCACGTTAGAGGATTGGGGTAAGTTTGGGCTATTTTTTGCAGGGAATGGAGTCTTGCCAGATGGTCACAAATCATTACCGGATAATTGGGTGAATGAGTCTAAAAGCTGGGTACAAGCGAAAAACTCGGTGAATCCAAGTTACCCAGAAGGGATCTATGGCTTTGAATGGTGGAACAATAGCGTTCCGCAAAAAATGCAAAATGCACAACCTAAAGAGGGCCTAGATGGGAACAATACATTGTGGGCATTGGGAATTTTTGGGCAAATTATTGTGGTCAATCCAAAAGAGCAGCTAGTCATTGTTCAGTGGTCCACATGGCCAGTTGCTCATCCAGCAGAAGATGGGCAGCCGTTAGAAGCCTCATTAGTTTTTAATGCAATTAATAACTATCTAAACAAATAATATACTTAATAAATATGAAACGATCGCTCAATTAAAACAAGCGATCGTTTTTATATGTAAAAAGAGCTAATTTGGAAAATAAAAAATAGATTGACTCCTTGTTGAGCTTTCATTGATATTTCACAGCCAATAGATGACGATTTTTTTGATTTTTTGCCTATCGGATAATTTAAAATGTTGTAATTTGTGTTATGTGGTTTTTTATATTTACTTTGAAGCGGTAAAATGGCTTCTTTATCATGATATTACTCAATAAATAAATTCAATTGGTTTTTATGAGTGCCTCGCCTTTTGTTATCTTATTGTTTTTATTGGATAAATAAATCAATGAGTAATTGATGTTATTTTTTAATAAAAATGAATAGGTAAAGAAAATAAAGTTATCACTAAAAGGAATTTTCTATCATTAGACTCATTGTTAATAAAGTAAATAGAACATCAACAAATCGCATAAATATTACCTCATAAATAACCTATAAAAAATTTATAAATCTTTAAGTTTTTCCTATTGTAGTGTATTTAAAAAATATGATTTATTGATATCGCAAGAACATCCTTGTATACATAAATTTGAAGGTATTTAGAATGAAAAAGTTATTAGCAATTGCGACGGTATTGTCATTAGCCATTTCGGGTTCGGCACTCGCTGCAGGTACAGCAAAAGAGGGGAAAACATCGCCTACGGTGAAAACACAGCAAAGTAGCCAATCGCATTCATCGAGCAACAGCAAAGCTCATAATCAACCAGTAAAGAAAAAGACTCCAGACTCTACTAAAGGTTAATGAGCCACCACTAATGTCAATCCAGTCTCAGTGCCATGGGAAATATACAGCCCGTGGCGCTGAATCTATATGGTATACTGCTTTTTATTTATCAAGATATACCTGTTATGAGCTATCAATGCCCCCTGTGTTTTAGTCCTTTAAAGTTGAATAATAATAGTTGGCAGTGTTCCAATAACCATCAATTTGATCGTGCAAAAGAAGGTTATGTGAACTTACTGCCAGTACAACATAAGCGTTCTAAGGATCCTGGTGACAGTGCCGAAATGATGCAGTCTCGGCGGCAATTTTTAAATGCAGGTCATTATGATCCAATGCGTCAATGTGTGACTGAGAAATTAGCGCAATACCTTTCTGAGCAGAGTGAAAATGTATTAGATATTGGTTGTGGAGAAGGGTATTACACTGACTATTTTATGCAAAGCTTAATAAAACAGCGGGCAATTAAAGCTGTTTTTGGGTTAGATGTATCAAAAGCCGCTATTCGTTATGCAGCAAAACGCTATCCATCAGTCAATTTTTGTGTTGCCTCTAGTCACCGTTTGCCTTTCCCTGAACAAAGTATTGATGCGATTGTTCGTATTTATGCACCTTGCAAAGCGGAAGAATTAGCTAGAGTTCTGCAACGTTCGGGAATACTGATTACTGTAACACCGGCTCCTGAACACTTACAGGAATTGAAACAGTTGATTTATAGTGAGGTTAAATTACATCCAATTAAAGAAGAAGCCTTGCCGCAATTTAAATTAGTGGATGAAACCAATTTAAAGTACTCAATGCACTTAACAGGGGATGAAGCATTTGCATTATTACAAATGACCCCTTTTGCATGGCGAGCTTCTGTGGATGTTAAAAATACATTACAACAGTCAGAACCAAAAGATTATACGGCTGATTTTCTGATACGGGTGTATCAACTTATTGATTAACAAAATGAGATTACTCCCCCTACCAGTTCAGTAGGGGGGTATAAATTATGCGCTGTACATAAATACTTCGAGATGTTCGAAGAGGATATTAAAGCCAATAGCGATTAATACTATCCCACCGATAATTTCTGCTTTTTTTCCTAATAGTGGCCCCACATAACGACCAATCATCATACCTACCGTGGCCATGATCATGGTCATGAGGCCAATTGTCATTGCGGTATGCACAATATCAACTTGTAAAAATGCAAGACCAAGTCCGATAGCCATTGCATCAAGACTAGTGGCAATAGCAGAAAGTACTAAGCTAAGAGAGCTGTTGCGTGAAGGCGGTGTGCAGCAGTCATCATCGCTTTTGGCTTTAATACCTTGCCAAATCATACGAGAGCCAAGAATGAAGAGCAGGCCAAAAGCAATCCAATGATCCCAACGAATAACATATTGGCTTGCGAGAATACCAATTCCCCAGCCTATAATTGGGGTGAGTGCTTCAATAATACCGAAAATAAAACCAGTGCGGAGGATCTCTTTAAAGCGGGGTTTGTGCAGAACAGCACCTTTACAGATAGCGACAGCAAATGCGTCCATGGAAAGGGCGAGTGCTAAAATAAGCGTAGCGTAAAAGCTCATAATATAAACCTCGGTTGGGTGCATCCATATACACATGAATTACCCCCAACCAAAAGGCTTATTCATGTGTCTATGGTCTTGCCAACCAAGATGGCGTCCGCACCACGTTTAAAAAACAAACGAGTATGTTGATACGGACATTCTGGATATATTTCCAGAACAGGCTACTCCCCAATGACGTGGTTCGAAAGATATCATAAATTAATTGAAAGGCAACACTTAATTTTATGTGGATATTAAAACTCATTGAGAATAATTTTCATTTGCAGAAATAAAAAAATTGAGGTTAATTAAATTTGTTATTAACCTCAATCTTAATGTGAATATATATAACCATTATTTATGATTAATGAAAAATTCATATATTCTTTGTAAATCATCAAGTTGAGAAACTTGAATGTGGATTTTCTTATGCTCTAAGCCGATAATTAGAATTCCGTCTTCTGATAAATTCATTGTTTTTATTCTGTCGTACAATATAAATGTGTTTGCAAAATAAAAACCTGTTTGTTTAAAAAATAGCTTTGGTGCTCGAATAAAAGCCAAATAGACTGACATTAAAATTGTAACCATTAATAAATAAGTGGTTAACATACTACCGTGTCGTGAAATATTGGTATAAATAACGATACAGATTAAGACAATAAAGATAATTGCATCGACACGATGTTTACGTCTGAGGTTAATTTTGAGTAGGGTTTTTCCCTTAAGTAAATGTTGAATAAACTCATCGTAAATTGCATACAGCAGCATCAGTAAAATAATAATGGCTAGTATGAAATCATTTAAGGTCATTTTCAGTGCCCTTGGCTAAGTAAACGTGCTAGAGAGCTTAAAAGTAAAAATGGGAGGCTGCAACCTCCCATTTCAGTTTATTACAGCAAATTATGGTGCTAAGAACTTCAACCAAGCACCTAAGATACCAAGGCCAAAGAAGCCAATGATGATCCACAGTGGGTTAACTTTACGGCGAAGTAGCCACATACATGCAAAAGTTAGTAATAATGGAACTAAACCAGGCATCAAATCATTCAAAATATCTTGAATGGTTTTGATTTCCATAACTTTTGTTGTTGGGTTCTCAATATTGGAAACAACGACGGGAATGTTGACCTTGGTCCATTTATTCACCAAGGCACCCATAACAAATAGCCCCAGTATTGATGCACCTTCAGTCAGTTTTTGTAAGAATCCGCCACCGATATCTTGAACAATATCAACCCCTTTTTTATAGCCATACGCAACGCCATAGTAGAGCGTTAATAGGCGAACAAGGTTGAATAGAACAAAGAAGAGGATTGGGCCGAGTAGGTTACCAGTCATTGCAATACCGGCGCCTAGGGCTGCAAATACAGGACGAACAGTACCCCAGAAGATTGGGTCACCAACCCCGGCAAGAGGTCCCATTAAACCCACCTTAATACCGTTGATGGCACCATCATCAATATCTGCACCATTCGCACGTTGCTCTTCCATCGCCATGGTGACACCTAAAACAGGCGCAGCAACGTAAGGGTGGGTGTTAAAGAACTCAAGATGGCGTTTGATTGCTTGTTTACGCTCATCGTTATTTTCAGGATACAGGCGACGGATCACCGGAACCATTGAATAACAGAAGCCCAGCGCTTGCATACGTTCAAAGTTCCAAGAACCTTGTAACAAGTTAGAACGCAAGAAGACGCCGCGAATATCGCTTTGTGTAAGCTTTTTCGCTGTTGGATTTGTTGTATCTACCATGGTTGCGCTCCTCCTAGTCTAATTCATTATCAAGGTTGTTGTTGCTATTATTTTGTGCGACAACAACTTGAGATTTATTGTATTTCGGGCTGAGTTGGATATACAGGATAGCCATAACCGCACCGATCACACCCAGCGCAACAAGGTTAAATTCGGTAAATGCCGCAGTAACAAAGCCTAAGTAGAAGAATGGCATTAGATAGCCTGCACGCATCATATTGATAACCATTGCATAACCGACAACAACGATCATACCACCAGCAATGTTCAGACCATCAGTAACGACCTGTGGAATTGAATCCAGTAGTTCTCTTACCTCAGAGGTACCAACAGAAACTGCAACGATAAGCGCTGGGATCGCAATACGCATTGCTTGAAGTAATAATGCAGAAACATGGATCCAACTGATAGCGGTTAAATTACCACTGACGGCAGCACGGTCAGCAGCATGTTGGAATGCAACGGTAACGGTACGCACAATAATGGTAAGGACTTGTCCAGCCGCCGCTAGTGGAATTGCGATGGCGATACCAGCCCCGATATTTTGTCCACCAGCAATGACCAGAATGGTTGAAATAATTGATGCAAGTGCGGCATCAGGTGCGACAGCAGCCCCAATGTTCATCCAACCTAATGCGATCATTTCCAGCGTACCACCGATGATGATACCGGTTTTCATATCTCCCAAAACGATACCGACAAGCGTACAGGCAACGAGTGGGCGATGGAACTGGAATTCATCGAGAATAGAACCCATACCAGCGATACAGGCCACGATGAAAACCAGTACTATTTGAACAACGGTGAGTTCCATTGTTTAATCTCCTGTAACCAAACAAGTTTGGTAAATCTGTTTTCGAGTAATGGTTAAAATTAAATAATATTAACGGTTTAACTAAGACTAATTTTTAAATTTTTTAATCAAATCCATCATCTGAACTTTGCTGTCAGAAGCGACTTTTCGTACTTCTAATTCAATATTTTTATCATTCAGATAGTTGAACGCTTCAATATCTTTTTGGTTGATAGAAACCGCATTCGTAACTTGAGTTTTTCCTTCATGGAACGCCATACCACCGATATTGACAGAGGTGATATCAACACCAGCTTCAACCAAACGTTGTACATCCGTTGGGTTTGTGAACAATAACATGACGCGTTCGCCTGCGTATTTTGGGTTGTTATAAACACGAATACACTTAGCAATATCAACGACATGTGCTGTTACGCCAGGAGGAGCAACTTGTTTTAGTAATGTTGAACGTACCTGATCTTTTGCCACCTCATCGCTGACGACAATAATGCGTTTAACGCGAGTTTCTTTTGTCCAGCGTGTAGCTACTTGACCATGGATTAATCGGTCATCAATACGCGCAAGTGCAATCACCATATGTTCGCCAGGGCCAGCAGTGACTGTTTGTACTGGAGCAGGTTGTTGAACGGGTGCTGGGGATGGAGTAGCAGCGGCTTCTGGCTCTTTAAATTTCAGTGCCCGAATACCACCACGGCCTGTTTCTAAAGCAACGGAGATTAATTCGTCTATTGAAGGGTTATCGTCACGACACATAAAAGTTTCAACTAACATAGGCACATTAACGCCAGTGACTATTTCATAGTTTTCATGCTCGTTTACGATACGGCTAGCTGCGTTAAAGGGACTACCTCCCCATGTATCAACTAAAAATATTACCCCCTGGGAGGTATCTAAATCAGCTAGTTTTGCTGTGTACTTATCAAATAGGGTGTCTGCGTTTTCCCCTGGTACAAAGTCAATAAACGAGACATTTTCTTGCTCGCCTATCAACATTTCGGTGGTTCGTAGAAGCTGCTCTGCCGCCACACCGTGTGTACCAATCATAATAGCTATACTCACTTGATTTCCCTCTTAACAGATATAGAACGGAATTTGTAAATCAGGTCAAAATTAAATCAGCTTAATTAAACCTCCTAATAGAAAATGATATTGATAATTTTAGCTGAATAAATTCACTCTATTTTATTCAGTTAGAAAACTGTTAATTTGCTAACCATTAGAGTCAATATCCGTAGCATAACATTTCGCATTAGTGTAAAAACTTGTTTTGCGTCAGAAAATTAAAAACATGTATTTTATTTTAAATAAAATACATATATTGTCTGAGTATATTGGTTTTATTAAATAAATAAACTATATATATGACAAAAACAGTGTATGTGACTGTTATCGGTAACAAAAAAATAGCAAAAAGAGTAAGGGATTTAAAATGTTGAGCAAAAAATAGACGAAAAATGACACGTTTCAGCAGTAGGAAGTTCTGAAAAACGTTTGTTTTGTAAACAAGGGATTTAAGTAACGATCTAATTAAGTTTTTGTTACAAATTAAAAATAGAAAAGCCAAGTAGGCGAAAAATGACGTATTAAAGATCACCCTAAACAATTAAGTCAGATAATAATCAACAATACTTGATAAAAAATGCCGCGTGTTTAATCAAAGTAAAATACGCGGCATCGGTGAAGTGATTCAATTAATGACTAGTGAATAAAGACCCTAGTCACATTGGACTTTTATTGCTAAACCTCCGCGAGAAGTTTCGCGGTATTTGGCATTCATGTCTTTGCCCGTCTCGTACATCGTTTCTATCACTTTATCGAGAGAAACACGTGGCTCACTCGTACGGCGGAGTGCCATACGCGTTGCGTTGACGGCTTTGACGGATGCAATCGCATTACGCTCAATACAAGGTACTTGAACTTGTCCTGCAACAGGGTCACAGGTTAAACCAAGGTTGTGCTCCATACCGATTTCAGCGGCAACACAAACTTGTTCAGGGCTACCACCAAACAATTCAGCAAGACCTGCCGCTGCCATTGAGCAAGCAACACCAACTTCGCCTTGGCAACCCACTTCCGCACCAGAGATAGACGCATTCATTTTATAAAGAATACCAATAGCCCCCGACGCAAGGAAATAACGTGTGTATAATTCCGGCGTAACAGGCTCAATGCAGTGGTCGTAATAAGCCAAAACCGCAGGAACGATACCACAGGCACCGTTGGTTGGGGCAGTAACAACGCGACCACCTGCCGCATTTTCTTCGTTAACCGCTAATGCAAACATATTAATGAGATCAACGACATTCATCGGGTCATTGGACAGTTTGCTTGATGATGTGACAAGACGGTTCAATGCTGGCGCACGACGAGGTACGCGCAGTGGCCCCGGTAGAACACCCTCGGTATTTAACCCGCGTTCAATACAAGCCTGCATGGTTTTCCACACATCGGCAAAATAGGCATCGATCTCTTCTTTCGTGTGAAGGTCAAGCTCATTCTTCATCATCAAGCTAGAGATGGATAACCCTGTTTTTTTGCAGTGAAGCAAAAGTTCTTCTGCTGAGTTAAATGGGTAGGAAACGGGTTTACTATCCAGAACAGATTGACCAAAATGTTCCTCATCAACAATAAAACCGCCACCAATTGAGTAGTAAGTTTTGGTATAAATTTCTTCTTCGCCTGCAAAGGCATGGATAGTCATACCATTTTCATGTAAAGGCAGATTATCTAGGCGGAAGTTCATTCCACCTTCCCGTGGGAAATCTACCGTGTGAGTGCCGTTAGCTAAGGGTAGCTTTTCAGTCTTTTCAACGTTTTCAATAAAGCTAGGAATAGATTCGATATCAACAGTAGCAGGTAAATTGCCAGCAAGGCCCATAATGATTGCAATATCAGTATGGTGGCCTTTTCCAGTGAGTGAAAGAGAGCCATAAACGTCGACCGCAATGCGTGTGACGCTTGGTAATAATTGTTTGCTTACCAAATCATCGACAAATTCTTTTCCCGCCTTCATTGGGCCGACGGTATGAGAGCTTGAAGGACCTATGCCCACTTTAAACATGTCGAATACGCTTATCACGCAGGACTCCTTAAAAAAAGTAGATATTTAGTGATTTATTTTAAAGGGCGCTACTTTACTGTTATTTAGTAGTGTTAACCAGTAAGTTTAAATTATTTTTTAAAATAAGGTAGTAACAAAAGGCCAATTGCTACAGAATAGCACAAAATGTATTCAATTACGGCACAAAATGACTACTTGAGTTGCAGAGCTAGCTGATGAAGGATGGCGGCAGTGAGACCCCAAACGAGATGTCCGTTATGCCAATAGAAGAAAATACGGTTACTTTGACCAGCACGTTTGATATCAACATATTTATGTTGATTCAGTGACAGCGCATCAAATAGCGGAACCTCGAATACAGAGGCGACTTCACTAGGATTAGGGCGATAATTAATGCCTTCGGGGAGCAGGCCGACGATTGGGGTGACTTCGTAACCGCCAATACTTTGTTGTGGCGAGAGTTGCCCAAGTACTTGGACTTTCTCTGGGGGAATAGCCACTTCTTCATAGGCTTCTCGCAGCGCGGTAGTCACTAGAGAGCCATCTTCAGGGTCACGTGCCCCTCCTGGGAAAGCCACTTGTCCGGCATGCGAACGCAAAAAAGGGGAACGCTGCGTTAATAATAATGTGGGAGTGGTTTTATTGATAATAGGCAGAAGAACGGCAGCAGATTTGCTCGCCGTCCGTTGAGTTCGGCGAGTCACTGGCAGGGTAAACTGAAAGCGGTTTATAAACTCATTCAGTTTGGTCATCGTGCTCTACTTCTCCTAACACGGGTAATATCAGCCGTAACTTATCAAAGGTTTCTTGATACTCTTTATCCGCTTGGCTATCTGCCACAATACCACCGCCAGCCCAGCAAAAAATCCGTTTTTTATCTGTTAACAGTGTACGGATGGTAATGTTGGTATCCATTTTGCCACAAAAACTAATATAGCCTATAGCGCCACAATAGCCATGACGACGATGAGGTTCAAGCTCTTCAATGATTTGCATCGCCCGAATTTTAGGGGCACCAGTAATTGAGCCTCCCGGGAAACTTGCACGCAGAAGATCTGTTGCCGTATAGGGTTTATCAAGTGTTGCAGTAATTGTGCTAACTAAGTGATAAACCGCTGGGAAGGCTTCGACAGCGAATAATTCAGGGACCTTGACTGTTCCTGGTTGTGCAACTCGACCAATATCATTACGGAGTAAATCGACAATCATCAAGTTTTCAGCACGATCTTTAGGGGAATTCGCCAATTTTTCGACTTGCATGGCATCGGCGTGTTCATCCTCTAAACGAGGTAGTGTGCCTTTGATTGGACGTGTTTGTATCTCACCATCTTGTAACTGAATAAAGCGTTCAGGCGAGATGCTGATCACCGCATTATTAGGAAGACGAATGAAAGAAGAGAAAGGGGCGCGATTTGCTCGGGTTAATAATAAAAATGCATCCCATTCATTACCCTTATATTTTGCTTGAAAACGCTGCGCTAGATTTATTTGATAGCAATCACCGCTACGCAAGTATTCATGTATTTGGCCGATTTTCTCGTGATACTGCTCTTGTGACATATTTGAATGCCATGAACTGGTAAGGGCGAACTTGGTTTTACGTGAAGCTTTTTGTTTCTTCAACCAATCAAGGCGTTTATTGGTATCAGAATAACTGAATAAGGTGACCGTTTTTTCTTGATTATCGACAATCAACGCCCATTGATATATCCCAACGGCCATATCTGGAAACGATAAATCCGTAGTCGCTATGTGTGGCATTTTTTCGATACGACGACCTAAATCGTAGCTCCAAATACCGAGAGCACCGCCAGTGAAAGGAAGCGTATCATCACTAGCATGGTCAGGGGCGTAGTGTTCAATAGTTTGTTGAAGGAGGTTAAATGGGTCTGCGTCTGAACTCTCAACCGAATGCGGGTGGGTGATCGTCGTTTTATCGCCAATAGTGGTTAGCGTTGCAATAGGATCAGCCACAACAATATCGTATCTGTTATGCGAATGCTCGGCATTGCCTGAATGGAGCAGCATTGACCAAGGTTGATGGGCTAGTGGCGTAAAATAGTCAATAGCAACATCAGGATAATAGGGGAGTTGTATTTTATTGATAACCATTTGTATATACTAAACGCTAAGTCGATAAAAAAGAACTGATAACCAGATTAGCATATATCTTATCTTAAGAAGCCAAGAGCTGTTAAAATTAAGCTAAAATTTTTTATTTTCTCTCCGCACGATTTAAAACTAACCAGTTAAGAAGGGGTTTTGACATGTTTTCAGGTATGCCAGCGCTTAATCATCAACAACAGCAAGAAGCGGTTGAACGTATCCACCAATTAATGGCTGATGGGATGAGTAGCGGAGAAGCGATTGCGCTCGTTGCACAGGAAATCCGTGAAAGATACAAAGATAAAGAGCAGATCCAAGTACGTTTTGATGAAGAAAATGAACGTTAACAAAACAAACTATTAACATTTATGCTAAAATCTGATACATATTAGTTAAGTCATACCATTCTGGCAGTTTATAATTATTTCTACTATTTTAGTTATATTAGATAAATGTCGTATAAAATTAACTATGGTCACTGATATAATTTGTTACCCAACATTTTTATAGGGATCGGAGGAAGCATGAAGGCTGGTAAGAAAATTGGTTTTGCTTTAGGTGGCTGCGCACTGTTATTTAGTTCGATTGCATTCAGCGCCAACCAAGAAGAAGGTAAAGCGGCTCCGTTTATTAGTTGTGGAAAATTGGCAGAGCCTCAAATTGCTGCACAAGTTAAAAACGATTTTATGAATAATCGCTTGCCACGTTGGGCAGAAGAAAAGGCATTAGTTGGTAAAAAAGCCGTCGCATGGGTTAATAATCAAGATGTGACGAAAACAGAGACGGGTTACCAAGTGCCATTAACAGTCAGAGGCTCTAAGCAAGATCTGCAATATAATGTGACTGTTGATTGTGAAAAATCCACTATTACATATCACTCTGTAAAATAATCTATCTCGATTTGTAGCGATGTCCTAAAAAGGAGAAGTGATGCTTCTCCTTTTTAGTTATTCGTGCCTAAAAATCATATTTAGCGATTTTTGGGCTCGTAGGGTAGACGAGAAAAATGTTGTGAAAGCTGGCGGTAGTGGGCTAACCGTTCACGAAAATAGGCTCTAAGGTGCTCAGGTTGCTCCTGCTCGACAGCTTCTGCGATCACGGCAACATTATAGCGCTCTTTAAAGGCAACCCCCGAGGCTTGTAGGTCAACATTGACTTTATCCATTTCGTCTTTGGGTAACAATGCAAGGTTATGACTCATATCCACTCTCAATCACTTCAATGTAGAGGGGGTAGTGTAGCAATTTATCGGAAAAAATCACTAGCTGCCTCGTTACTTATGGCGTAAATATAGGGAAATAATATTTTGAATTGATTGAGGGAAATAATCATTTTCACGTAAGATTATATTTAATAACTCAACTATTGATTATAATGAGAATGTATTATTTTATTAAATAACAATGATAATTTTTTTCATTAAAACACAGGTAAATACCACTAAGGATAATGAGATTGATTATTATTAATTTTACAAAAAGTTATTAATTATCAGTAAATTGTATTTTTTTGTTTTATTATTGTTTTAGGGTTTTAATTATTTTTAGAATGTGCATAATAAAAGCATTAATCTTGATAACTAAGGAAAGAAAATATGTTAACGAATGACATGATCAATAAATTAAATGAGCAGTTAAACCTCGAGTTTTATTCTGCGAATTTATATTTACAGATGAGCGCATGGTGTAGCGATAAAGGTTTTGAAGGTGCTGCGGCATTTTTAAAAGCACATTCTCAAGAAGAAATGGAGCATATGCAGCGTTTATTTGACTATCTTAGCGATACTGGTGCACTGCCAAAATTAGGTCAAATCGCCGCGCCTCCTGTTGATTTTAAATCAATCGGTGATGTATTTACGTTGACTTATCAGCACGAGCAACAAATTACTGCGGAAATTAATAAACTGGCTCATTTAGCCATCACTACCCAAGATTATTCCACATTTAACTTCTTACAGTGGTATGTTGCTGAACAACACGAAGAAGAGAAATTGTTCAAATCAATCTTAGACAAATTGGATATGGTCGGTGAAAGTGGCAAAGCGCTATTCCTATTGGATAAAGATTTAAAAAATATGTCTACATCCGCCCACGTTTAATATAAAACATCAATAGGTTCATGATTTGTAGTGATTAATTTCAATGCTCATGAGCCTTTTTCTTTTCATTTTGTGTTGATAATCACATCTTCAACAGCCAAATTCATTTTTTGGCAGCGAAAGCTTGTTTCTTTCGTATAATGATTGCTAAATAATCCAAATTCACCTGCAAATTAAGGGGTTACTAATTATGGCAATCTATCAAATCAAATCATCTTGGCGTAAATTGAGTGCTGTTGCAGTCCTATTTTTAGGTATGTCATTTCAACAGGCATTCGCTCATGCGCACTTAAAAGATCAACTACCAGCAGAAGGTGCGGCGGTTGAAAAGGCTCCTGAATCAATCACCCTTAATTTCTCTGAAGGTATTGAGATTAATTTTGCAAAAGTGAAAGTGACGGGGCCTAATGACAGCGTCGTGAAAACAGGCAAGCCTGCGTTAGATTCAAACAATGACACCAAGGTTATCATTCCAATTGAAAGCAAATTAGAAGCAGGAAAGTATGATGTAAATTGGAGTGTGGTATCCGTTGATGGTCATAAAACGAAAGGCGAATATAGCTTTACTGTGAAATAATCATGTCTTTAGAGGCATTTTATACAGTTATACGCTTTTCCCATTTTATTGCTGCGATGTTGATGTGTGGAATGTCAATATTCGCAGCGATATTAAGTGTGGGTGCTTTTAGTCAAATCCTTCGTCGCTATCTTAATCGAGCGATTATCTTTAGTGCAGTAGTCACCGTGGTTACAGCCTTTGGCTGGATGGCTGCCCAAGCTGGGCTGATGGGGGATGGCTGGGAAGAAGCACTAGACTTTGATATTTGGTCAAGTGTATTTGGCACAACGTTTGGGCTGGTTTGGCGTTGGGAATTGGTGTTTGCTGTCATCACATTAGGTGTGATTTTTATCCGTTCACAAAATATCCGGCTTTATCTGTTATTACTACTTTCTATTGTGCTCCTCGGTTTACATGCCTTGATTGGCCATGCCGCGATGTATGGTGGTGTCATTGGGGAGTTAAACCGTTTAAATCAATTTCTTCATCTTATAAGTTCAGCCTATTGGTTTGGCGGATTATGGCCGTTTTTGATTTGCATTCAGTTCTTGCGAGATAAAAAAGAATTAGCGCCAGGCTTAGATAAGCAAATTTTTGCTAGTTTGATCCGTTTTTCTCGTGTAGGGCACGTTGCTGTCGTTATTGTTGTGGTGACAGGCATAATCAGCTCGATGACATTACTGCCAAATTGGCCGTTTAATTATACCGGTTCAGAATACCAATCGTGGCTTTGGTTAAAAATCAGCTTAGTTGCACTAATGGTCATTTTAGCCTTAGTGAACCGCTATATACTGGTCCCGAATATTAAAAGAAAAGGGCGGTTACAGTATTTGATTATTAATAGTTGGATTGAGCTACTGTTAGGTACTACGGCAATTTTAGCCGTTGCTATTTTTGCGACCTATCAACCTGTATAATCACCTGATAGTGAACTTGATGTTTTAACAAGGTAAGTTGTATGAAACTGAAATTAGCGCTGTGTTCTGTATTACTGGCAAGTACTAGCTTTACGGTGGCTGCGGCACCCATTGAGACAGTAAGTAAAAAGCAGTTTGGTGATGATTGGCCATTTACCCGAGAAGAAGTGATGCTGGAATGTAGAAGTAATGGTGCACTGATTGTTATCAACCCTGCCACACTCATGCAGTACCCACTCAATGATGTGGCACAGGCTCAAATGGAGAAAAAAGAGATCAAAGCACAGCCGATCGATATTTTATTAAAGCCAATTGAGACGGAAAAAAGTGCGGAAGAGCGCGTAGAACCACTCAAATTAGCGGCGAAGAAGCTGTGTAACAACTCGTAACCTCATCTTTATTAAAGAAGAACAATGCCATAGGTTATAGGCGATTATGCTTATAACTTGTGGCATTTTTTATTATCAACAAAAAGTTGAAAGGTTGTACTTATCATTGATATAGGGTGTACCTATCAATCAAATAGCTCGATATTGGAATATTAAGAAATAAATTGTGTTAATAATATGTAAAATAATTGATAATTAGTATGGTAAGAGTGCGTTTAGCAAGCTAGTATTAAATTGTACTTTGTTACGTCTCAATGGCAATTTTTAGCGCACGGCTCTGCCAGAGCCATTTCCCAAGGCCCGGTAATCGGAATCTACCAGGCCTCTTTTTTTGCCTGTTGTTTGTAGCCCACCTAATAGTGATTTCATCAATTAAGCCACTCTCATCACCCAATGATGATTATCTTTGTCATAACGATGACGGTATAACAGAACGGGTTTCTCATTGATGAGTGCAGGAATACTGGTATTTTCATCCCAACCATCTAATTGCATACAAAACTCAGTATCAGAGTCACAAGGTATACTGAGGGTATCACTTTTATGATCTGACATGATGGCGTCATTGATTTCATAGGAAGATATTTTCAAATTAACTATGCGCATAATGTTACCTCTCGATTAATGTGTAGCTGTGGCGTTACGACTCAACAAAATTAAGCATAGTACAAATGGAATCGATTTCCAAAATGTTTTTTAAGGGCAAGTTAAAAGAAAGGTGCAATATTGTTAAAATATGCACCTTTCTAGTGATTACTGTTTAGGGATGGATGTTCCCCATTCTAACCAGTCTTTAGGAGGTTCTAATTTTAGAATGAAATGCTGATCTGGCTTCGCTTTCGGCGCGAGAGGCACCGTTGGTGGGGTCGCCAAGGAGATACCTCCCCGAACAAACTGCTTGAAGGTGCCACTCTTGATCATGCCGCCTGTGAGGCCAAAGGAGAGGTTATAACCTGAAGAGATCCAAAATTGGGTATTGTCGCGGATCAGGTATTGGAACTCTTTACCAATTCGAGTCGCAACATATACGCGGTCGGAAAGCTCTCCCAAATATAAACCAGTAACTGTACCAATTTCCATTCCCCTAAAGAGAAGAGGGGTTCCAACCTGAATAGAGCCAACTTCGGTGGCATCTAATATAATTGTTAAGCCATCTAAGTAACGCGAGTCTGTAATATTGGCCGTTTGTAGTTCAAATTGGTAACGATTTCTATTTCCTCGTCCTGGCTCGGCACTGATATAAGGTTGGATCAAGGTATCGAGGTTATTGACGCCAGAAGGAGAAAGCTCTGGTGTGACAATAGCAAAGCGACTGCCACTCTTCGTGAAAGCTTGCACATACTCTGGATAAAGGATCGCGCGTGCATTCACTTCGCGGTTATTTGGCGATAATTTCAATGAATCGATTTGTCCAATATCGATACCTAAATAGCGAATCGGCATCCCTTCTGACAATTTAGACGCATCAAAAGTGGTTAAAGTCACGACACTCCCAATGGCTTTTGCCGCAGTTTCGTTTGGATAGAGGGTATGTTGCCTTGCACTATCAAGTTTGGCCGTTGGAATATTATCAAAACTAATGGCACCTCTAATTGCTCGTGTAAGAGGAGCGGCCTGAACGGTTAATCCACTGCTATTGAGTTTGACTTTAGCGCCGCCTTCTGCCCAAAAGACGCTTTTATCTGTTAGTAGATGACGGTATTGACTAGAAATATGAATATTAACCGCGAAACCGTCTTTGGTTGGGTTAATTGAGACTATTTCACCGACAGTAAATTGGCGGTAAAGTACTACTGAACCTGCCTGAATATCAGGAAGGGTGTTAGTGTTTAATGTAATTGTGGTAGTGGGTGATGAACCTGTTATACCCGCCTTAGCATTATCATCACTTCGATATAATGGGAACGTTTCAGGCAATGGCTCTTTACCTTTTCCAACCAATAAATGAACTCCACCATCTAACCACTCTTGCGGCGTTGCACCTTGAAACTGGATCCCCGTTAAGCCAAGTTGGACATCAACGCGGCTATTGGCAACAAACTTGGTATCGTTACGGATAAGATGGCGGTACTCATCCAAAATCGCGACTTGGAAGGTAACTTTATCATCAAGTAAGTTACGCTGTAACACTTCACCTATTTTTATTCCACGATAAATGATAGGTTGTCCGGCATCGACGCCATAGGTGTCAGGAGACCATAATGAAACCACTAAACTATTTTTATTTTGCTGTTCATCCTGTCCAATATCATGCCTGTTTGGATGCAAAACAAATTGTTGCCCTTCCTGTGCTGGGGCACTATTAGTCGGTGAATCAAATGCAACAGCACCATTGATTACAGCAGAAAGGCTTTCCATTTTGACATTCACACCAGATTTTAAATCAAAGCCGCCTTGGAAGCCTGAAACATTCCAAAATTGACTGTTTTCTCTCACTAATCGGGTATACCGTTTTTCTATTATGGCAGCGATAGAAACCCCTTGGTCATTAGGCAAAATCGTGTAGTCAGAAATATAACCAACGGGCACTTTGCGATAATAAATCGGTGAGTTTTCATGCAATGAGCCTAAGTCTTTAGCCGTGAGATAAATGAGTAATTGCCCCTCTTCGGTTTGTAGTTGTGGCGGGGAGTCTTGAGCGATAAAGTTGTGTTGCTCTTCACCAGCCCCAGGTTGCATACCGATGTAGTTACCGCCAACAAGTGCATCTAAGCCAGAAACACCGGCTAATGAGGCTTTAGGTGTGACGAGCCAAAATTTGGTGCCAGAGGTGAGTGCGGGCTTCATATCTTTATTGATACTGGCCTTAACAATAATTTTCTTCATATCTTGGCTAACGGTGACAGATTGCACCAATCCAACTTCGACACCTTGGTAGCGGATCGGTGTTCTACCTGAAACTACACCGGGAGCAGAGGAAAATTCAATTGTCACCTCAGTACCTTGTTCCAACCAATGTTGGAAAAGTAACCAACCTGCGATAAACACAGCGACAAGAGGCAATAGCCAAAAGGGTGATATACGTGCTCGTTTACGTAAAATCGCCTCTTGTTCTTGCTCTACAGGTTCATTTTGTTGATTTTGATTTTCCATAAGAATCCCAAATTAAACGACTATCAAGCCACTCGACAGCGAGTATGGTTAAAATTACAGCGATACCGAAAAACAATGCGGCAGGGCCCATAGTAAAAGACATTAGCTGATCACGGTTAATCAGCGTCATCATGAGTGCGATAACAAATAAATCCAGCATTGACCAACGGCCAATCCATGTCACAAATTTTAATAACTTCATCCTCAATACCGGATCCGTCTGACTGCAACGTTGAATGGAGCATAACAGTAAAATCATGATCAGGATCTTAATAAAAGGCACTAAAATACTGGCGATAAAAACAATGATAGCAATGGGCCAATTACCTGATTCAATTAATGAAACGACACCAGAGTAAATGGTGTCTTCCATGCGTTGCCCGTTAAGATAGACAACGGAAATTGGCATTAAGTTAGCAGGAAAAAGCAAGATCATCGCTGCAATCAGTGCGGCCCATGTTTTTTGTAGGCTATATGGCTCGCGGTAGTGTAAGGGGCGATGGCAGCGTTGGCAGACTCCTCGTGAATTTGCAGGCCCGGTATAGTGGCAAGCTTGGCATGTTAAAGCATGAGGGTCATTAGCTTGCTCTTTTTTAGGGTAGAAGAGCTGCCAAAGTTGTTCGACATTTAGGTGGATTAATATTAACAGACTAATTACTGTCATGGTAATAAAAGCGATTAAACCATTTCCCAAAAATACGCTGGCGTAATCTTGCATTTTGATTGCAGCAATCCCCAATCCAATAAGATAGACATCCAACATAACCCATTCTTTTAAACGACTTAGTATCAGTAGGACGGGGCGTAGATTTAGGCGAACACGCCTTCCTATATAGAGATAAACGATAGAAATCGGCAAAAGCAGAGGTGCGCCGATGGCACAGAAGGCGATAATGCTCGCAGTGAATGGGTCACCTTGAGAATTGATGAGCCTAATACCTTCGATCACGTTGGCATAGATTTGTGTCCCCAATAAATGGATTGAAATCAATGGCTGCCAAAATGCGATAGGTGCCAACATTAATAATGTAATAGAAAGAATAAATAAGCGGTTTAGTGACCAAGAACGGCCATCGTCAAGCTGACTGTGGCAACGCGGGCATATCACAACCTGTTGAGTATCATGTGAAGGAATAGATAATTTAAGATTGCAATAGCAGCAGTGTTGCGAAATTATGTCACTATGATTAATGTGATTCATTGTTTTACTCATGGAGTTGTTAGCCGCGCGTGTAATCTAGTGTAAAAAAATTTACGGCTTAGTGACAACTTGCTAACCTACAGGGTGCACAAATTGTTTACTCTATTGCATCATTTAATTATTACAAGAAAATTTTATGGATAAAAACAAGTATTATCACGAACTTTCAGATAGTTTGTCTGCACTATTGGCAGGAGAATATGATTTAATTGCAAGTTTGGCGAATACAAGCGCGTTGTTGTATGAGCGCCTAGAAGGTATTAACTGGGTGGGTTTTTACTTAAGAAGTGGACAAGAGTTAGTGCTTGGTCCTTTTCAAGGAAAGATAGCCTGTGTCAGAATACCGTTTGGCAAAGGTGTCTGCGGTACGGCATATAGCCAAAATAAAATTCAGCGTGTTGATGATGTGCATGCTTTCTCTGGTCATATAGCCTGTGATTCGGCAAGTAATGCCGAAATCGTGCTTCCATTGGAAGTTAATGGTCAGGTTTTAGGCGTGCTGGATATTGATAGTCCAAATTTCAATCACTTTGATCAAAATGATGAAATTGGTTTAAAACATCTTGTAAGCCAGTTGTGTCAACATCTGGCAATGTGTTCGATGCCAAATTATCATTAAATATTGGTATGTTAACTTAATAGGAACGTGGCAATTGTCTGCAACGCTATTATAATGTCGGCTTGTTCATGCCCGTGCTGGTTGGCAAAATCGTTGTTATCAGGAAATTTCATGGAAAATCAACCTAAGTTGAATAGTAGTAAAGAAGTTATCGCGTTTTTGGCTGAGCGTTTTCCACGCTGTTTTATCGCTGAAGGCGAAGCACGTCCGTTAAAAGTCGGAATTTTTCAAGATATCGTAGGGCGTTTGACCGAAGAAGATGGTATTAGCAAAACGCAATTGCGTTCGGCATTGCGTATGTATACCTCTAGCTGGCGTTATCTCTACGGTGTTAAAGAAGGCGCTAAGCGCGTTGACTTAGATGGTAATGATTGTGGTGAATTAGAGGCGGAGCATATTACGCATGCTCGTCAACAATTGACTGAGGCAAAAGCTCGAGTTCAAGCGCAACGTGCAGAGCAAAAAGCGCAGAAACGACCAGCAGCCAAAAAATCAGGTGATAAAAATACCCGCAATCCGGCAGCAGCAAAAGACAAAGCGCCGCGCCATCGCCAGTCAGAAAATAAAGAACGCCCACAAAACTCTTCGACTAAACCTCAGCGCCGTAGTGGTGCAGCATCTCCAGAGCAAAAATTGAAATCAGTGACTGATATTAACGCACTTCAGGTCGGCCAGACTCTGAAAGTGAAAGTTGGTACAAGTCTGATGGATGCGTCTGTGCTGGAAATTGCTAAAGATGGTGTCAGAGTTCAGTTGCCAACAGGAATGGCAATGATTGTGCGCGCGGAACATTTAAAGTTCTG
Organism: Providencia sp. PROV261; assembly: GCF_028477945.1. NCBI lineage: Bacteria > Pseudomonadati > Pseudomonadota > Gammaproteobacteria > Enterobacterales > Morganellaceae > Providencia > Providencia sp. PROV261. The sequence continues at coordinate 93,486 of NZ_JAMPMC010000010.1, read as the reverse complement.
ATACGGAGGTCAATCAGGGCATGAACAAACTTTTAAAGATTGCATTAGTCGTTAGTGTTGCCACTTTTGGTAGTGCAATTGCGAATCCTCAAGCAGTGACACAGTTCACTGCTGCTCAGTTACCTGTATTAAAACAGGATACTCAGCATGGCACAGTAAGTGAAAGGGTAACATCTAGGTTTACCCGCTCTCATTATCGCCAATTTGATTTGGATAAAGCGTTTTCCGGTAAAATTTTTGATCGTTATCTGAATATGTTGGATTACGGTCATAACGTTTTGCTTCAGTCAGATGTTGATGAGTATGCAAAAGATAAAGCTAAAGTCGGTGAATGGCTGGAAAATGGAAAACTAGATACGTTCTATGACCTGTACAACCTTTCTCAGAAAAGACGCTTTGAACGCTTCCAATATGCATTAGCTCGTCTTGAGCAACCAATGAATTTTGATGCGAATGACTTTATTGAAGTCGATCGTAGTAAAATGCCTTGGCCAAAGGATAAGCAAGAATTAGATAAGCTTTGGGATCAAAAGGTCAGATATGATTGGCTGAACCTGAAGCTATCGGGCAAAGATGATAAAGAGATTAAGGAAAAACTCACTAAGCGTTATAACTTTGCTTTAAGACGTTTGACGCAAGGGCAAAGTGAAGATGTTTTCCAATTAATCATGAATGCTTTTGCTCGTGAAATCGACCCTCATACCAGCTACCTTTCTCCGCGCAATACTGAACAGTTTAATTCTGAAATGAGTTTGTCGTTAGAAGGGATTGGTGCAGTCTTGCAGCAAGACGATGAAAATACAGTGATTAATTCATTGGTTGCGGGTGGGCCGGCAGCAAAAAGTAAAGAATTAAAAGTAGGCGATAAAATTATCGGTGTAGGCCAAACTGGTAAGCCGATGGTTGATGTGGTTGGTTGGCGACTCGATGATGTGGTCGCACTGATCAAAGGGCCTAAAGGAAGTAAGGTCCGTTTGGAAGTGGTATCTGACACAAAAGGGGCTAAGCCCCATGTGGTCACTATCGTTCGTGAACAAATTCGTTTAGAAGATCGTGCCGTTAAACTGAACATTAAAAAAGTCGGGAATGAAAAAGTCGCCGTACTAGATATTCCGGGTTTCTATGTTGGTTTAACCAATGACGTTAAAACGCAACTACAGAAAATCGCGAAAGATAACGTTTCTGCCCTAGTTATTGACCTGCGAGGTAATGGCGGTGGTGCATTGACAGAGGCCGTTTCATTATCCGGTTTGTTTATTCCTAAAGGGCCAATTGTGCAAGTCCGTGACAATAATGGGCAAGTGCGTCAGGATGCAGATGATGACGATGTCATTTACTACAAAGGGCCATTAGTTGTTCTTGTTGACCGCTTTAGTGCTTCCGCCTCTGAAATTTTTGCGGCGGCAATGCAAGATTATGGTCGGGCGCTGATTGTCGGCGAACCAACTTTTGGTAAAGGGACTGTTCAACAACATAGAAGTTTGAGTCGTGTTTATGACCAAATGCTGAAGCCTGATTGGCCTGCATTAGGCTCAGTGCAATACACCATTCAAAAATTCTACCGTGTTAATGGTGGCAGTACTCAGCGTAAAGGGGTAACACCGGATATTGTTATGCCTACAGGGCAAGATCCTGCTGAAACGGGGGAAAGCTTTGAAGATAACGCATTGCCATGGGATAGTATTCCGCCTGCCAATTATAGCAAGGTCGGGGATGTGACTTCCGATTTATCAGACTTAAAAACTAAACACTTAGCACGTATTAGCCAAGATACAGAGTTTAAGTATATCGATGAGGACATTGCACATTATAAAGCGAATAAAGAGAGTAAAAATCTTATTTCGTTAAATTATGCACAACGTCTGAAGGAAGATAATGAAATTGAAGCAACGAAACTAAAACGTATCAATGAGCGTAATGCAAAAGAAGGTAAGCCTCTATTGAAGTCAATTGATGATTTACCTAAGGATTACGAAGGGCCTGACCCGTATTTGGACGAAACAGTTAAAATTGCTATTGATCTTGCTAATCCTGATACCCATTTATTGCCAAATAAAAAATAATTTGGTTAAACAGTAAATTAAATTAGGGCCAGCAATCGCTGGCCTTTTTCATAGTCTGTGTAAAGTTATGTTAATTTTTGGTTTTTTCGTGTTAAAACACTTGAAAAAGTATGAAAAAACCTTATTTATACCCTAAATTCTTCGTGATATTTATTTTTACCAAGGAATCAAAAAAAGATGATGCGAATTGCCTTATTCTTACTCACAAACTTAGCCGTTATGTTTGTGTTTGGGATAATTTTAAGCTTAACAGGTGTTAAAGGGAGCAGTGTTCAAGGCCTGATGATTATGGCTGGCCTATTTGGTTTTGGTGGCGCGTTTATTTCGCTGTTAATGTCAAAATGGATGGCACTTAAATCGGTTGGTGGAGAAGTGATTGAATCGCCCCGCAATGAAACTGAGCAATGGTTAATCAATACGGTAAGCCGCCAAGCTCAGCAAGTGGGTATTCAAATGCCACAGGTTGCGATTTATCACGCGCCGGATATTAACGCATTTGCTACAGGAGCACGTCGTGACGCATCATTAGTAGCGGTTAGCACGGGTTTACTAGAAAATATGAGCCGTGATGAAGCAGAAGCGGTTATTGCCCATGAGATCAGTCATATCGCAAATGGCGATATGGTGACAATGACGCTATTACAGGGTGTTGTGAACACGTTTGTGATCTTTATTTCCCGTATCATCGCTCAATTCGTTTCTGGCTTTATGTCGAGCAATGATGAAGAAAGCGAAAGCAGTAACGGTAACCCAATGGTTTACTTTGCCGTTTCAATGGTATTAGAAATTGTATTCGGTATCTTAGCGAGCATTATTACCATGTGGTTCTCTCGTTATCGTGAATTCCATGCAGATGCTGGTTCAGCGAAGTTGGTCGGTAAAGAAAAAATGATTGCTGCGCTGCAACGTTTGAAAACCAGTTATGAACCACAAGAAGAAGGCCGTTTAATGGCGTTTTGTATCAATGGTCGTGGCAAAGCATTTAGTGAACTTTTCTTGTCACACCCGCCATTAGATAAACGTATTGAAGCGCTACGTTCTGGCGAATATTTGAAATAGTTAAGTTGGCTAATTAGCCATAAAAATTGATGAAAACCCATGGTAGTGAAAAATCTATCATGGGTTTTTTATTATGGGCAAAAATTAATTTAATGCAGATCAAATTAGTGTATTCTTTAAGTGGAATTTCGTAGATTTTCTTTGGGGTCAGGTAGATGAAGGGTCTATGATGAACGAAGAAATGATGAAAATGAGCCTTAACAGAATTAGATAATATTAAGGATATAAAATGGACATACTTGTAAAAACGTTGGTTTTTGGCAATGAGTTTATGACGGTAGAAAATCCAGCGCGCTTAGTTCCCTTTAAATTTGAAATTTACCAATCTCCAACGGGTTTTTATCACCGCATGTATAAAGAAGTAGGAATGTCCGGTGCTAATTTAGGTCAGGCTTTTACTGTATGGGCTTTTGAAGAACAAAAAGCGCACCGTGACCCATCTGGCGAAATAACGTTGGAAAAATATATCCAACATTGCCAAGATATTTATAACGGAAAAGTCAAAGATTAATCTAGAATAAAAAAAGCCCCCTTCATAGAGATTTGAAGGGGGAGCTAAATGAATAAAGAATGGTTTAATTCGAGAGCAAAGATAAATTATTTCGATAAAGGATATTTAGTTATTTGTGCAGTTTTAAGTGTAATTGAACAACAAAGCCCCTTAAATAGCACTTATCGTTAAAATAATCTATTGGCGAAAACCTGCTTTGATCTGTTCAAGCGTATTACGATAAGTCTCAGCTTGTTTTTCATCTTCCATCGATGCAATTTCACGCTCCATTTTAATCAGAATTTTACCTGCATCAGCTTGACCAATTGCTTTGAGCATATGTGCAAGCAGGTTTTTTATACAGGTCACTTCTGCTGCTAATTCATTCACATCAGGTTGAGTTGGAAAATGTGCTTTCATTAATAAAGTATCCTTTAAAAATTCGTGAGTTTGCTAATATTATATCATAGAAAGGTTATAGATTGCGCCATAACATGATGAATTAAGATGAAGAATTCAGATAGGAATTAAAAGGTCGTAATGCAATATCAAAAGGATTAGTGATGTTAACTTCAATAGAAAAACAGTGGCTAGCAGAGCAATTCCCTCTATTTGTTAAGCCTCGACCAGAGCAGAGTCACAAAGGCACGTTTGGAACGCTAAATATTATTGGTGGTAGTGCAGGAATGACCGGCTCTTGCGTACTTGCTGGCGTTGCCGCGCTCAAAAGTGGCTGTGGCAAAGTGATTATTGGGTTTAATCAATCGCCACTCACATTGCAACTTATAGAGCATGCCCCCGAATTAATGTTGCGCCAAGCCAATGAAGTGATAAATGGTGAAACACCAACAGCATGGGTTATTGGTTGTGGTTTAGGTGTATCTTCAGATGCGCAATTATTGATAAATAGAGCATTATCATTTGTTGAACAGCAGCAAAGCGTGTTAATTGATGCTGATGGACTGAATCTACTTGCTCAGATGCCCCTATCTCAAACCTTATCATCACAAACAGTACTCACGCCGCACCCTAAAGAAGCCGCAAGGTTGTTACAAACAACAGTCACGGCGATACAAGCGGATAGGTTGAGTGCCGCGCAACATCTCAGCCAGCGGTTTGGTTGCTGGGCAGTGTTAAAAGGTCACCATACAATAATTTCTGCCCCCAATGGCCAAACTTGGCGCAATGAAACGGGTAATAGTGGGTTAGCTACAGCGGGGAGTGGGGATGTGTTATCAGGGATTATCGGCAGTTTATTGGCGCAATCATTACCCATTGAAGAAGCGGTGAGAGCCGGCGTTTGGTTGCATGGTAAAGCGGCAGACTTACTAATAGAAAAAGGTATAGGCCCTATTGGGTTAACGGCTCATGAAATTATTGATGAGGCGCGAGCTATCAGAAATAGAGCAACTTTTTATTGATGTTCTCGCATTGACTCACTTTAAATACCTGAGAAAAATGTGATACCATTCACATAAATTAGATTGCTTTTCGATCCTTGAAACGAAGCAATATCAAACCTCAGCTTAAATCCAATAACGTGGCTTCTATACCGATCAGCTTTTGATTGGGGGATGGGTTTTTGCTGATATCAACAAAGGCGCAAGCAAAGACAATGACACAGGTTTCTAGAAAAACAGCTTGGATCCGAGTTGTGGCACTAGCGGTCGCCGCATTTGTTTTCAATACCACCGAATTCGTTCCCGTTGCATTACTGAGTGATATTGCGGCGAGTTTTAACATGACAGTAGCCCATACTGGGTTGATGATCACCATTTATGCGTGGGTAGTGGCCATTATGTCATTGCCGCTGATGCTACTTACGAGCAAAATTGAACGGCGTAAGTTATTAGCATTACTATTTATTGTCTTTGTTTTAAGCCATATCCTTTCTGGTTTTGCATGGAATTTTGAAGTTTTGATTGTGGCGAGAGTAGGGGTTGCATTGTCGCATGCGATATTTTGGTCGATCACCGCCTCGTTAGCTATCCGCGTTGCACCTGCGGGTAAAAAGGCTCAAGCGTTAGGTTTATTAGCGACAGGTACTGCGTTAGCAACGGTGTTAGGTTTACCAATAGGGCGTGTTATTGGTCAGTTATTAGGGTGGCGTGTCACTTTCTTATGTATTGGTGCTATCGCATTATTAACCATGATTGCATTGATTCGCTTTTTACCTAAATTGCCGAGTGAGCATTCAGGTTCATTAAAAAGCTTGCCAGTACTTTTTAAACGCCAAGCGTTAGTCGGATTGTTTGTTCTGACGGTCGTGGTCGTCACAGCGCATTTTGCCGCCTACAGCTATATCGAACCTTTTGTTCGCGATATCGCGCTACAGAGCCAAAATTTTGCAACCCTATTATTGCTGATTTTTGGTGTGGCGGGGATTGCGGGAAGTATGATCTTTAGCCGTTATAGTGGTAAATATACACTATCATTTCTACCTGTGGCGATTGCTGTTTTGACGATATGTTTATTATTGTTAATGCCAATCAGTGGTCATGTAAGCTGGCTGGTTATCTTAAGCATATTCTGGGGGATCGCCATCATGTGCGTGGGCTTGGGTATGCAGGTGAAGGTGATTGATCTTGCACCGGATGCCACTGACCTTGCAATGGCAATCTATTCGGGGATCTTCAATATTGGTATCGGTGGTGGTGCTTTGCTCGGTAACCAAGTGATTGTGCATATGGGGATGGCAAGTATCGGTTATGTGGGGGCGATATTTGGCTTGATCTCATTAATTTGGTGTACTTTTATATTTAGACGCTATAGCGCGTCATTTCGCGAACAAGTTAAAACAGCGCCAATGGCACACTAAATAAACTACTTAACATGTTTAATCCCCTGTAATAGTAATGATTCTATTGCAGGGTATTTTTTTATATTTGGTCATTACAGCAATTGATAACTATGCTAAATTTCTTAGCATTTTGATAAAGTTAGATAATAAAAAGGTGACTTGATGAAGGGGCTAGGTTTTTTATTGATGTCTATAGTCGCAGAAGTGATTGCTACAACGACATTAAAGGCATCAGATGGTTTTAGTCGTTTTTGGCCATCGTTGATTGTCGTCATTGGGTATGCGGTCTCTTTTTGGGGATTATCCCAAGTGGTTAAATTGATCCCTTTAGGGATAGCTTATGCAATTTGGTCCGGTTTAGGCATTGTACTCGTTTCGGTCGCTGCAATATTTATTTATCAACAGAAACTCGATTTACCTGCAATTATTGGTATGCTATTAATCATAGTCGGTGTTTTGGTCATCAATCTGTTTTCTAAAAGCAGTGTTCACTGATTCAGGGAACAGAAACAGTTATGGATGGGGATTAGGATGAATCGAAAAAAAAGCAGTCTGCTTAAGGTTACTTTTTGGAATAGCCTATTCGTTGGTAGTCTGTTTGTTTTAGCAGGTTGTGGGAGTTCAGAAACCATAAATACGGCACATCATGTCGATCGCTCAGCTTCCCAATATGCGCAACAGGTGGTTAATTTAGGGCCTCAAGCGCAAGAAGCGTGTGTTTCTGCGGGTGGATTACCTTCATTAAACCTAGAATTGAATGGCGCCCAAACCGCCGTTTGTCAATTTGCTAATGGTAAACGTTGTGCCGCTGATGTCATACTTACAGGCAGTTGTATTTAGTTAAATTCCCTCAGATAAAAAGTCCATCACGCATCATGTTGGGCTTTTTTATATCAATTTTGTAGTTAACCCATTTGTTGAGTTTATTTCCACGTTTCGCTCCTTTGCTTTTCATTTAAATGATAAAGCGCACGCAATTATCTAAATAATGCGGGTAATTTCGGCTGTTATTTATTTAAAAATCGTTGGCAGTAGGTCGGCTATTTTTAGCTAGGGGGATGAATGCAGCGCATGAGTGGATAAAACAGAATGAGTTTTTATTTTTTAATCTAGATGCCATGATAAGAAGTGGCTCCCAATGGCATTCATCGGGAGCCATCGCATTAGCGCCTGCCAATGCGCTTTATAGGACGCGAATTGTACTATTTACGCTATGCTTTTTTGTGTGATGGAAAAAATTGGCTGATAGCGACAATGATAGCCACTAAAAGATAAGCTGCATAAATACCAATTAGCCATTGTGGCATATCTAACCCTAAGAAATCCCATTGCCTAACCGTACAGTCACCCGTTGCTTCAAAGACAGCAGGCGCCCATTTATCTAATGGTAACCACTCGGGGAAATTGACGAAGAAATCACATGATGCAAATGGTGAAGGGTTGAGTTGCAGCATGGTATGCTCCCAAGCAAGATCTAAACCGCGCCATGCAGCGTAGCCCCAAATAATGATGGCAACCCAACGTAAAGCGATTTTGCGTGGCGCTATTGCGCCAATTAACCCTGCAATCATAATGCCAAACAGTGCAACACGTTCATAGATGCACATGACACAAGGCTGCAATTTCATAATGTGCTGAAAATAGAGCGCTGCACATTCAAGCATAAACGCAATAAAGGCCATTAACAGCCAAGCGCCTCGTCCTTGTGAGCAGTAGTTAAAGAATCTGAACATACTTTACTTCCCTAAATTAATGGTACGCACATTTTGCCCCTATTGGTAAGACAAAAAAAGGTGCCAGAGAATAATTATGCGATTTTAAATAAGCCTTTACCTAACATTACAAACTAAACCATTTTATTTGTAATTTCAAATAAGGAGTAATGCCGAATTAGGGGGATAGAGTAAACAAAAGCTACTCCATCTGACGATGTGAGTAGCTTTGAATATAGGTGAGTTGGTGGTGATTAAACTTAAGGTAGGCTAATCCAACCTAAGCTTTCTAACCAGTGTGTGACAGGTATTAACCAAAACTCAACACCGATTAACCCAACCACAGTCATGACGACGGTATAAGGTAAAGCCATCCATACCATGCGGCCATAGGAGAGGCGAATTAATGGCGATAATGCAGACGTCAGCAGGAATAGGAAAGCCGCTTGCCCATTTGGCGTGGCAACCGACGGAAGGTTGGTTCCCGTATTAATGGCAACGGCGAGTAACTCGTACTGATGGTGTGAAATTAGCCCTTCACTTGATGCCTTTAATGCCTCGGTAATATAGACAGTACCGACGAAGACGTTATCTGAAACAGCGGAAAGAAGACCGTTGAATAGATAGAACAAGGAGAGTTGTGATGATTCAGACGATTGCAATACAAATTGAATAAATGGTGTAAATAGCTGCTGGTCGATGATCACCGCTACGACGGAGAAAAAGACGGTCAGTAGTGCGGTAAAGGGCAATGCTTCCTCAAACGCCTTACCTAAGGCATGCTCTTCTGTAATGCCACAGAAGGCGGTGGTTAATACGATGACGGATAAACCGATAAGCCCGACCTCAGCGAGGTGGAAGGCAAGGGCGACGATTAACCAAATACCAATCAAGCCTTGCACAATAAGTTGTGCTTTCTCTTTTTGTGTCCGTTTAGTGCTATTTTTTTGGTCATGATCAGTCAGGACTTGGCGAACGGTTGCAGGTAATTCCGCCCCATATCCAAATAATTTAAATTTTTCGACCAAAAAACACACAATTAAACCGCACGCAAAAACAGGTAATGTAATGGGGGCCATACGTATAAAGAAAGTCACGAAATCCCAATCGACATGCTTAGCAATAATCAGGTTTTGGGGTTCACCAACCATCGTCATGACTCCCCCTAATGCTGTACCGATACCGGCATGCATCATGAGGCTGCGCAAGAAAGCTCTAAATTGCTCAAGTGTTTGTTTCTTCTCAGCTGTATCGATATAACTGTCATTTTGTAGATCAGTATTGCTGTGTTGGCTAGAAGCGTATTGGTGATAGATAGAATAGAAACCGATGGAGACGCTAATCACAACGGCGATAACAGTGAGTGCATCTAAAAAAGCAGATAAGAAGGCACTTGCTAAGCAGAAAGCTAATGACAACGTACGTTTAGAACGAACATTCAGTAACAGTTTGGTGAAGACGAACAACAACAGTTGTTTCATAAAATAGATACCGGCGACCATAAAGATCAGCAGCAGTATGACTTCCAAATTGTTACTGATCTCATGAGAGATCTGTTTTGGGGTTGTCATGCCAATGATGACGGCTTCAATGGCTAAAAGCCCACCGGGTTGCAGCGGATAGCATTTGAGTGCCATGGCGAGGGTAAAGATAAATTCTACTACAAGTAACCACCCGGCGATGAACGGGCTGACAAAATAAAATACCAGTGGATTGATAATTAGAAATATTATTATTGCGAGCTTATACCAATCTGGAGAATTCCCTAGAAAATTTTTTAAAAAAGCTCTTTTTACACTAAAATCCATTATGAATTGTTTTCCTCTTACTTGATGTATTGTACAGTAAATTCACATACTACTCTTATCTTTTACATAAATTAAGTCTGATCAGTAATAGATAATATATTCATTATATGGGAGTTTATGATTGGTTTTGTTGTTTATGTGGGGTCTAACTATCTCAATTTACGACAATCTGGTATGATTTCTATAATAATCCGTCTGAAAATGTTTGGAATAATAAAAATATGGTCATAAAAGCTCAAAGTCCTGCAGGGTTTGCGGAAGAGTATATTATTGAGAGCATCTGGAACAATCGCTTTCCACCAGGGTCGATTTTACCTGCTGAACGGGAACTCTCGGAGTTAATTGGTGTAACACGTACGACGCTTCGTGAAGTATTACAGCGTTTAGCGCGTGATGGTTGGTTGACGATACAACATGGCAAACCAACCAAAGTGAACAATTATTGGGAGACTTCAGGCCTGAATATTCTTGAAACCTTAGCAAGGTTAGATCATGACCGTGTGCCACAACTGATTGATAATTTGCTAGCGGTGAGAACCAATATCGCTGCTATTTTTATCCGTACTGCTTTTCGTCAAAACCCTGAAAAATCATTGGAAGTTTTGTCTGAGCGTGAGAAGGTCGAAGATAACGCAGATGCGTTTAGTGCCTTAGATTACAATATATTCCGCGGGTTGGCTTTCGCGTCGGGTAACCCTATTTATGGCTTGATTATTAATGGCTTAAAAGGGCTTTATACCCGTGTTGGTCGTTACTATTTCTCTAACCCGGAAGCACGACGCCTTGCGCTCAATTTCTATCAACAATTGTCAAACTTATGCCGCGAACAAGCGTACGATCGTATTATGGAATCCGTTAGAAATTACGGTAAAGAAAGTGGTACGATTTGGCATAGTATGCAAGGGAATATGCCTAACGACCTCGCAAATGCGTGCTAACCATTCCGCGCATCCTAATTTTAACTCACGTTACTGTATGATGTCTGAAGCCAGTTTGGTGCTATTAACCAACTGGCCTTTTGGCTGTCAGAAAACCAGAAATTGCAAGTGACTTGGTCAGTTACTGAATATTGCCTGACGCTTTTTTGGGCACACATGATATGGGGTATTCAATATTGAGAGCAATATTTTCTGCTTGAGTGATCATTTTGGGTGATTGTGGCTTTATATCAGGATAATAACATTGAAATAGTACTTTGCTATGGATTGTTTCGACAGCCTCACATTCAGTATGGCAAGTGAGCAGAGGGCGAATGCTAAAACAAATTTTTCCCTCGTGCTCCACTTTAAAATGTTTAAATGATATGCAATCTGAATCTGCCACACTGCGATTGGCCATTAAACAGGACATTACGATTAAAATAAGAAATGGTCGTTTTTTTATCATGCTCCCTCCGTCAGATTTTATTAATTGACTGCTGACTTTAGCAGCTAATTTCACGTGGTAACATTTTGATTTATAGTAATAATTAACGTTTATTAACGTTCGTTTCTATATTGTTTTATACACTGTGGATTCAATAAGATAGAGAAAGAGGCGTTTTCAGCAGACTGAGACCCAGAAGGTTTATACTTTGTAAATCTGATTCATCCAATACGAGAAAAGAGCAAAAACCATTTTTGCGATAAAAATGGGTAATTGTTTTTGTGCTTGAAATCACTAAATTATCTACAATTCTGAAATAAAAAAATCAACAAGACTATAATTCATTTTAAGGTAAATTTGTGAATTTATTTTCTATGTTATTGCATGGAAATAACATATATTAAAAAATAGGCCATCAAAATAATATACCAACAAGATAGTATAAAACTCTAAATTAACGTATGAAAAAATAATTCAATCGAAATTAATTTTCTATTAATTGACTGTTTTTATTCTGTTTTTAACTATTCAATTAGAAATGGGCACTAGCATTTAAATCTGAGGCGTAAAGTAATTGTAACTGTTTTTGAATTAATTGACTGAATTGTTAAAAGTGTTAATTAACCATATTGGAAAATGAATACTAGAATATTATTCTAATGAAAATATTCGTGCTAAGCAGCAGGGGGAGTGATGAAAGTTTTGGTCTTAGGTGCGGGGGTCATCGGTGTTACTACAGCTTGGTATTTAGCACAAGAAGGGCATGAAGTGACCGTATTAGATAGGCAAATGGATGTTGCTGAAGAGACGAGTGCGGGTAATGCTGGACAAATTTCCCCGGGCTATGCGACTCCATGGGGTGCCCCAGGGATCCCATTAAAAGCGGTTAAATGGATGTTCGAAAAGCACGCTCCATTAGCCATCAGGCCTGACGGCACATTATTCCAATTACGTTGGATGTGGCAAATGCTTAAAAATTGCGATATTCAACATTATGCGATGAATAAGAGCCGTATGGTGCGGATAGCGGAGTATAGCCGTGATTGTATTCGCCAATTACGTGCAGATACAGGGATTAGTTATGAAGGCCGTCAAGGTGGAACATTGCAACTGTTTAGGACCGAAAAGCAATTTGATAATGCCGCCAATGATATCGCTGTCTTACAGAAAGAAGGCGTACCATACGAGCTGTTGACCGCCAATGAGTTAGCGAAAGCGGAGCCTGCACTTGAATATGTGAAGGATAAATTGACGGGGGGCTTACGTTTACCTAATGACGAAACGGGTGATTGCCAACAGTTTACTAAGAAACTGGCGAAAATGGCCCAAGATGCGGGGGTTAAATTCCAGTTTGGTCGTCATGTTGAACAGATCCTGACGGATGGCAATAAAGTGAGTGGTATTCGTTGTGATGGTGAAATATTACAAGCGGATCGTTATGTAGTTGCGATGGGCTCATATTCCACATCATTACTGCATAATTTAGTGAAAATACCCGTTTATCCATTAAAAGGGTATTCATTAACAATGCCAATTATTAATGCTGAGCGCGCACCGACATCAACAGTTTTGGATGAAACTTATAAGATCGCAGTAACGCGCTTTGATGACCGCATTCGTGTTGGGGGCATGGCAGAAGTGGTTGGCTTTAATTTGGATGTGCTGAAAAAACGCTGCGAAACATTGAAGATGGTAGTACAAGATCTCTATCAAGGTGGCGGTGATATTTCTCAAGCAACGTTTTGGACGGGGCTTAGGCCTATGACGCCAGATGGAACGCCGATAGTCGGCCCAACGGCTTATAGCAATTTATATTTAAATACGGGGCATGGAACGCTAGGTTGGACGATGGCATGTGGTTCAGGTAAGTTATTAGCTGATCTGATTTCAGGGAATAAGCCTGACATTGCATCCGACGATTTATCGGTATTTAGATATATTGATGGCTTTAATACAAAATTAACCCATAGTGGTGATTTATCGCCTGCGCGTTGAGCAATTGGCTGAAAAATATTCGGATAGTATAAAAAGAAGGAAGAGATATGCCTCGCCCAATCAGTGCGGTAATTCATCTGCAAAATTTTACTCATAATTTGTCCGTAGTTCGTCAGCACGTTGGGCATGCAAAAATATGGTCTGTCATGAAGGCAGACGCTTATGGTCACAGTATTAAACATGTGTGGAAAGCACTGGCGGCATCGGATGGCTTCGCGATTTTAGATCTAAATGAAGCCATTTTATTGCGTGAACAAGGTTGGAAGGGGCCTATTTTGTTATTGGAGGGCTTTTTCCAGCCTGATGATTTAAAAGTCATAGATCAATACCAATTGACTACGGCGGTGCACAGTTATTGGCAATTGGATGCGATTGAAAATAGGCACTTTCAAAATCCCATCTCCGTGTATGTCAAACTAAATAGCGGAATGAATCGCTTAGGTTTTGAGCCGCCGGAATATGCTCAAGTGGTGCATAGATTGTCTGCAATGGAAAATGTAGAGACGGTCACCTTAATGACACATTTTGCGAATTCGGATTTATCGACAGGCACAGATAAACCTCATGCGATAATTAAACAGTTTATCGATGGTCAGTTTCCTGTCTGTATTGCCAATTCAGGGGCGACGTTATGGCACCCAAAGACCCATTATGATTGGGTTCGCTCTGGTGTGATCTTATATGGCGCATCGCCAAGTGGTCGTTGGCAAGACATTGCGGATAAAGATTTACGTGCGACAATGACATTGCAATCACAAATTATTGCAACACATGAGATTACAGCTGGGGAATCTATTGGTTATGGCAGTAAATTTACAGCACCTTACCCAATGAAGATAGCCACGGTCGCCTGTGGTTATGCGGATGGCTATCCACGTCATGCGCCAACAGGCACCCCCATTTGGTTAAATGGAACGCGTTGTCCTCTATTAGGAACTGTTTCAATGGATATGCTAACAATAGATGTTAGCGAATGCCCAACTGCTAAGATTGGTGATCGCGTTGAGCTATGGGGTAAAAACTTACCGATAGACGACGTTGCTCAGGTGGCAGGCACTATTGGTTATGAATTGATGTGCGCGTTGGCGAAAAGAGTACCAGTCGTATATGAAAATTAGAATGATTGTGTAAACAGTATTAGACATGGTTATAAATTTAACTAAAAATGTGATCAGTCGTGGGAGTGTTTTGGCTAAAGAGCACATCAAGGTATGATGCGCACTATTGTTCAATCTTCTAATATTTCAGGTTAATATGCGTAAAACAATCAAATTAACATCACTTGCTGTCGCATTAGGTTTATTATCCTCCGCAGCTATGGCTGGAACTTGGTCTGTAGGGGGTTCGGTTTTGGCGCAATCAACACCTTATAAAGGTATAAAATCGAAAGACTATGTTACGCCAGTACCGATTGTTAACTATGAAGGTGAAAACTTCTATTTTCGTACGTTAGCAGTAGGTTACTACTTGTGGAATGACCAAGAGGATCAACTTTCGCTTGATGCTTATTATTACCCTCAATTCTTCAAACCGAAAGATAACGACGACCGTGATATGCGTGAGCTTGATCGTCGCCGCGATACGGTAATGGGGGGCTTGACGTACAAACACAAAGCCGATTGGGGAACAATCCGTACCGTTGCGTCGGGGGATATGTTAGGGATCAGTAATGGTTTGCGTGCAGAAGTTGCTTACCTTTATGGTTTCTATGGCGACAATTGGTCGTTAGTTCCAGGTGTAGGTATCAAGTGGGATAGCAAAAATCAAAACCGCTATGAGTATGGTGTCTCTTCAAAAGAGTCGCGTAATAGTGGTTTAGCTCGCTATCGTCCGGGTGATAGCTGGACTCCATATGTTGAATTATCAGGTAACTATAAGTTCAATGATAATTGGAGTGCCTTTGCAATGGGGCGTATTGACCGTCTGCCAAATGAAGTGAAAGATAGTCCAATGGTTAATAAATCAGTTTCTGCAATTGTTTGGAGTGGGGTAACTTATACCTTCTAATTGCTAACCACGACTTGACAAAAAATCCCAAAATGCGCTTTGTGCTTTTGGGATTTTTTATTGGTATTTGAACAGGGCACGAATAGTTGCTGACATGGTTGATTATGGCGAATTTGCTGGTGGTAGATGGCTATTTTAGTCAGGATCTTTATAAATATCGCAAGGATAATCGGGGAGGTAGGATAAGACGTGAGCGATCTTGGCTTTTGCAAAATACTCATAAGCTTTTGCATAATCTTTGGTAACCCCCATGCCATTTTCGTACATTCGGCCTAAATAGAGATAGGCATCTTCGTTATGTTGTGCAGCCGCTTTATGATACAGCTCTAGAGCTATTGTATAATTTTGGCCAATTGCATGACCATGTTGATACATGAAACCAAGCATAGCCTGAGCATCGGGAATCCCATTATCAGCCGCTTTTTTAATCCAAGCAAACGCTTTAAGCCAATCTGTATCAACAACTTTTCCGTCATAATAGTGCAGTCCTAAAACATACTGTGATTTAGCACAACCTTGTTCTGCTGACATCTTTATCCAGCGATAAGTTTCTTCAGGTTGCCTTAGATACCGTGTGTTCCATGACGCGACGCTAAATTGTGCTTCGGCATCACCATTAACCGCATCTTCGCATACCTGTTTTGGCATATCTCTCATCCAACTATTACTATATTTTTTATATAAGTCGTCACAGTAGTTGGCAGAGACGGCAATAGGGGCAGACAATAATAATAACAAGGTGTACTTATTCATTGAGTTCATTTTTTAGTGGGATAGAAATCAATACTTATCTTAAATTTAATTATTGATGCTTTACAACGTGTAGACGGTTTTTTATATCACGTACTATTTCGTTGGAGAGAAAAGGTATATGAAGAAGTGCTGCTTGCGCCATCCTTAGTGACGTAACAGAATGATGAGGCGAGAAAAGAGCCCGCCTCATCGCGGAGGTCACTATCAGTCTTGTGGCTTATTATCGCGTGTCATCATAACGAGAGAAAGGCGAGCGGGGTGCTGATTTTCACTTTTCATCGGTTGATTAATGCGCGCCGTTTCAACACAAACCATCTGTTTGTAGCCATTGTTTGGCATATCTTGCATGCTACATGACAATTCAGCCCATGGGTTCCAACATACAACGTCAGAGTTATGGTAATGGTGTATTTCAATGGTTCGTGACCAGCTATCATCACGGATCAAACTATATTCCTCTGGCTCAGAGTAAATTCTGTCGGTATGGCTATTAATTTTTAGCGGCTTATCTTCATAAACTTCACGGTCACTGACTTTATCAAAGTAGTGGCCACCTAAACCGTATACCGTGGTTTTTTGGATATCACCAATATTGAGGTAAGTGTGCATTGCGGCTGTGGTTTCAAAATCACCATAGCTTTCTAATTCTAACTCACAGGTCTCACCGAGTTTCATTCGCAATATCAATGTAAACTCATGTGGCCATAGTTTGCGTGTATATTCGTTATCTGTCAGAGTGAAGGTGAGGATCACGCCATCTTCATGTTCATTATGTGCAGTAAATTGCCACGGTAAAATGCGGGCGAAACCATGACTTGGGCTACCCGCGGGGCCAAACCAAGGCCAGCAAATAGGGATACCCCCACGAATGGCTGTACCTGCTTTGAAAGCACTTTCACTGCTTAGCCAGATGCACGGTTTTTGACCACAAGGTTGCCAATCGATTAATTGTGCACCTTGAATACTAACGGCACCACGCACTTTAGGATGCGAAACAATAATTAAGGGTAATTCACCCAATTGGCGTTGGCTAATGTAGGCTGAAAGTTGCTTAATCACCGGTAAAGCAAAGAGTTTATCGTGCATAATTATTTGCCTGTGAATAGAGAAACAGTGAATACAAATAGGTTAGCAGAACTTAGGAAAACCGTCATTCACTCTAAGAGGTAAGTGAGGGGCTCCTGACAATTTAGGAGCGAATAAAAGCAAAAGAGCCGCCTAAAGGCGGCTCAAATTAACCATAAAACGCTAATAACTCTTATTTAGAGATGTGAGCGATCAGGTCTAGAACTTTGTTTGAATAACCTGTTTCGTTGTCATACCAAGAAACCAGTTTTACAAAGTTGTCGTTCAGTGCGATACCTGCTTTAGCATCGAATACTGAAGTCAGTTTTTCACCGTTGAAGTCAGTTGATACAACGTCATCTTCAGTGTAACCCAGAACACCTTTCAGCTCGCCCGCAGCCGCTTCTTTGATAGCGTCACAGATTTGAGCGTAAGTGGCTGGTTTTTCCATACGTACAGTTAAGTCAACAACTGAAACGTTTGGAGTAGGAACACGGAAAGACATACCAGTCAGTTTGCCATTCAACTCAGGAATAACTTTACCTACCGCTTTAGCAGCACCAGTTGAAGATGGGATGATGTTTTGAGAAGCACCACGACCACCACGCCAGTCTTTGTGAGAAGGACCATCAACAGTTTTTTGAGTTGCTGTTGTTGCGTGAACAGTCGTCATCAGACCTTCGATAATGCCGAATTTGTCATTGATAACTTTAGCCAGAGGTGCCAAGCAGTTAGTTGTACAAGAAGCGTTAGAAACGATTTCTTGACCTGCATAGCTCTTATGGTTAACACCCATAACGAACATTGGCGTGTCGTCTTTTGAAGGG
The DNA here is from genome assembly GCF_028477945.1 of Providencia sp. PROV261. Lineage (NCBI taxonomy): Bacteria > Pseudomonadati > Pseudomonadota > Gammaproteobacteria > Enterobacterales > Morganellaceae > Providencia > Providencia sp. PROV261. The sequence goes on along the minus strand of NZ_JAMPMC010000010.1, from coordinate 75,542 downwards.
CCAGTCAGAACAACTTTTTTCGCGCCTGCTTGGATGTGTTTACGTGCAGTTTCATCAGTTAAGAAGATACCTGTTGCTTCTGCAACAACGTCAACACCAACTTCGTTCCACTTCAGGTTTGCAGGATCTTTCTCTGCAGTGACGCGAATTTTTTTGCCATTTACAACTAGGTGACCATCTTTAACTTCAACAGTACCGTTGAAACGACCGTGAGTAGAGTCATATTTCAGCATGTATGCCATATAGTCTGCATCGAGCAGGTCGTTGATAGCAACGATTTCGATATCAGAACGCTCTTGTGCAGCACGGAAAACGATACGGCCAATACGACCAAAACCATTAATACCTACTTTGATAGTCATAGTATTTCCACCAGCTATTTATTCGTGAATTAAGTTGTAGTTAAAGTTACCAAAACCTTGCCAGCCGTCAAGCGGAATCGTGTCAATTATTGAAAAAAATCAAAACAACTCGCACTAATTGCTTACTTGTCAGCCACTTTAGAGGCAAATACATCCGCACGTATTATCGGGATTGTGCGGGATAATGAAACCTGCTATCAGTGATATATGTGAAACTCGTCACAAATCAAAACACAAAGCACTATGTTAATTAGTTTAGAATATCTTTATAAAACGTGTTGTTAATTTTTTGTTGCACCAAATGGGGGTATTCTTAGCTTAATACCACTCAGTTATTTCAATATTTGGGTTTGATATGACAGATAAAAGTAAGCAACCGATTGATATCTCGGAGCTAAATGATATTCAGCAATATGTCACTCAGCAGGCAGGGACCGAGCGTCCGTTCACTGGCGTGTTATTGCATAATCGTAAAGATGGGGTGTATGAATGCCTGTGTTGTGGTACACCACTTTTTCTATCAGACACTAAATTTGATGCGGGGTGCGGGTGGCCGAGTTTTTATCAACCAATGACTGAAGATGCGATTAAGTATATCGAAGATTTCTCCCATGGAATGCATCGGATTGAAGTGCGTTGTCAAAATTGTAATGCCCACTTAGGACATGTGTTTCCTGATGGTCCACAACCAACGGGGCAACGTTACTGCATTAATTCAGCATCATTAAGTTTTATCGATGAGAAAACTGGCGAAAAGACCCGTGGATAGGGTGCTGAAGCTAGCTGACGCTGAAAACTAAATTAAGCAATATCGATTCAGCTAAGTTGAAATAGATAATATGTCAAATGAACTACTAACTGGGTCTCTTTGAAGGAGTTGTGAAGTGAGTGTAAATTTAGAGCCAGAGCAATTAGAGCAACTGTTATCAGTGATGACCCCTGAAATTTATCAGCGTTTGGTGACAGCTGTTGAATTAGGAAAATGGCCTGATGGTGTCGCATTAACCCCTGAGCAAAAAGAGCATAGCTTACAGATGGTGATGTTATGGCAGTCTCGTCATAATCATGATCCTGAACATATGACCATTGGTACGGATGGGCAGATCACGATGAAAAGTAAGCAGGAACTTAAATCGATGTTTCAAGGGGAAATGTTGGCAACCTTGAAGCCACAAAATAAAGACGAATAATCGCAATTAGAGGCAGCGACAGGCGAAATAACACGCTAGGCATACAGAAAAACGAAATGAACAGTGTGCCTTGTCGCCGTGATTGAAAATGGCGCAATCAGCGTTGATAAAACATGGATATGGGGGAGAGGTACTCGCGTGTGCTTTTTATTCAATCTATGTCAAACAACCAATAGTGTTAGCGACTAGCCAATACCTTGCCTTAAAAGGGCAAGGTACGTCGTTGTTAATTATTGCAGAGAATCGGTGGTGAGTAGGGTCGCCCCTTTTTGTGACATCTCGGCTAATGCGAGTTCACTATCCATTGCGGATAAATTTACGCCTCGGCAACCATCGGTAAGTACATCAACGTTATATCCCAGCTTTAACGCATCAAGTACCGTGAATTTGACACAATAATCGGTCGCTATCCCCATAATGAATAATTGGGTAATTTGTTGCTCTTGTAACCAAGCGTGTAATCGCGTCTGGCTTACTTTATCATTGTCGAAAAAAGCACTGTAGCTGTCTACTTGCGGATTTTCACCCTTCGTAAAAACTTCACAAATGGCATCTCGGTTGAGTTCCGGATGAAACTCAGCGCCAACTTCCCCTTGAACGCAATGAACGGGCCACCACACTTGGGGAATGCCATTAAGCGTACCAATGTCACCAACTTGTGTTCCTGAATTAACAGCAAAGCTCAGGTGATTAGCGGGGTGCCAGTCTTGACTAGCGATAATCGGAATATTTTGTCGTTGGCATAGCTCTATCGCCTTATTCGCTGTTTTTATTACCGTTTCACTATCGGCGACAGCAAGGGCACCACCTGTACAAAAATCATTTTGTAGATCAACTAACAGTAAAGCGGATTTAACTAAATCCTCATTTGGCTTATTCATCGGCATAGCTGAGTTCACCTCTAAGATTATGTTGCATTAATTCCCGAACATGTGCCGGTGTATATTCTTGACTAAGTAAGTAATGTAACTTACTCAATGCAGCTTCAAATGTCATATCAAATCCACTGATAACGCCTGCCTCGGCAAGTGCATGTCCTGTCGCATAGCCTTCCATATTGACTCGACCTGAAATGCACTGTGTCAGATTTACCACAATAATGCCTCGGTTTGTAGCATCATGGAGAATTTTCAGTAATTCAGGGCGTTGTGGGGCATTTCCGACACCATAGGAGCGTAAAATCAGAGCTTTTACAGGTTGTTGGAGTATGTTACGTACAATTTCAATAGACAGTCCGGGATAGAGCATAACGACACCAATCGGTTGTGGTGTGATCCGGTGGCAGATTAATGGGCCAACACCGATTGGGGCTGGGCAGGTATTAAAAGTACGAATATGAATACCTGCTTCCATTAATGGTGGACAGTTGGGGGAAGTGAACGCATCGAAACCATCGGCATGCGATTTTACGGTGCGGTTTCCTCGATACAGTTTATTGTTAAAGAACAAACCGACCTCATTAATGGGGTAATTCGCAGCGAGATATAAGGCATTAAGTAGATTAGTTTGGCCGTCTGAACGCAATGCCTCTAAGGGGATTTGTGACCCTGTCACAATTACAGGCTTACGTAGGTTCTCTAGCATAAATGATAATGCTGATGCCGTATAAGCCATTGTGTCAGTGCCATGTAAGATAACAAAGCCATCATACAGCGCATAGTTTTCACTGATATCATCGGCAATGATTTGCCAATCTTCTGGCGTAATATCAGAGGAGTCGATTAAAGGCTGGTGTTCTTTGATGGTAAACTCAGGCATTTCAGGGCGATGGAACTCGGGCATTTTAGCTAATTGGGCCTGAAGGTGCCCTGAAACTGGAATATAACCTTGTGGGGAGTGGCGCATACCAATGGTTCCGCCAGTATACACAACATAAATCGATTTCTTCTGCATTGAGTTACCTAATGTTCGACGAATAGCATGAATAACAATATAAGCAGCTATTACTATCCTTTGTTTTATATGAAGATATAACAATTTTGACTCATTTAATTATTGTTATCTACTGTTTAAGTGGGATTTGCGAGAGGAGAGGCAAGATAAATAGAGGGATCCCCTTTAGGTGTGCTAAAGGGGATCAGGGAAGTTAGTTAATTTCGGCGCAATTTAAACAGAATGCGTAACGATTTTGAGGATCGTTCATTTTTAAGAAGAATTGTGCTTGTTGACGAATGTCGGTAGCAACAGCTTCTGGTAAGAAGACCTGTAGAACGTCAGGCATCACTGCTTGGGCAGTGCTACTGAGTTCTAAAATTAACTGATCCATAAATGACAACTCAGGTTGCATCCAATCTAATGAGACGTCATTGAGTTTGGCTAATTCAGCCGCTTTAGTCACGGCATCATCGAAATCCCCTAATTGGTCGACTAAGCCAATTTTTTTCGCGTCACTGCCAATCCAAACACGGCCTTGGGCGATTTTATCAATTTCTTCTGGCGTTTTATTACGTGACTTCGCGACTAAACCTATAAAGGTTTTATAACCATTTTCGATAGTAATTTGCATCATATCGGAAAATTCAGGGCTAATTCCTTTGGTTGCAGAGATATCGGCAAGTGGGGTGGTTGATACACCGTCAGTATACACTCCGACAGAATCTAAGGCATTTTCAAAGGTATTGATTACGCCAAAGATGCCTATCGAACCCGTAATCGTATTCGGGCTTGCCACAATATAGTTCGCAGGGGTTGAAACCCAATAGCCGCCAGATGCAGCCATGCCGCCCATTGAAACGACGACGGGTTTACCCGCAGCACGTGCAGACGCGAGTTCGTTGCGGATAAGATCAGAAGCCGTTACGCTACCACCAGGGCTATTAACGCGTAAGATGATTGCTTTAATATTTTCGTTCAAACGGGCTTCGCGAATTTGTGAGCTAATTAAATCACCACTTGCAATACCCGGAGATTGAGGGCCATCCATGATAGCGCCCTGAACGATGATAACGGCAATATTACCCGCTGTGGCTGATGTTTCAGAGCCAGTTGTGCTGGTCAGCTTACCTGAATAATCATAAATACTGATGTAATTGAAATGCTTCTCTTGTTTATTCCAGCCAAATTGATTCTTAAGTACATTTTCTGCTTGCTCACGCGTATAAATCTTATCAACTAATTTTTGATTTAATGCGTATTTTGCGTTATCACCACCGGAGGCACGTAACTTACTAAGTAACACATCTGCCCCAGGGAAGATACCTTTCGCAGTGGTTTGGCGGTTTTTGGCTAGTGTATCAAGATAGTTATTCCATAACGCATCTAGCCACTGTTTAGTCGCTTGGCGTGCTTCTGGTGACATATTGTCTCGCATTAGCGGTTCAACAGCAGATTTATAAGTCCCCACACGGAAAATATGGCTACTGACTTTTAATTTTTCTAACAAGGATTTGTAGTAAAGGGTGTTTGTTGAAAAGCCTTGGATCCCCACCATACCTTGAGGGGATAGAAAAATATGATCAGCGTAACTGGCTAAATAATATTGAGACTGACTAAAACTATCGCCAACAGCATAGATAGGTTTTCCAGACTCTTTGAATTCAGTAATCGCTTTCCCGATAAAGTTTAGGGAAGGCTGATCTGCACTAACGAGGTTATCTAAACGTAATACCATGCCAGTAATACGATCATCGGTTGCTGCACTACGAATGGTATCGACAATGTCAAATAGTGAGTTTTCTTGCATGCGGTTGTTAGGGGTTCCCAATAACTCACGACTCATGCGGCCAAAAGGATCGGGGGTTGAGACCTGATCAACGACAATACCCTGTAAGTCAACATAAAGTGCACCAAAATAGTTTTGGTCAGGTTTAGAATCGGATTGATATAGCGCTATCGAACCAATAACTAAAAAACACAATATAAGAAAAATAGTGTTGAAAACCAATTCCCGAATAAAATTTAGTATTCGCCAACTGAATTTAAATACAGTGGCGATGATTTTCCATGTTTGACGCATAATTTCTCCGACACACGAATTTGCACTTGTTATCTTAACGAAATAAAAACAGTTGTCTGCAAATGAATAATATTTTTATTCATAACAATACGCTTTGGAGCGTTGTACAATGTCGTGATGATATTTTTCAACATACACAAATGATATAATTCAATCAATTAATCAATATAACACCATGGTACTCGTTAGCGAATAAGATGAATGATAAGTTTTTAAGCTGAGTACCTAACCCTGGTTGGGGTATTTAATCATTAATCAGCGCAATAATGATTGCTTGTTTGAATGACTATTATATCAGTTTACTCTGAATCGGAGAGGAATATGGATGCTTTAACCCTTTTATTGAACCGCCGTTCAGCTTCACGGCTAACAACCCCAGCACCACAAGGCGATGAATTGCAAAATATTTTAGCGGCAGGTATGCGTGCTCCTGATCATGGTGCTTTACGGCCTTGGCATTTTATTGTGATGCAAGGCGAAGGGTTAAATCGCTTTAGCCAATTACTTGAAAAAGCAGCGAAAGAGGGCAACTTAGGGCCGGAAGTGGAAGAGAAAGCGCGTAATGCCCCGTTTAGAGCACCTTTGATTATTACAGTTATCGCGAAGACTCAAGCACACCCTAAAGTACCTGAGTGGGAACAAGTTGTTGCTGCTGGTTGTACGGTACAAGCGATGCAAATGGCGGCGGTTGCCCAAGGGTTTGGGGGAATTTGGCGTTCAGGTTCTTGGACGGAAGATGCGGTTGTGCGTGAAGGATTAGGTTGTGCACCGACAGATCGCATTGTGGGCTTTTTATATTTAGGTACGCCTGAACTGAAAGCACCTGCAAAAGTACAGATCCCTGATATGCAAGAATTTGTTTCTTACTTTTAATTGATAAGGCCGAGCGTAATGGAAAAAATTAGATTAACACAGTATAGCCATGGTGCAGGTTGTGGTTGCAAAATTGCCCCAAAAGTTTTGGAACAAATCCTTCATACAGAGCAGGCCAAATTTCATGATCCTCATCTGCTTGTAGGTAACGAAACAAAAGATGATGCGGCTGTTTATGATTTAGGCAATGGCATAGGGATTATCAGTACGACAGATTTTTTTATGCCCATTGTTGATTCACCATATGAATTTGGTCGTATCGCGGCGACTAATGCGATTAGTGATGTGTTTGCTATGGGCGGTAAACCCATTATGGCAATTGCTATTTTAGGGTGGCCTATTGCGAAACTATCTCCCGAAGTGGCAAGAGAAGTCATTGAAGGAGGGAGAGCGGCTTGTGCCGATGCAGGGATTACGCTTGCAGGTGGTCACTCTATTGACGCACCAGAACCGATTTTTGGTTTAGCGGTAACTGGGGTGGTAAATACAGAGCATGTGAAGAAAAATAGTGCAGCAACAGCAGGTTGTGAACTTTTTCTGACTAAGCCGCTGGGCATTGGCGTATTAACGACCGCAGAGAAAAAAGGGTTATTAGCCGAAGAGCACCAAAATCTTGCGGCACAAACAATGTGTCAGTTGAATAAACTGGGAGCTGTTGTTGCACCGTTACCGGGCGTGACTGCAATGACTGATGTGACGGGTTTTGGTCTACTTGGGCATTTGAGTGAAATTTGTGAAGGCTCAAAGGTACGAGCAGAAATATCCTTTAGCCGAGTACCGAAACTTGCAAATGTTGAACATTATATCGATGCCGGTTGTGTGCCTGGGGGAACCCAACGCAACTTTGAAAGTTATGGGCATCTTATTGGGCCGATGACAGAGGCTCAACGCAAATTATTATGCGATCCACAAACATCGGGTGGTTTACTGATAGCAGTAGAACCTTCTGAGGTCGCTAAAATTAAAGACATTGCACAGCAGCAAGGTGTTTTGTTACAGTCTATCGGCAAATTATTACCCCATCGGGAAAATGTACCTTTAATTGAAGTGATAGATTAATTCATGCGTTTGTTTATTGCGGAAAAGCCCAGCCTCGCTAGGGCAATAGCGGATGTGTTGCCAAAACCTCATAAGAGAGGGGATGGTTTTATCCAGTGCGGTGATGACCAAATAGTGACATGGTGTATAGGCCACTTATTGGAACAAGCTGAGCCAGATGCGTATGAGCCTCGGTATGCTCGCTGGAATCTGCAAGATCTGCCGATCATTCCTGAAAAGTGGTTGTTAAAACCACGTTCCGCAGTGACAAAGCAGCTTAAAACGATTGATTCCCTTCTCAAACAGGCAACGGAAGTCGTTCATGCCGGAGACCCTGATAGAGAAGGGCAACTGCTGGTGGATGAGGTATTAGATTTTTTGAAGCTTTCTGATGAGAAAAGAAAGCAAGTCAAACGTTGTTTAATCAATGACCTTAACCCTCAAGCCGTTGAAAGAGCCATCGAACGGTTACGTGAAAACCGAGAGTTTATTCCTTTATGCGTTTCGGCATTAGCAAGAGCAAGAGCGGATTGGCTATACGGTATTAACATGACGCGTGCCTACACATTGTTGGGGCAACGTGGCGGGTATCAAGGCGTATTATCAGTAGGGAGAGTACAGACCCCTGTATTAGGCCTTGTTGTTCGCCGTGATGAAGATATTGAAAACTTTGTACCTAAAGATTATTTTGAGGTACGCGCCCATATTGTGACGCCAGAAAATGAACGTTTTGTGGCTACTTGGCAACCAAGTGAATCTTGTATTGATTATCAAGATGAAGAAGGGCGTTTATTTCATCGTCCTCTTGCTGAACATGTGGTGTCGCGTATTACAGGGAAGCCTGCTTTTGTTACGCAGTATCAGGACAAACGCGAATCTGAAATTGCGCCATTACCATTCTCCCTTTCTGCACTACAAATTGAAGCTGCTAAAAAGTTTGGGCTAAGCGCTCAAGAAGTCTTAGATATCTGCCAGCGTTTATACGAAACTCATAAATTGATCACGTATCCACGTTCAGATAGCCGTTATTTACCGGATGAGCATTTTGCTGGACGTCATTCTGTGTTGAATGCGATTTCAGTACATCAACCTGAATTAACCCAGTTTGAATTACCTGAATTAGATAAAAAAAATCGCTGCTGGGACGATAAAAAAGTGGATGCTCACCATGCTATTATTCCAACCGCAAAAGCCGTATCAGTAAAACTAACGGAGCATGAAGCCAATATTTATCAACTGATCGCCCGTCAATATATCATTCAATTTATGTCAGATGCCGTTTACCGTAAATGTACGATTGAGCTTGACATTGAAAAGGGCAAGTTTATTGCGAAAGCGCGTTTTTTAGCGGAAGCGGGTTGGCGAGTCGTATTAGGCAGTAAAGAGCGCGATGCTGAAAATGACGGTAGCCCATTACCGGTTGTTGCTAAGGGGGATGAGTTACTGTGTGAAAAAGGCGAAGTGCTTGAAAAACAAACGCAACCCCCAAGGCCTTTTACGGATGCGACACTATTATCCGCGATGACGGGGATTGCGCGTTTTGTTCAAGATAAAGCCTTAAAAAAGGTATTGCGTGAAACTGATGGGTTAGGTACTGAAGCGACGCGAGCAGGTATTATTGATCTGCTATTTAAGCGTCAGTTTTTATATAAAAAAGGTCGCTATATTCACTCAACCCCAGCGGGTAGAGCGTTAATTCATGTATTGCCTGATATGGCCACATTGCCAGATATGACGGCGCATTGGGAATCTATTTTGACGCAAATCAGTGAAAAACAAACGCGTTATATTGATTTTATGAATCCGCTTAGTGCGACATTAACGCAGCTTATTCATCACGCCCGTCAGTTTACTAACTTACGAGCATTTCGAGAGTTACCGCCTGTCACAAAGAATAAAACGACTAAAAAGCCCGTAAAATCGGCGAAAAAACCGAAAAAAAGTGAGCAAGAGTAGTCTACTAGTGAGTGTGAGCCATTTGATGGTTATCGGAGAGGTCGATAGGGAAAATCTTCCCTATCGAACAAAAAAGAGCAGTTAGCCTTTGGTTAAATCAAACTCGGCCCAAACGGGGGCATGATCTGAAGGTTTTTCCATTCCCCGTATTTCGTAGTCAATCCCTGTTGCCACACAACGTGTAGAAAGAGCCGTAGACGCTAAGAGTAAATCTATACGTAAGCCTCTGTTATCATCAAAACCTTTTGAACGGTAGTCAAACCACGAGTAACAATCATCCACGTCAGGGTTCATTGCGCGATAAGTATCGACAAGCCCCCAATTTAGCAGTCGTTCCATCCATGCGCGCTCTTCGGGTAAAAATGAGCATTTACCTGTTTTTAGCCAGCGTTTACGGTTCGCTTCGCCAATACCAATATCCAGATCAGTTGGACTAATATTCATATCACCCATGATCAATAGCTGTGATTGAGGGGTCTGGGTTGATGTAATATAGTCTTGTAAGTCTTGGTAAAATTTCTCTTTAGCAGGGAATTTTACTGGGTGTTCACGGCTTTCGCCTTGAGGAAAATAGCCATTTACGACAGTTAATAAACCATGATTGGTTTCAATATCTGCCATGATGATCCGGCGTTGTGCATCATCATCGTCGGTAGGAAAGCCTTTTCGAACTGCAACAGGCTTATTTTTAGTCAGGAGAGCGACGCCATAGTGTGCTTTTTGACCATGATAAAATACATGATAGCCTAACTTGCTAACGTCATCGTAAGGAAACATTTCGTCGTGAACTTTGGTTTCCTGTAGACCTATCACCTCTGGCTGATGCTTATCAATGATAGCTGCCAATTGGTGTGGGCGAGCACGGAGGCCATTTATGTTGAAAGAGATAAATTTCATGGTCTTTTATCACCTATTAGATTTTTGTCTGTACATCGAGATTCTAACAGATGATGACTAGACTGTAACTATTAAATAACTATTTAAATATAAATTGAATTATGCTTAATGAATATTTATAGCTCTAATTATAATCGTAATGTTTTATCTTAAAATTTAAATAAGATTATTAGTTATACAATTAATGAAAAATATGTTCACTGATTTCAAATTGGTGATTTATATTTAATGTGATTTAATAGTCGAGTCATAAAAAATAATGAAATGAAACAGTATAATATATTGCTTTGCATTGTTGGAAAATATAAAAATAGTTTTATGAAAAATTGTTACTCATTCAATGAAAAATTAAATTAAAATTTTCATCTGATATGTCAAGTGATGGGCTATTCAACATATTGTTTTTAATGATTAATAATGTTGAATTTTGCATGTTTAATAAACAGAATGGGGTCATAGATATGTTCTTTTCAAGAAAATTAGAGGCATTTATGGCAGTTGTTGAAAATGGCTCATTAAGTAAGGCTGCTAGGGTAATGAACCGAACGACGCCACCAATTGCTAAGTCAATTAAAGACTTTGAAACAAGCTTAGGAAAACGCCTATTTAAACGAGAAAAGTTTGGTATGACTTTAACTAAGGATGGTCAAGAGTTATATAATGACTTACGTGATCTTTACTTACAAGAGAAGGAAATAACTAAGAAACATTTTACAGGTTATATTGTCAATGAAGCCAATATTTATTATGACTGGGGGAAAGAAAATTTTCTTATTCACCTTTATCAGGCAGCAAATAAAAATAATGTTCAAATTAATATATTGAGGTTTAATTATGAGGAGGTTGATGAAATTGTTGATTACGATGGTAATACGGTTATTTTAAGTTCTCAACCTGTCGTCAGTGAGCGTTTTTCCTTACAAAGAAAAATAGAGAATGCATCATTAGGGATTTATTGTCGTAATGAATTATATGAAAAATATCATTACAATATTATGGCGCTATTAAGGCAATGCACATGGCTGTGTGATCCTGCATTTTATAAGAGCAGTTTAATGGGGGAGCTGCTTAATCAGGTTGAACTAGAAGGTAATAAGGCCAGTATTCGGCAAATGGATAATATTGGTAACTGCCAGAGTTTTCTTCAAGTTGGTGATTTTATTGCAATTATCGATTACTACCCTGAAAATGACGTGAATGATAAGTTGCTTAACTATATTCCGTTAAATTCAATTATTGAGGATTGCTGCTGCTATGTTTATAAGTCTAAGTCACACTCTAGTGTGTTAAATCGATTTATAGACACAATTGATACTTTAGGTGAAGGGAACGCTTGAATGGTGGTGGGAGAAGGATTCGAACCTTCGAAGTCTGTGACGGCAGATTTACAGTCTGCTCCCTTTGGCCGCTTGGGTATCCCACCAGATTTTGAGTTGCTGTATTCGTTGACAGCGGGCGGCATCATATCAAATGACGCGCCCCTGTAAAGTATTAATTTTTTAAAAGCTGTTCAAATGCTGTTTTTTTGCGCTTCATGCATATTTAAACAGCAAATATTCGTATTACAAGATAATAGTACGGTTTCCGTAAACAAAAACACGTTGAGCTAATACCCAATATAATGCGTGGCTAAGGACATTTTTTTCAACATCCCTACCTGCGCGCATCATATCATCGGCTGTGAAGGTGTGGTCTACATTAATAACGTTTTGCGTAATGATAGGGCCTTCATCAAGATTATCATTAACAAAATGAGCCGTCGCACCAATGATCTTAACGCCCCGTTCATATGCCTGATGATATGGACGGGCACCAATGAATGCAGGCAAGAATGAATGGTGAATATTAATGATTTGGTTCGGATAATGCTGTACAAACGCTGGGGTTAATACACGCATGTATTTTGCTAAGACCACATAATCAGGCTGATATTGGTCAATTTGCGCAATCATTTTTTCATCATGCTGTTCACGCGTTAGACCTTCATGGCTAATATGGTGGAAAGGAATACCGAATTGTTCGACAAGGCCTTTCAATGTGTCATGGTTACCGATAACCGCCGCAATTTCTACATCTAAACCATCGTATGCACTCTTCATCAATAAGTCACCTAGACAGTGAGCTTCCTTGGTGACCATAACGACAATACGGCGACGGCCTGATGAATTTAATTCACGTTTTGAATCTGCCGGTAGGGCGTCATCGAGATCAGCGAGTAGGGTTTCATCATTAAAAATCCCCTCAAGCTCTGTACGCATAAAGAAGCGACCAGTGCGGTGATCAACAAATTCATTATTCTGTACGATATTGAGCTGGTGTTTGTAACAAATATTGGTGATTTTTGCGATCAAGCCTTTTGCATCAGGACAAATGGTGCGAAGGACTTTTTTTTGTACATTCTTTTGTTGCATGGAAGTGTCTGATCCTTAACTTACAAAGCTTACATACTCATCATACTTCAAGTGACTGTAAATAGCGCAAACAGGGCTTGCATCTATCCGATAAATAGATGTTTTCGCGCATCGTTTTAGCAGTAGCTTGAAGGGCTTAGAGCGCACATAAGCAAACGATACATTATGCATTTCCGTTACGATGGGTAAAACATGACCACTAATGATTGTTACAGCATTTTTTGAATTTTTTGCCGGAACCACATGGACATAGATCATTTCGACCTGTTTTAGGTGTAATACCATCTATGTAATACCAACGTTTTTCTATACGCAGAAAACGGGAACGTTCATGAATAAGCTGTTTATGATCAGCTTTTTCATCAATAAAGCAAGTTGAAAATTCCACATAACCTTCATCGCTATTTTTAGCATAAGAAGAACTAATGACACGAAGAGAAAGCCATTGTGTCTGTAAGAAGCTTTGTTCTATTTCTTCACGCCAGTTATTGGCATGACAATCAGGATGCCAAGTTGCGATAAGGTAATCGGCATTTTTTGTCACATAAGCACTATAGCGAGAGCGCATCAATTGCTCGGGTGTTTCAGGGATTGCCTGATTATCGAGATAAGGTTGGCAGCATTGGCTAAAAGGGAGTGAATTGCCACAAAAACAACAGTTGTTTAGGGATTGTTCCATCTTCTACTCTATAAAAATAAGTATAAGGTATAAAAATAACTATACTTTAAAAATGACAGTACAATGATTTTGTCATATGAATAATAGTATTGGTAGTAAATAACCGATGAAAGCTAGAAGTAGGTTAAATATGAAAAATAAAAAGATACTCATCGTTGAAGATGAAAAAGTTTTTCGTTCAATGTTAGAAGGGTACTTACATGCTCAGGGGATGCAAGTCTTTGTCGCGGATAATGGTCAGAGTGCATTAATACGTCTCACCGAAGAAAACCTTAACCCTGATGTGATTTTGTGTGACTTGAATATGCCTGTCATGAGTGGTGAAGATTTTATGGCAGAGTTAGTCACACGAAATATTCACATCCCTGTTATTGTCATCTCTGCAACAACAGATTTCACGCAGCTTGACCGTATGCTACGGTTAGGTGCAAAAGATGCTTTATTGAAACCAATAAAAAATTTAGAGGAGTTGAAAGTTACTATTCAGAGTAACCTGTATCCTGAGCAATACAACGATCAAGTTGTTAATAGGTTACAACCCACACTGATAAACTATGATAACCAAGATATCACGCCAGTGTTAAAGCAATTGCAGCCACCTATAAATCAAGTGATTAATGGCTATCGCGTTAATTACCGTCAATTAAATGAAATTAACCGGTTTGGGCTACTTCTTGATCTCGCACCAATATCAGATACTCAAATTGGTTTTTATTGCCTTGATATAGAACGCTCTCCACAGGAGGGAATTATGGCAGCGTTCTTGATCCGTGTTGTATTTAACGATTTATTAAAAAATGCGGTAAGTTTTCCAGATAAAAAACTACCTAATATCGATAAAATTATTAATCAAATAAATTATTTATTAGAGGATTCCGGGTTTAGTGGGCAATTTCCGATATTACTGGGGTACTTCAATACGCGTAATAAAGCGATTATTCTGGCTAGTGGAGGGTTAGAAGCGGAAGTTGCAACAGAGAATGCTCAATATAGCTTATCTAGGAGTGTTCCATTGGGAACTTTAAAACATCAACCCTCCAATCATCTCGATGTACGAGGGACATTTTGGCAATGTCGAATTTGGAATAACCACCAAAATATTAAATTAATGTTTAATCCTGAATCTTAAGTTTTGTTTAAATTTACTCCAGTAAGTGTCATATTGGCTCTAATTAGGGCTTTGTACTATTTATCCAAAAATTATTCCTGTTATACTGCCTCGCACTAAAAACGCACCTTTATTACCGTTGATTATATAAAGAGTTTGGGTGCTTAGGAGAATTCTGGAGTTATGACTAAAATGACAAATAGAAAGGTACGCAAGGCAGTAATCCCTGTCGCAGGTCTTGGCACTCGTATGTTACCCGCGACTAAAGCAATTCCCAAAGAGATGTTACCACTCGTTGATAAACCTTTAATTCAGTATGTTGTTAATGAGTGTATCGCTGCTGGTATTAATGAAATTGTTTTAGTGACTCATTCATCAAAAAACTCGATTGAAAACCACTTCGATACGAGTTTCGAGCTTGAGGCAATTTTAGAAGCTCGTGTTAAGCGTCAATTACTCGATGAAGTGCAATCTATCTGCCCAAGTCACGTAACTATCATGCAAACGCGTCAAGGTATTGCTAAAGGCCTAGGTCATGCGATTTTATGTGCTAAGCCTCTTGTGGGTAATGAGCCTTTTGCGGTTATTCTGCCCGATGTTATTTTAGATCGTTATAGCACCGATTTAACCAAGTTTAATTTGAGCGAAATGCTGGCCCATTTTGAAGAAACGGGAGCAAGCCAAATTTTGGTTGAGCCTGTTCCTGAAGATGAAGTTTCTAATTATGGGATTGTAGATTGTAATGGTGCAACGTTGCTTCCTGGTGAAAGCAAACCGATTAGCCGCATGGTAGAAAAACCGAAGAAAGAAGAAGCACCATCAAATCTGTCGATTGTTGGCCGCTATGTATTATCGGAAAAAATTTGGGATGCACTAGCAAAAACAGCACCAGGGGCAGGGGATGAAATTCAATTAACCGATGCTATTGCGATTATGATGGAAAATAAGTCTCCTGTAGAGGCGTACCATCTATGTGGTAAAAGTCATGACTGTGGTAATAAGCTAGGTTATATGAAGGCATTCGTAGAATATGGTATGCAACATGATTCATTAGGGGAAGATTTTTCTGAGTGGATCCAAACCATATCGAATAAATTGAACAGTTCTAAAGCAGAAAAATAAACAGTTTCTTCTTATGATGATTTATAAAAGCTAACTCTAGATGTTAGCTTTTTTTGTTTGTGCGCCTTGTAGCTTTTCAATAGTTAAGTATCAATTAATGTAAATTATTGCTTAATTTAATTTACGTATTTAGAAGAAAAATACATCAATTTTTTTTGTATCGTATAAGTTTTATTATTCAATCGTATGCTTAAAAAGTTTGAGTAGGATTACATAACTTTACTTTTAGCGATGGCTTAAATTTAAATAATATTAATAAATGACTAGCAGATAAAAGGATGACTAAAACGAGCGAAAGAGGATTGCTTATCCTTGGAGCAGGAGGGGATTAACAATTTAATGGCTAATAGCGGCATAAGTGATAATAAAACTTAAACGTAGGATAAAAAAAACACCCTTATATAAGGGTGTTTTTGGGGAATAAGGTTATGGATCTTAGATTAGGAAATCGTCTAAAGATTTACCTTGTTCTTCAATGGCGGTTTTGATAACTGCTGGGGTACGACCCTGGCCAGTCCAAGTTTTAGTTTCGCCATTTTCATCAACGTATTTATATTTAGCTGGGCGAGCAGCACGTTTAGCACGAGTGCTTGAGCCTTTACCTGTATCTAAAATTTGAACCAGTTCGTTCAGATCAATACCTTGCTCTTCTGCCATTTGACGGAAGTTTTCTAGCTTACGGTTCTTTTCTTCTTGCTCTGCACGAACTTGATTTTCTTCTTCACGACGTTCTTCAACAACGACAGTTAATTTTTCCAGCATTTCTTCCAGTGATTCTAAAGCAATTTCTCTTGCTTGAGCACGAAGAGTACGGATGTTATTTAATGCTTTTAAAGATTCGCTCATTTTCCTGGTCTCAAATTTAATTGTTGGCCTGTGTACACTAATAATAGAATGCTATTTTATTTTCTGCAATAGCTAATTTGCACTATTAGTTTAAAAGTTATCTTTAGTAAAAGCAATTTTTTTACAAAAGAAATATTAACTTTTCACTGATATATATATACCACTATTATCAATATCCAAACTAATGAAAAACGGATTCAATTAGCTGGAAATTTTTTTGATTATAATTTGAAGGGCGCATCGAGAATACGTCAGGTTATTAGTGGCATGATAATGAAGCAAATAAGAGAGACTAAACGTAAATTTTCTTTTTTTGATACAGTAAATTAGTACTATGTTTTAGGGAGCACGCTATATTTTTACCAATGATAGTTCGATATTTTACCTGTTTTAAGAGGGAAAAGAGTGATTACTATTGGTAAGCTTTAGCAAAATCAATGGCGATATCTCTATTTGATGCCTGTATTTTTAAGTGCTTCCAGATGATGACTGTTAATCTAATGACATGTTTTATGGTAAAATTATCTTGTTTATTAATTTAGAGGAACTAGGCTGATGGCTCAGCTATATTTTTACTATTCTGCGATGAATGCAGGGAAATCGACATCCTTGTTGCAATCTTCTTATAACTATAATGAGCGGGGGATGCGTACGCTGATTTTCACGGCAGAAATCGATAATCGCTTTGCGCAGGGTAAAGTTTCATCGCGTATTGGGTTGTCTGCAGATGCACTTTTATTTACGCCAACCACAAATATGGCGGAAGTCATTAAAAATGAAAATAGCACAAAAAAGGTACATTGTGTCTTAATTGATGAGTGTCAATTTTTAACAAAACAGCAAGTTGAAGAGTTATGCTATATTGTCGATAACAGTGATATACCTGTTTTATGCTATGGGCTGAGAACTGATTTTTCAGGTGAACTATTTGTTGGAAGCCAATATTTATTAGCTTGGGCTGATAAATTAGTTGAATTAAAAACCGTGTGTTATTGCGGCCGTAAGGCCAATAAAGTATTAAGGATAGGGAGTGATGGTATTCCTCTTTATGAAGGGGCACAGGTCGATATAGGCGGTAATGAGAAGTATATTTCTGTCTGCCGTAAGCATTATACAGAAGCCATCGAACAGGCTAAGTTAATGAACCAAGGCATTATTCCCAAAAAAACGATTCACTTTAATTAATTGCGTATAACAATTAAAAGTAGATTTAAGTTAATCGTGTAATAGGGAAAGTCACTTTCCCATAAAAATTATAAGGATAATAATCATTTATTATCCTTATTAAAAAAGAGAGGCACTGAGTTTTAAATCAGTGCCTCTCTTATTAATTAGCTACCTAACTATTTTTTTGAACTTTTCTTTTCCACTTTTGCTGCTGTTGCTGTGGATGTTTGTTCAGTGAATTCGCGTCCATAATAGGAATCCAGTAATAGCTGTTTCAATTCAGAAATTAATGGATAGCGAGGGTTTGCACCGGTACATTGGTCGTCAAATGCATCCTCAGAGAGCTTATCAACGCGTGCTAAGAAGTCTGCTTCAGGCACACCCGCTTCACGTATGGATTTAGGGATACCTAAATCTGCTTTGATTTCCTCAAGCCATGCTAATAGTTTTTCAATTTTAGCATCGGTACGGTCGCTAGATTTTGTTAAACCTAAATGATCGGCTATTTCAGCATAACGGCGTCGTGCTTGTGGACGGTCATATTGGCTAAATGCCGTTTGTTTAGTTGGGTTATCGTTAGCATTATAACGAACGACGTTACTAATTAATAAGGCATTCGCTAATCCATGTGGTATGTGGAACTCAGAGCCTAATTTATGGGCCATTGAGTGACAAACCCCTAAGAATGCGTTTGCAAATGCAATCCCAGCGATGGTTGCAGCGTTATGGACACGCTCTCTTGCAACAGGATTGGTTGCCCCTTCATGATAACTCGTCGGTAGGTACTCTTTTAATAAGCTAAGCGCTTGTAATGCTTGACCATCAGAGTATTCATTCGCTAATACAGAAACATAGGCTTCCATCGCATGAGTCACAGCATCCAGACCACCAAATGCGGTCAGTGATTTCGGCATATTCATCACAAGGTTTGCATCGACGATAGCCATATTTGGAGTCAGTGCATAGTCCGCTAATGGGTATTTTTGACCTGTTTTATCATCCGTTACCACTGCAAATGGGGTAACTTCAGAGCCTGTTCCTGAGGTCGTTGTAATCGCAACTAATTTTGCTTTCACTCCCATTTTAGGGAAACGGTGAATACGTTTACGGATATCCATAAAGCGTAGTGCTAATTCTTCAAAATGCGTTTCTGGATGTTCGTACATAACCCACATAATTTTGGCCGCGTCCATTGGGGAGCCACCACCTAATGCAATAATGACATCAGGTTTAAAGGCGTTCATTTGAGCGGCACCTTTACGGACGACCGTTAATGTAGGATCAGCTTCAACCTCAAAGAAAACGTCGGTTTCAATATGATGTTTTTTCAGTACATTTACCACTTCTTCAACATAGCCATTGTTAAATAAATAGCCATCAGTGACGATAAATGCACGTTTTGCGCCATCCGTTGCGATCTCTTCAAGTGCAATAGGGAGACAACCGCGACGGAAATAGATTGAGTTAGGAAGTTTATGCCACAACATATTTTCAGCTCTTTTCGCCACGGTTTTAGTATTGATCAAATGTTTTGGTCCAACGTTTTCAGAGATTGAGTTACCACCCCATGAACCGCAACCAAGTGTGAGAGAAGGCGCTAATTTAAAGTTATAGAGGTCACCGATACCCCCTTGTGAAGCGGGCGTATTAATGAGGATACGCGCGGTTTTCATTTTGACGCCGAAGTAATTAACACGTTCAGCTTGGTTATCTTGGTCTGTATATAGACAAGAGGTGTGACCGATACCCCCCATTTCGACTAATTGCTCGGCTTTGTCTACAGCCTCTTCAAAGTTTTTAGCGCGATACATGGCGAGGAGTGGCGATAATTTTTCGTGGGCAAATGGCTCTGAATCTGCAATCACCTTGACTTCGCCAATAAGTATTTTCGTGGTTACAGGTACAGTAACACCGGCCATTTCAGCGATTTTATATGCAGTTTGACCAACAATTGCTGCGTTCAGACTACCATTTTTCAAAATAACATCTTGAACGGCTTTAAGCTCTTTACCTTGCAGTATATAGCCACCGTGGGTCGCGAAGCGTTCACGAACCTGATTATAAATTTCATCGACGACAACAACGGATTGCTCGGATGCACAGATGACGCCATTATCGAAGGTTTTTGACATCAAGATAGACGCCACAGCACGTTTGATATCGGCCGTTTCATCGATAACAACCGGTGTATTACCTGCGCCTACACCAATAGCAGGTTTACCGGAGCTGTATGCCGCTTTCACCATACCAGGACCACCTGTTGCTAAAATCAGGTTGATATCCTCGTGATGCATCAATGCATTAGATAATTCGACCGATGGTGCATCGATCCAACCGATAATATCTTTTGGTGCACCAGCTTCGATAGCTGCTTTAAGAACAATTTCTGCCGCTTTATTGGTTGCATTTTTAGCGCGAGGGTGCGGAGAAAAAATAATTGCATTACGCGTTTTTAAACTAATTAAAGATTTAAAAATGGCGGTTGAGGTTGGGTTAGTGGTTGGAACGATACCACAGATAATACCGATAGGTTCAGCGATAGTAATTGTTCCAAAAGTTGGGTCTTCAGAAAGCACACCACAGGTTTTTTCGTCTTTATAGGCATTATAAATATATTCAGAGGCAAAGTGATTTTTGATCACCTTATCTTCAACAATACCCATACCTGATTCTTCTACAGCAAGTTTAGCGAGTGGGATCCGTGCGTCTGCTGCTGCAAGCGCTGCTGCGCGGAAAATGCGGTCAACTTGCTCTTGAGAGAAGTTAGCGAATTCACGCTGAGCTTTTTTGACACGAGCAACGAGGTCATTGAGTTCGGTAACATTAGTTACTGACATAGAGATTACTCCTGATAAATGTTAAACTTTTTAAGCCAATGAGCAGTGCTTCTTGAAACATTAAAACGCTAAAAACTGAGTAGATAAATTATAGTTTATATTTATTAACATATTTTATTTATCCGCTTATTGGCTTAAAAAGCTTTTAGTACAAGGTGAAAAGCGTACTTTTCTTAAATTAACTCCCTCTATCAGTTAAGAATAGATTAGCATTATTTGTGTTTATTGATGTGATCCAGATCACAAAAATTCAAAGCTGACTCCTTTCAGCAAGCCTATTTTGAGGGAATGCATGTTTTTTGTTGAAATTAGACACAATATTTTTTGATAACGAATAAAAAGAGCTAAAAAATCATATTATTTGCATGAAGTTTAAGCGAATAACTAACAGTAACCGCTAAAATAAAACTTAGCAGAATCTATTTTATTTATTTAGTGATAAACTTTAACTATCTGTGATTTTCTTAAATCTGATTATTTAAAGGTGCTGATGCGTGAGTGCAGGATTACTTGATTTATCAGGCTATATAAAATTTTTTATTGGTCTTTTCGCGTTAGTAAACCCAGTGGGAATTCTGCCTGTGTTTATTAGCATGACTAATTATCAAAGTAGCGCTGGGCGTAACAAAACAAATACGATAGCGAATACTTCTGTCGCTATCATTTTATGTACATCATTATTAATCGGCGATTCAATTCTGCAAGTATTTGGTATTTCTATCGATTCATTCCGCATTGCGGGTGGAATATTAATTGTAACGATTGCAATGTCGATGATCAGTGGGAAAATCGGTGAAGACAAACAAAATAAACAAGAGAAAACAGAAACAGCAGTGCGAGATAGTATCGGGGTAGTACCACTTGCATTACCGCTAATGGCAGGACCGGGGGCAATTAGCTCTTGTATCGTTTGGTCATCTCGGTGGCATGGTTGGCAAAACTTTATCGGTCTGGCGCTGACAAGTATTGTGTTTGCATTTTGCTGTTGGTTACTGTTCCGCTCGGCATCATTGCTTGTTCGCTACTTAGGGCAAACAGGGATTAACGTGGTGACGCGAATTATGGGACTGCTTCTGATGTCTCTGGGGATAGAGTTTATTGTTACGGGGGTTAAAGCAATATTTCCCGGTCTTCTATAATCATTTTTTGACATACTAATTCTCTTGCTCATAGATCACTATTATATGGTGATCTATAAGTGTCTATTACATTAGTAATAATATTCCGATTAAAAAAACGCCAAACAAATAAACACCATTATCGTTTTTTACCTTATAGGTATCACTAATAAAAAATGATGGTGTTATTCTATTAAATGATAGTCATAAATAGATTATCTTTTGCCTGCTAATCTGCTGTTATTTTGTGCTGATTTCAATTCCCTTTTCTTATAATAATATGTCGCATTTTTTGCTAAATAAGGCATAAAAAGTAAGGAAATGTGAGCCAAGTAAATTTTTGCGCTATTTAATTTATTCAATGTTAATGATATGTTTAAACAAGTCTCAATTGCGCGAATAGATGAATAACAGAATAATCATCTATTTATACAATAAAATCATAACGCTTTTAGTTTAACACAGGCTTGTCTAGTTTGCGGGTGATTACACAATTTTAACATTTTGCAACAAAAATGTGAGAGGCCAAAAGTGGATTATTAAAACTAATCCAAAGGGAAATACTCTAAGTTTCAGGGTATGACGCGAAACAAAATAACCAGATAGGATGCTGAAGTTTGTTGTAGCAACCAAATAACCGTTGAGGGTGATAATGAATTTTTTTACCAAGAGTTTGTATTCACTACCTATATTTTTAGTTGCATTACACACTAATGCAGATCCAGTGTCTGCGTCGATTAAGCAAGCGATTACCATTAATAACGGCACAGAGGTTTCGTCATTAGACCCCCATAAAGTCGAAGGGATCCCTGAGAGCAATATTATTCTTAATCTTCTTGAAGGGCTCGTTTATACGGATGTGGATGGTAAGGTGACACCCGGTGTTGCCGAAAGTTGGACTAATGATAATTATACTACATGGGTGTTTACTCTCAGAGATAATGCCAAGTGGAGCGATGGTACACCAGTGACTGCACAAGACTTTGTGTATAGCTGGCAGCGGTTAGCCGACCCTAAAACAGGCTCTCCTTACTCAAGTTACTTGCAAAATGCCTATATTGAGAATGCTTCTGAAATTTTAAAAGGTAAAAAGCCAATTGAGTCTCTTGGTGTGAAAGCGTTGGATGAGAAACATTTGCAAGTCACGTTGACCCATCCAGTACCTTATTTTATCGATATGCTTAATCACACGGCGATGAAGCCCGTAAACAGAAAGGCGATTGAAAAATATGGCGATAAATGGACTCAGCCCAAAAATTTTATCGGCAATGGAGCCTATGTATTAGATAAATGGGTTGTCAATGAACGGATTGTTTTGAAGCGTAATCCACAGTATTGGAATAATCAAAACAGTAAAATTGATGAAGCGACATTTTTAGCTATTTCTTCAGAAGTGAGTGATGTAAACCGTTATCGTAGCGGTGAAATTGATATCAGTAATTCAGCAATTCCGCCTGTTCTTTATAAAAAAATGCAAATAGAACGACCGAACGAATTATATATTCGTCCTTACCTATGTACGTTCTACTACGAGATTAATAATAGCAAACCACCATTTACCGATCCGAGAGTGCGAGAGGCGATAAAGCTCGGGTTAGATAGGGAAACCATTACGAATAAAATAATGGCACAAGGGCAAATTGTTGCTTATGGTTTTACACCTACTTTCATTAATAATGGCGATTTTTCCCCACCAGAGTGGGCAAATTGGAGTAATGAAAAACGCTACCAGCGTGCAAAGGCTCTTTTGGAAGAAGCGGGTTACAATGCGCAAAATCCACTGAAATTCTCACTTCTGTATAACACATCCGATCAAAATAAACAGCAGGCTATCGTCGCAGCTTCAATGTGGAAAAAAAATATTGGGGCCGAGGTAAGTTTACAAAATCAAGAATGGAAGACGTCGTTACAGAGTCGCCATGATGGTAACTATGATGTTGTGCGTGCGACTTGGTGCGCTGATTATAATGAACCATCGGCATTTTTAAATATTATGTCGTCAGATAGCAGTAATAACACCGCATTTTATAAAAACTCAAAATTCGATGCTTTGTTAGAAAAGGCATTGAGCGCGCCAGATGACGCCAGTCGTAAACAAATCTATCAGCAGGCGGAAGCACTACTCGATCAAGATTCAGCGATTATTCCCGTCTATTATCGGGTCAGTGTGCGTTTAATTAAACCTTCGGTTGGTGGATTCAAAGGAAAAGACCCTCTTGATAATATGGATATTAAACGGTTATATATAAATCAAGATAATAAATAGTAATTAAATAATTAAAAAAACAGTTTACCGAATGGGTAAACATATTAATCCACAATGTCACCATAATATATGGTATGGGAGTAACGGATAAAATGAGTAAACACATTCATAAAACCATGATTGCTTTAGGTGTTGCCGCTGGATTGATGACAGGGGGGATAGCGAGCAGCTTTGCCGCTACAGTGCCTGCTGGTGTTGAACTTGCAGAAAAACAAACGTTAGTCCGTAATAATGGCTCTGAACCTCAATCCCTAGATCCACATAAAATTGAAGGTGTTCCTGAATCGGCTTTAGCGCGTGATCTCTTTGAAGGTTTAACGGTCGTAGGTCCTAATGGTGAAATCTTACCTGGCTCAGCTGTAAGTTGGGAAAATAAAGATTTTAAAGAGTGGACGTTTAAAATTCGTGAAGGGGCTAAATGGTCAAACGGTGACCCTGTAACAGCACAAGACTTCGTTTATAGTTTCCAACGTATCGTTGACCCTGATACCGCTTCTCCTTATGCGAGCTATCTACAATATGCACACATTAAGAATGTCGATGATATTATTACCGGAAAGAAAAAACCCGAAGAGCTGGGTGTTAAAGCATTAGATGATCATACTCTTGTGCTGGAGTTAAGTGAGGCGGTTCCTTATATCCCCAAATTGATGATCCACTCATCAATGTCACCGGTTAATAAAAAAGTGGTTGAGAAATATGGCGCTAAATGGACGCAACCACAAAACTTTGTAGGCAATGGTGCTTATAAACTAAAAGATTGGACCGTTAACGAACGTATCGTTCTTGAGCGTAGTCCAACATATTGGGATAACGCTAATACCATTATCGATCAAGTGACCTACCTGCCGATTTCTTCAGAGGTGACTGACGTTAACCGCTACCGCAGCGGTGAAATTGATATGACCTATAGCAATTTACCAATTGAGCAATTTAAGAGCCTACAAAAAAGCATGCCTAATGAGTTACGCGTGAACCCATATCTGTGCATTTATTACTACGAAATTAATAACGAAAAACCGCCATTTAATGACCCTCGAGTCAGAGAGGCATTGAAGCTATCAATGGATAGGGATGTGATCACCTATAAAGTGAAGGCTCAAGGGGATATTCCGGCATATGGTTTCACACCGCCATTTACCAGTGGCATGAAAACTGAAAAACCGGATTGGTATACCAACATGACGCAAGAGCAACGCAATGAAAAAGCGAAACAGCTACTTGAAGAGGCTGGTTATAATAAATCAAATCCGTTGAAATTTAACCTGCTGTATAACACCTCCGATTTACATAAACGTATTGCCATTGCTGCATCATCAATGTGGAAGAAAAATATCGGCGCAGAAGTGAAATTGGAAAACCAAGAGTGGAAAACCTTCTTAGATAGCCGACACCAAGGTGCTTATGATGTCGCACGTGCAGGATGGTGTGCTGACTATAATGAACCGTCTTCCTTCCTCAATATGTTACTGTCTAATAGTAGTAATAATACGGTTCACTATAAGAACAAAGAATTTGATGCGGTGATGAAGCAGACTTTGCAAGTAAAAACAGATGAAGAACGTTCTGATTTGTACAATAAAGCAGAAAAAATCCTAGATAAAGACTCCGCTGTTGTGCCTCTTTATTACTATGTTAATACTCGTTTAGTTAAGCCGTATGTAGGTGGGTATACAGGAAAAGACCCGCTAGACAACCTGCATACAAAAGACCTTTATATTATCAAGCACTAACAATAATAATCCGGCTCTTCGGAGCCGGATAACAATATGATTATTGGTCCGACTAAGCAACGGAAGTAGGAAAGGGCAATGTTAAAATTTATTTTACGGCGTTTACTTGAAGCGATCCCGACACTTTTTATTCTTATTACAATTTCATTTTTTATGATGCGTTTAGCACCAGGCAGCCCTTTTACGGGGGAACGTAAATTACCACCTGAAGTTATGGCAAATATTGAAGCGAAATACCATCTGAATGACCCTATGTATAAACAGTATTTCAGCTATTTAGTTCAATTATCTAAAGGTGACTTTGGTCCATCATTTAAATATAAAGACTACAGCGTTAACGACTTAGTGGCAAAAGCCTTCCCAGTGTCTGCGAAATTAGGTGCAACTGCTTTTATCGTCGCCGTCTTCTTTGGTGTGACAGCGGGGGTTATTGCCGCATTGAATCAAAATAGCAAATGGGATTTTACAGTCATGGGGTTCGCCATGACGGGGGTTGTCATCCCAAGCTTTGTTGTGGCACCGTTATTGGTGCTGATATTCGCCATTCATTTGAAATGGCTCCCCGGTGGTGGCTGGGATGGTGGTAACCTCAAACATATGATTTTGCCGATGGTGGCATTATCACTAGCTTATATTGCAAGTATTTCGCGTATTACGCGTGGCTCCATGATTGAAATCATGCACTCCAACTTTATTCGTACAGCACGCGCAAAAGGCTTACCACTGCGTACGATCATTTTACGACATGCCTTAAAACCAGCATTACTCCCTGTGCTTTCTTATATGGGGCCTGCTTTTGTGGGGATTATTACGGGTTCGATGGTTATTGAAACTATCTTTGGTTTACCAGGTATAGGGCAATTGTTTGTTAATGGCGCGTTAAACCGTGATTACTCTTTGGTGCTTAGCCTAACAATCTTAGTTGGCGTATTAACGATTACCTTTAACGCTATTGTCGATGTGCTGTATGCCGTTATCGACCCGAAAATTCGCTATTAGTCCGGAGAGAACGCTATGTTATTAAATCAAAAAAATAGTGAAGCTCTGGAAAAGCTTTCTGAGCAATTAGATATTGAAGGGCGCAGTTTATGGCAGGATGCACGACGTCGGTTTATGCATAACCGAGCGGCAATTTTTAGCCTCTTTATCCTATTTTTGATCACCTTATTTGTCATCTTTGCACCCATGTTATCTCCCTTTTTATATGATGATACTGATTGGGAAATGATGTCGATGCCTCCTGATTTGGCAAGTGGTCACTATTTTGGCACCGACGCCTCTGGCCGTGATCTTTTGGTGAGGGTAGCGATTGGTGGACGAATTTCTCTGATGGTAGGGGTGGCTGCTGCATTGGTTGCTGTGGTTGTTGGTACCTTATATGGCTCTATTGCAGGTTATGTTGGCGGGAAAGTGGACTCCATCATGATGCGTTTGTTGGAGATCTTAAACTCATTTCCATTTATGTTTTTTGTGATCTTGTTGGTAACACTCTTCGGTACAAATATCTTATTGATATTTGTTGCGATAGGGATGGTTTCTTGGCTGGATATGGCGCGTATCGTTCGTGGGCAAACTTTAGGACTGAAACGCAAAGAGTTTATTGAGGCTGCTTTAGTTTGTGGGGTGAGTACGCGTCATATTATTTTGCGCCATATCGTTCCTAATGTATTAGGTGTGGTTGTGGTGTATGCGTCATTACTGGTGCCAAGTATGATCCTATTTGAATCATTTTTAAGCTTTCTAGGGTTAGGGACACAAGAGCCGCTTAGTAGCTGGGGAGCGTTATTGAGTGATGGGGCAAACTCAATGGAAGTGACGCCATGGCTATTACTGATCCCCGCGGGTTTTCTAGTAGTAACTCTGTTTTGTTTTAACTTTATCGGCGATGGTTTACGTGATGCCCTCGACCCGAAAGACCGTTAGAGGGAGCTATTATGTCTAATATTCAATCATCTAACCCTCTCTTGAGTGTAAAAGATCTCAATGTGACCTTTTCAACTCCTGATGGTGATGTCACCGCAGTCAACAAGTTGAATTTTGAACTACGTGCTGGCGAAACACTGGGTATTGTCGGTGAGTCAGGCTCAGGAAAATCACAAACAGCATTTGCATTAATGGGGCTGTTAGCGCGTAACGGCAAAATAGGTGGCTCAGCGATATTTAACGGACGTGAAATTTTAAATTTAAAAGAAAAAGCGTTAAATAAGATGCGTGCGGAAGAAATCTCTATCATCTTCCAAGACCCGATGACTTCTCTCAATCCATATTTAAAGATTGGCACACAATTATCTGAAGTGTTAATGCTACATAAAGGGATGAGTAAGCAAGAGGCATTTGAGGAGTCTGTTCGCATGTTGGATGCCGTTAAAATGCCAGAAGCACGTAAACGAATGAATATGTATCCCCATGAGTTTTCTGGGGGGATGCGTCAACGGGTTATGATTGCGATGGCGTTATTGTGTCAGCCTAAGTTATTGATTGCCGATGAGCCAACAACCGCGTTAGATGTCACGGTTCAAGCACAAATCATGACTCTGTTAAATGAACTGAAAAAAGAGTTTGATACCGCTATTATCTTGATCACCCATGACTTAGGGGTCGTCGCTGGCGTGTGTGACAAAGTGTTAGTGATGTATGCGGGGCGCACTATGGAGTATGGCTCAGCCCGAGATATTTTCTATCAACCCTCTCATCCTTATTCATTAGGGCTACTTGCCGCAGTGCCGCGTTTGGATGGCGATGATGAAAGCCTAGCGACCATAGCGGGTAACCCACCTAACTTATTGCGCTTACCAAAAGGCTGCCCATTCTCGCCACGTTGCCAATATGCGAATGCACAATGTATTGAACAAGAGCCTGAGCTGAATGCATTTTCAGCGGGTCGATTAAGAGCTTGCTTTAAGCCGGTGGAGGAGCTGGTATGACACAACATGAAAATAGGCCAGTTTTGCTCGAGGTCAATGATTTAAAAGTGCATTTCTCTATTCGAGATAAAAAACAGTGGTTCTGGCAGCCTGATAAAAGCTTAAAAGCTGTTGATGGCGTGACGTTACGTCTGTATGAAGGCGAAACATTAGGTGTTGTTGGGGAGTCAGGGTGCGGGAAATCAACTTTCGCACGTGCCATTATTGGCTTAGTAAAATCGACAGGCGGCTCTGTGAGCTGGCTGGGGAATAATTTATTAGGATTAAATGAAAAACAGTGGCGGGATATACGTAGCGATATTCAAATGATTTTCCAAGATCCTTTGGCATCGCTGAACCCTCGCATGACGATAGGCGACATTATTGCCGAGCCACTGAAAACGTATAATCCAAAAATGCCGCAATCTGAAGTGATCGAAAAGGTCAGAAAAATGATGATGCGGGTAGGGTTATTACCTAATCTGATTAACCGTTATCCCCATGAATTTTCAGGGGGGCAATGCCAGCGTATTGGGATAGCAAGGGCATTGATCCTTGAGCCTAAACTGGTCATTTGTGATGAGCCTGTCTCTGCACTTGATGTCTCTATTCAAGCGCAAGTCGTTAACTTATTACAAGAGCTTCAAAGGGAAATGGGCCTATCCTTAATATTTATTGCCCATGACCTCGCGGTCGTCAAACATATCTCTGACCGTGTATTAGTGATGTATTTGGGAAATGCCGTTGAATTAGGCACCTATGATGAAGTGTATAACAATCCACTTCATCCTTATACCAAAGCACTAATGTCTGCGGTACCCGTTCCTGATCCTGACAAGGAAAAAAATAAAACCATTGAATTACTTGAAGGGGAACTGCCGTCACCCATTAATCCGCCTTCAGGTTGTGTATTTAGAACTCGCTGTCCACTTGCTGATGAAGGCTGCGCTAAAACAAAACCTTTATTAGAAGGGAGCTTTAAACATGCGGTATCTTGTTTAAAAGTCGATCCACTATAACGGATTTGTATGCCTAGTTAGAATGCCAGTTAGTGATGCTAACTGGCATTTTTCTTGGGATCATTTATTGATATTGACCATAAAAATCGCGCCCTAACTTAAAAGCTAGGGCGCGTTTAGCGAATTTAAATTCACGATTACTTTTAATAGCAGGTTGCTATATCCTCATTGCGGCATGTTTAACGAAACTAGCGCTTCCATAAAATATGGTGAAAAGGTTGGGCTGGATGGCGGCTAATTAAAATGCGGGCAAAAATGTCAGCAATTTCATCGTCATCGGATTGCGCCAACCCAATAATCACTTCACTCAATGTATCTAAATCAAAATCAGGCTGAATAACATCCCGCCAATGTTGGCTGAGAGGAACAATTTCAGCCGCGCCACACTCTTCAAATTGCAATGCAAAAATAACTTGATCGGCTGGCTCTAAATTATCCATTGCTTGCTCAAGGAACAGGTCATAGGCTATCTCAATGATTTCATCTTCATCAATAAGTTTAATGGATTGTGGCTTAGTCATGACAGTTCCTAAAATAAAAAATTACAATAACGGGCTAAAGAAATAGCATAAACGTTCAACAACTCGGTTCCAGAAAGGCCGTTGCTCCCACTCTTCTATCTCAAGGCGTGTGGAACGTGCGATATAATCATATTGAACAAGAGTAAGGTCACTACCAAAGTTTTTATCATCAATCACAACAGTTATTTCAAAATTCAGCCATAAGCTTCGCATATCTAAGTTAACTGAACCAACGAGGCTTAGTTCACTATCGACCAGAACGCTCTTAGTGTGTAGCAGGCCATCTTCAAATTGATAAATTTTCACGCCAGCTTCAAGTAGTTCAGTATAAAACGAACGGCTTGCCCAGCGCACGAGAAATGAATCATTTTGCCTTGGCATAACAATACTCACATCAACTCCGCGCATGGCGGCAGTACAAATCGCGTGCAATAGATCATCACTCGGCACGAAATAAGGGGTCGTCATGATAAGCTGTTTGCGGGCAGAGAAAATAGCCGTCATCAGTGATTGTTGGATCAACTCATCAGGGAACCCTGGCCCAGATGCAATCATTTGAGTGGTGTGACCGTTAGCTTGCTCAAATGGCATAATATTCGTGTCTGGGGGGGGTGGCAAAATACGTTGCCCCGTTTCCATTTCCCA
Source organism: Providencia sp. PROV261 (assembly GCF_028477945.1). Lineage (NCBI taxonomy): Bacteria > Pseudomonadati > Pseudomonadota > Gammaproteobacteria > Enterobacterales > Morganellaceae > Providencia > Providencia sp. PROV261. Next base: position 44,896 of record NZ_JAMPMC010000010.1, on the reverse strand, counting down.
GTCAAAGGCGTAGACAATACCTAATGTCGTGCTGACAGGGCCTTCCATGCGCACAAGGATATCCACCCATTCACCGACCCCTGCATCCTGTTTAAAGTAGCGAGGGTCAACCATATTCATACTTCCAGTATATGAAATATAATTATCAATCACGATAATTTTGCGGTGCTGACGCAAGTCCATGCGGCGTAAGAAAAAACGCATTAAATTGACTTTTAAGGATTCGATAAACTCAATACCTGCCGCACGCATTTTATCGGGGTAATCGCTACGGAAGAAATGCCAGCTACCCGCCGAGTCAACCATAATACGGCATTTGACACCTCGCTTAGCGGCATTGAGTAGGGCTTCAGTGACACCATCTACCAATCCCCCGGGTTGCCAGATATAAAATACCATCTCGATTGAGTGCTGTGCATTATTGATATCATTGACAATCGATTTTAATGACTCTTCACAAGTGGTCATCAATTGAATTCGATTGCCTTTAACGCCAGCAATACCTTGCCGTTTCTCACACAATTGAAACAGTGGCTCGGCAACAGGACTATTTTCAGTGGCAAAAATGTGTTTAGAGTGACGTAAATTCTCGAGCCAAGTTGCCACAGAGGGCCACATCTGTTGCGCTTTATCAACCCGCCGTTTACCTAAATGCAACTCACCGAAGGCAATATAAGCAATGATACCGACCAATGGCAGAATGTAGATGATCAGTAACCAGGTCATCGCTGAAGTGACAGGGCGTCGTTTAACAAGGATTCGAACGGTAATTGCTGCAATGACTAGCCAATAGACGAAAAATAATAACCAGCTCAATAGCGTATACACAGTTGCCATAATCGATTACATGCCTCACAAATTGGAGAGTGTAAAAATAGTCAAAAAATGAAACAGATTTGATAAAAAATAAAAATTGATGCTAACACTGATAGAATTTAGCAAACATTCATCGTAAAAGCTTTGCTAAATCTTATAGATTAATGGTGAAAAAACAATTAATTCTATTTATAAGTTCCCCTTTAGCATCATGAACATCGTTATTCGAACGGTTTTTTTATCAAATGACAGGTATTTCTTGGCTAGCGTGACCAAAGGTCTATAATATTTTGCCAATTTCATACGTAGTTAAACTCAGTAATAAAAGGATAGAAAAATGAGACGTAGTAGGCATGAAGTTGGTCGCTGGCGGATGTTGAGACAATCATTACGTCGCCGTCGTCGCTGGCTTGAAGGGCACTCAAGGCGCAATATGACTATTTACGCGATAAGAAAATTTGATATCTACAAACGCCGTCGCTCCTTGCTATTTACCCAGTGGAGTGAGTGAAAAGATTGAGGTCCGGTTTCACAATTTTCGCTTTGAGTGACAAACCTTATTGAATATGATTGCTATTTGCATTTAAACTATCAGTCATATTCTTAAGGTTTAAAGTCGTAGGGTAGAAAATTCTTATGCGTTGGATCCGTTGGCCTCTTATTATTATCATTTCATTGTCTATTCACGCAGGGCTTGCTATGGCATGGATTTTCAATCAACCGAAAATGCCCCCTGTGGTGGAGCCAATAACGGTTGCCATGGTCTCGTTTGAATCAGATGAACCAGCGGAGGTGCCTGCCGCTGAACCTCAACCTGCACCCGAACCGGAACCTGAGCCAGAACCTGAACCCGAGCCGATTGTTGAGCCTGAGCCTGTTGTAAAACCTGCGATCGCGCTAGAAAAGAAACCTGAAGTTAAGAAAAAACCAAAACCTAAGAAAGAAGAAAAGCGTGAAATCAAAAAGGATGTTAAACCTGTTGAGAAACAGTTAGCGAAAAATGATCTGAAACCGTTATCTAATCTTAACGCAGGGGCACCTAAATCGAATACCAACGTCATGGCGAATAACAAAGGGGCAACGAACAGTGCTCAATCGTCAGAGCGTCGTGGCCCTAAAGCGCTACGCAAGCAGGCACCTGCATACCCAGACCGCGCTCGTCGCTTAGGTAAAGATGGCTATGTTAAAGTACGTTATGACATCACTGAAGATGGCCGCGTTACGAATATTGAATTTGTAGAATCTTCACCTAAAGGTTTATTTGAACGTGATGTAAAACGCGCGATGAACCGTTGGGTTTTTGAAAAACTTCCAGCAAAAGGTTATGTCACAGAAATCTACTTTAAAATTGATGGTACGGTGAGCCAAGTTTAAAGCAATAATCAAAATAGACCCTAAATAAAACCCCCATAACAGAGAGTGTTGTGGGGGTTTTATCGTTAAGGGCGATAGATATGCAGGCGCTATTCAGTGCTTTCTAACTGAAAATGCTGTTTCTCTTTTGGCAGTTCACGAGGTGTATTATCATCATTAACGGCAACATAGGTAAAAACGGCATCGGTTGCACGATAACGATGGCCTACAGGCTCCGTTGCCACTTTTTTAACCCATACTTCGATATTAATGGTAATGGAGCTTTTGCCCGTTTTTAAGCAACGAGCGTAACAACATACCACATCACCTACGGCGACGGGCTTTTGAAATTTAATACCATTCACCGCCACAGTAACCACACGACCCAGCGCGATCTCTTTGGCTAATATCGCGCCACCTATATCCATTTGAGACATTAGCCAGCCGCCAAAAATATCCCCATTTGCATTTGTATCGGCAGGCATAGCTAAAGTACGTAGAACTAATTCCCCGTTTGGTAATTGCATATCAAACTCTTTATCAAAATATAAAACGATTCAAATTCGTTTTTTATCATAAACTAGAATCAGAGTATTCGTCACGATGAATCATGTTTCGACGACTTCATTGCTGCCAAAAACAGCAAAGGGGAGCTTTAATTGTTTATTATGCAGGGTAAACCATAAACATAATCAATGTAATAGACTAAAAAAATGCAAAGAAACTGCAAGAAGTGTTTTTTATATTTCATATTGAAAGTTGACTGTCTACAATGGCGATATCCTAGGTTTTTAAGTCTGTAGTGGAGAGGTGACATGAGATTAATATTGGCAATTTTGCTACCGTGGCTGCAATTTTTTACTATTGGTCGCCCATTTGCAGGTATTATTTGTCTGATCTTACAAATTACTTTAATCGGTTGGCTTCCAGCAGCGATTTGGTCAGTGTATGCATTATCGCAATACAATACAGATAAGAAAATCGAACAAGCATTAGGTAAAGGACGTTAAAGACAAAAAAACCTGCTCTTGCAGGTTTTTTTATTGAATATGTTTATTTTTCTTCTTTAGTTTGTTCTGTTGGCTGCTCTCTAGGCTCTTTGGACATATTTTTATAAATATAAATCACACTGAGCACAGTAAAAATCAGAGTGCCAGCGGTTAAACCGAATACCTTAAAATTCATCCAAACATCTAAAGGCAACCAAAATGCGATATAAACATTCAGCGCAGCACATGCAATAAAGAAAATCACCCATGCACTATTTAACTTGACCCAAATGTTGTCTGGCAGCCTAATTTCTTGATTATTGCCTAACATACGTTGAATTAATGGTTTTTCAGTAAACCATTGGCTAATCAATAATGCCAGTGCAAACAGTGCATAGATAATGGTCACCTTCCACTTTATAAAAGAATCCGTGTGGAAAATAAGAGTGAGAGAAGCAAAAATCATCACAATCAGACAGGTGATTTTGGCCACTTTTTCGACGTGCTTATAAATTAAATAAGTTGCGAGTAACGCAAGAGGCGTCGCTACTAATAGAGCACCACTGGCATAATAGATACCATAAATTTTATAGACAATAAAAAATATCACCAGAGGGATAAAATCAATAAGTTGTTTCATAACCGTGGTTACCGAGGCCTTGCATAAAAAATAATGGGGTAGTTTAACTGATTTTTGCGCTAATTGTTAAAAATTTGCTTCTTTTTACCAATAAACATGCTTTGTTACCAATCATATTTGCACTATTTTACTTTTATTTGAGATAAGTGATAGATAATCTTTAATATATCGGATATATATAGTATTTATAATAATTTAACTCATTAATTTTTAGAGAGTTTTCCGACAATGATAAAGGCGAGACTGTTTGTCTGGATGCCCGGCTTAGAAACGTTATTTAATTATCGTTTTGCTGATTTTGGTCCTGATATAAAAGCGGGGTTATCGGTTGCTGCAGTCGCTTTGCCTGTTGCAATTGCGTACGCCGAACTCATGGGAATAAACGCGATTATAGGGTTATATGCCTGTGTTTTTCCAATGATTATCTACGCATTATTTGGCACATCTAAACAGTTAATTATTGGTCCCGATGCGGCGACTTGTGCGGTAATCGCTGCGGCGGTCAGTCCTTTAGCTATGGGGGATGATGCGACGCGATGGCAATTGATAATTGTCATGAGTTTGATGACAGGGATTTGGTGTTTAATTGCCGCACGATTTAGGTTAGGGACTTTTGCTGATTTTTTATCACGACCTATTTTGCAAGGGTTATTAAATGGAGTCGCATTAACTATTATTGTCAGCCAGATAGGGAAAGTATTTGGTATTACTCAGTTACCGAGCGGTTTTATTGAACGTTTGGTGGCGTTTCCTACCGCACTATTAGATAGTCATATTCCTACGTTACTGATGTCAGTTGCGACGCTCGCGGTTATCATTGTGATCAAAAAAGTACGTAATCTGTGGCCATCACTATTAATTGCAATGGTTTTGGCAACCTTGGTCAGTTATGTATTTAATATTGAAAAATATGGTATCAGTATTGTAGGGGATTTAGGTGAGGGGTTACCTTTTATTCCAATGCCGCAGTTTGATCCTGGTTTAATGCGTGACCTGATCACTCCGTCACTTAACTTAGCCGTTATTAGCTTTGTTAGTTTTATGATGACGGCAAGAAGTTTTGCAAGTAAAAATGGCTATTCTGTCGATGCCGATCAAGAGTTACGAGCATTGGGAATGGCAAATCTCGCCTCAGCGTTGTCACAAGGATTTGCTGTAAGTGCCGCCAGCAGCCGTACTGCCGTTAATGATATGATGGGGGGTAAAACCCAACTCGTCTCTATTGTTGCGGCGTTAGCTATTTTAATCGTACTTTTATTTTCGGTTGATCTATTAGAGTACATCCCAATGCCAGCGTTGGGAATGGTACTGGTTGTATCGACATGGTCACTACTTAGTTTTCGTAATATTTTATCGATGCGTAAACGTAATAAGCAAGCCTTTACACTGAGCATTTTTACGTTAGGTGCAGTGCTGGTGGCAGGGTTGATTAACGGCGTGGGATTGGCAGTTTTACTGGGGTTATTACAATTTATCAGAGTTATTTTTCGCCCAACAGACCAATTGTTAGGGGTCGATGACCAAGGAATGTTGCATTCGATTTCTAAAGATAATGGCGTTCAACCTGTTGAAGACGTGCTTATCTACCGGTTTAACTCTCCATTGACCTATTTTAACGTTAACTATTTTAAAGAGCGTTTAAATAAGCATTTGGATAACCAGCCTAAACGTCCTGCATGGGTGATTGTCGATGCTGCTGTTAGTTTCACTCATAATGATGTGAGTGTTTTTTCGGCCTTGAACGATATCGTGACTGGATTAAAGGCAAAAGGAGTGACGTTAGTACTCGCGGGGAGAAGAACATCAATCAACAGTTGGCTAGAGAAAAATAAAATTAGTCGCTCAGATGATGATCTGTTAGTCGTACCTGATATCTATTTTGCTATCCGTTTGATCCAAAGTAAGCAACAAAAACAGATAAAAGAGATGGAAGAACAAGTTACGCTCTAGTTTCGATTTAAAATGAAAAACTGCACCTAATAATAACTAGGTGCAGTTTTTTTATGGTGCCAGTGAACAACACTATTTGAGGTTCACCAGCATATATAGGCGGAAAAAATAAAGCAGGACAAAGGCTGCAATCAGGTTATTGACAAAAAATGAAATCCCGTTAGATACGATATAATTCAGTTCAAACATATTAAAAAGTAAAGCGATCAGCATTTGTGATGCTAGCCAAATCATAATCATAGGTAAGATGATACGCCAATTTGCATAGGCTATTTTCCAGCTTTTACCTATTGCGCTAAATGGACTCACATTTTCGCTGATTAGCACGGCAGGGGCTAAGGAAAAGCCAATTGCAAGAAGAACCCCAGGAACGATAAACAAGTTAATCCCTATCTGCACAAGCAAAGAGCAAATGAGGACGAGTAAAAAAATAGAAGGGATTTTTGGCAATGATGAGGATAGGGCTTGCATAGCAGTAATATCTTCACCACGTGAAAGACGGTTGATATAGGATAAAACCCCACAAATTAATATGGTGCTACCTAAGATAGTGGGGAGGAGTGTACCAAAGAAAACATGGATGATCGCATTTTTTTCTTGATCTGTCATATTTTCCAACCAGTATTGGGCGCCCTGACTCCCTACTTCAGTGAGTTTTTTAAGAGATTCAAGATAAGTCACAAAGAGTTGTGGATCGGGTATCAATATAGCGTAAATAATAACGCTCACAACAGCTGCTAACAGCGCTATTGTGAATAGGCCACCTAACTGATTTTTGAAAAAATTCACACTATCATTGATGAGTGAGTTGGCCGAAATGGACATGTAACTGCTCCTATCTACAAACGGGATAAAATTTTAGCTGATTGTAACTGAGTATCTATCGCATAGGTAGAGAAAGATCAGAAAAGACTGGGGGTGAGCAAAAAAGGAGCAGTCAGCGTGAAGGCTGATTAGCAAAGGCGATTTCATTTATTTTTACTATCTTTATTAAGGGATATTTTAAATACAACTTTAAGTGGTGTGTTAAATTTAAAAGCGAGGTAATCAATTCTTATTTTAAAGTATATATAACAAAAATTGATTTACATCAAAATCAAAAAAATTATAAATGGAATAATAAATTCAACTTAGTCAGATTAGGTTATCTTTATTAAAAGATGTGATCTTGATTTGAACATTAAATAAAATTAAACGGTATATTTAAACCAAAATAATAAACACAGGAATGGGATTAATAATGAAAAAACTCACTGCGCTTGTCTTAGCTGCCGCAACGCTTGCACCAGCTGCTTCATTTGCTCATGAAGCTGGCGATTTTATTTTCCGTGCAGGTACTGCAACTGTCCGTCCGAATGCAGGCTCTGATGATGTATTAGGTGGCCTAGGTCATTTTAATGCAAATAATAATACTCAATTAGGGCTGACATTCAGCTACATGGTTACCGATAATATCGGTGTGGAATTATTAGCTGCAACGCCATTCGAGCATAAAGTTAGTTTAGGTGAATTAGGCAATATTGCGACAGTTCATCATTTACCACCTACTTTGATGGCACAATATTATTTTGGTAGTAAAGAAGATAAATTACGCCCTTATTTAGGTGCAGGTATTAACTATACTTTCTTCTTTGATGAGAAATTTAATTCAGGGGCAAAACAGCTGGGCTTGAGTGACCTTGACCTGTCTAGCTCTTGGGGCTTTGCAGCGCAAGCCGGTATGGACTACATGCTGACTGAAAATTGGATGTTAAACGCCTCTCTTTGGTGGATGGATATTGATACGGATGTTAAATTTAAATTTAACGGCGCTCAACAAAAAGTTGATACTCGCCTTGACCCATTCGTATTTATGTTTGGCGTAGGTTATCGCTTCTAATCGAATTTGCAGGATGCATAATAGGCAGATGCCTAACTTGAAATGGAATGTAGTAGTAAATCCGAGAATATTTATTCTCGGATTTTTTTGGATATAAATTAGGAATAATTTTTTAACTAAAAATGTAATTTATCTATTATACGATTTCATAGAAAATAATAACCTCTATTTTTTATAACGATAAAATAACAAAATACCAACAATTGTTAATGTATTAAAGTAACGTAATTATTATTTTTAGGAAATATGTAAGATATATTTCTGATATAAATATCAGCCCAATTTGAGCTGATATTTATAATGGTTGATTGATGATGTATTAGCGGATTTTCATTGAGTCAATGACAGATTGGACGCCTTTTACTTTTTTAGTGACCTCTATGGCTTTATTTGCATCTGCTTTAGAATCGACAAAGCCACTTAATTGCACGCGTCCTTTAAAGGTTTCAACACTAATCTGAGTTGATTTTAGGTTTTTCTCAGCCAGTAGGGCAGATTTTACTTTAGTCGTAATGACAGTATCATCAATGTAGCCACCGGTGCCTTCAGATTTATCGGTTGGTGCACAAGCAGCTAGCGTGAAAGCCATAAAGAAAGCGACAAGTAATGCACTAACAGATTTGAATAGTTTCATCCTTTATCTCCTAACGTGTCAAACGCCAAAATACGTGATGGTTAAGTCATCCAACAAGATCTTATCAGCATAATAAACAATGATTACAATTAGTTTCTCGCTGATAATTTTAGTATCAGTAGAAAGTGGAAAAAATTCAACTTATAGACGCCCGTAATGGCAAATTAAAATCGTAAATAAAAAACGCCATACAGGATATGGCGTTTATCGAGGGTGGGGGTATTTCGCTATTTTTGTGTTGCTGCCTTCATTTTTGCCACGAACTGGGTAAGTTCTGCCAGCATAATATCAGGGCGATGAAGATTATTTTCGATAATTTTAACCACGGCAGAGCCTGAAATGGCACCAGCTGCGCCATTAGCGATTGCCTCGCTAACTTGAGATGGTTCAGAAATACCAAATCCTTGTAGTGGTGGTGCTGCCTGATACTCATTTAACCGACTAATTAAGTTAGTCAATGGTGTCTCAGCACGTTTTTCTGTTCCTGTCACTCCTGCTCTTGATAATAAGTAAGTATAGCCCTGGCTATATTCACCAATTTGCTTGAGTAATGGCTCATCAGCATTTGGCGGGCAAATAAAAATAGGCGCAATACCATGTGCTAAGGCAGACTCGCGAAAGGGCTTTGACTCACGCATAGGAACATCTGCGACCAATACTGAATCGACACCAGCTTGTTGACAACGTGAATAAAAGTTATCGATACCATTACTAAAGACCAAATTGGCATAGACAAGTAAGCCAATGGGCATATCAGGGTGTTTCTGCCTTATCCGAGCCAAAAGTTCAAAGCACAATGTTGGGGTAATATCACTTTTAAACGCCCTTAAATTCGCATTTTGGATAGTAGGACCATCAGCGAGAGGATCGGAGAAAGGAATACCAATTTCTAATGCATCAGCGCCACCAGCAATTAGGGCATCTACAATTTTTAAGGATAGCTCAGCGTCAGGATCGCCTAATGTTACGAACGGAACGAAAGCACCTTGGTTAACGCGGTTCAAGCGTTCAAAAAGTTGAGTATAACGTTCCATTAGATTTCTCCCTTACTTTTTAAAATATCATGTACGGTAAAAATATCTTTATCGCCACGGCCAGAAAGGTTCACAATCAGTAATTGTTCTTTATTTGGCTCTTTTTCCGCGAGTTTTAGTGCATACGCTAATGCATGTGATGATTCTAATGCAGGGATGATACCTTCCTTACGTGATAGCAATTTAAAGGCCGCTAAGGCTTCATCATCGGTAATGGAAACATAATCCGCTCGCCCAATACTGTTTAAATGTGCATGCTGTGGTCCAACAGATGGGAAATCAAGCCCAGCGGAAATAGAGTAGGACTCTTCAATTTGCCCTTCATCCGTTTGCATCATCGGTGACTTCATACCAAAGTAGATGCCGACGCGACCATGCTTGAGTGGTGCACCGTGTTGGCCTGTTTCGATACCCAAACCCGCAGGTTCCACACCGATAAGGCGCACATTTTCTTCAGGAATAAATGATGCAAAGAGGCCAATTGCATTTGAGCCGCCACCAATACAAGCGATCACGGCGTCAGGCAGCCTTCCTTCTTTTTCGAGTACCTGTTGTTTTGCTTCATCGCCAATCATACGCTGAAAATCACGGACAATGGTTGGATATGGATGTGGGCCTGCCGCTGTTCCTAGCAAGTAATGCGCCTTATCATAACTGCCAGACCAATCTCTAAGCGCTTCATTACAAGCATCTTTTAAGGTGGCTGAGCCACTGTGTACAGGGATCACTTCCGCACCCATTAGCTTCATACGGAAAACATTGGGTGATTGGCGCTCAACATCTTTTGCCCCCATATAAATACGGCACTTCATATTAAGCAAAGCACACGCTAGAGCGGTTGCGACGCCATGTTGACCTGCACCCGTTTCAGCAATAATTTCTGTTTTACCCATTCGCTTAGCTAATAATGCTTGGCCTAATACTTGGTTAGTTTTATGTGCGCCACCATGAAGTAGATCTTCACGTTTTAGATATAGTTTCGTTTTAGTGCCTTCGGTTAAATTCCTACAGAGTGTTAATGCAGTAGGGCGACCGGCATAATTTTTAAGGAGATCATGAAATTCTTTAATAAATGTCGGATCGTTTTGAGCCTCAATAAAGGCATCTTCCAGTTGGTTAAGGGCTGGAATTAAAATCTCAGGAACATATTGTCCACCGAATTCACCAAAGTAGGGGTCTAATTTACTCATATTATTATTCGTCTCTTGATGTCATGCTATTCATATTCAATTTCAGTTCTTAGTCACTATTGCGCTACTTTTCTTGATGATTAGAGTGCTAATGAACTGAAAACTTGATTCAGTTTTTTCTCGCTTTTGATGCCCGGTTCAGTTTCAACGCCTGAGTTAAAATCCAATCCATTGCATAATAGTATCGCAGCCTGACGGCAATTGTCGGCATTTAAGCCTCCTGCAACCATCACGCGAAATTGGCTGCTATTTGGGATCTTGCTCCAATCGAAAGTTTGACCACTGCCGCCACGACCATTATCAAGTAGCAGCAAATCAATCGGTTGCCCATCAAACTGGCTGAAATCAGGTTGTGACATATTGACGGCTTTCCAGATTTCACAATGCTCAGGTAAATGGCTACGTAGATTTTTCACATAATCGGCATCTTCATGACCATGGAGCTGCACTGCTGATAAAGCCAGCTGTTCGACCATATGGGCAACAAAATCAGCAGATTGGTCACGGAAAACACCAACATATTGTAGTGGAGCGGCATGTATTATCTGCCTTGCTTGTGACAGGGTCACTTTTCGCGGGGAGTTTTCAGCAAAAATTAAGCCGCCGTAAGTTGCTCCCGCAGCAAGGGCGGCTTGCGCATCTTGGCTTCGGGTTAGGCCACAAACTTTATGTTCCCCAATTAATAATTTTTGCAATCCTTTGTTAAGATCGGCTTGCTCCATTAAAGCACTACCAATCAGAAAACCGTTGGCAAACTGGCTCAAAGATTGAATGTGCTGGTGGCGGTGAATGCCGGATTCACTAATAATAATGGTGCCTTCTGGCAGACGCGGTGCCAATTCGCGGGTACGATTGAGGTCGATTGATAAATCGCGGAGGTCACGATTATTAATGCCAACAACTCGCGCTTTTAGTTTTATGGCTCGCTCTAACTCTTCTTCGTTACTCACCTCAGTCAGTACACCCATATTCAGTTGGTGTGCGACTTCTGCAAGTGCAATGTACTGCTCATCACTCACGACAGAGAGCATCAGTAAAATAGCATCGCCTTGATAATATCTCGCAAGGTAGATTTGGTATGGGTCAACAATGAAGTCTTTACACAAAACGGGCTGCTTAACCGTACGACTGACAGTGGTCAAATACGCCATATTCCCTTGAAAATACTTTTCATCGGTTAAGACGGAAATAGCTGACGCATAGGGTGCATAAATGTTCGCTATGACGGCAGGATCAAAATCTTCCCTAATTAGCCCTTTTGATGGTGATGCTTTTTTGCATTCCAGTATAAATACAGGGCGTTTTGCGGACAGTGCTTCATAAAAACGACGGCTCGATGGGAGCACTTTATCAATAAAGCTGTCTAAAGGTTGTTGTTGTTTACGCTCTTCCAGATAGATTAGCTTATCATCAACAATTTTTTGCAGTACGGTTGCTTTCATCTTTATTGGTTCCTTGAAGCGAGCGCAGTGACGCGATCAAATGCAGCACCACTACGAATAATATTTAGAGCGTGTTCACTATTGGCTTTTAGGTCTTCATAACCATTGATCCGCATTAGCATGGCGACATTGGCTGCAACGGCGGCTTCATGTGCAGGCTTTCCGTGACCCTGTAACAAATTACTTAGCAAAATTCGATTTTCATCTGGCGTTCCGCCTTCTAAATCAGATAGCTGATAAGCTTGCAACCCAAAATCGTCGGCATTGAGCTGATAGAAAGACAGAGCGCCTTGGTTTAATTCTGCAACTTGCGTGGTTGCATGAAGAGAAACTTCATCCATTCCACCACTGTGTACCACAGCTGCACGAGTAAAACCAAGCATTTGTAACGTTTTTGCTACAGGTTCAATTAATGACGCTTGATACACACCGATTAATGCAATAGGCGGTCGTGCAGGGTTAATTAATGGGCCTAACACATTGAATAACGTGCGTGTCTTTAATTGAGAGCGTACAGGAGCCGCATGACGGAAACCGCTGTGGTATTGAGGTGCGAATAAAAAGCAAACGCCTAATTCATCCAATGCGTCACGCGCACTTTGTGCACTTAAATCTAATGAAATACCAAAAGCAGCGAGTAGATCAGATGAGCCGGAACGACTAGAAACGCTACGGTTACCGTGTTTTGCGACTTTGATCCCCGCTTGAGCGGCAACAAAAGCACTCGCCGTTGAGATATTGATGCTATTGGCACCATCACCGCCAGTACCGACGATATCACTAAATGGGTAGTCAGGGCGTGGAAAAGGTTGTGCGTTTTCTAAGCACGCTAAAGCGGCTCCTGCGATCTCTTCGGGTTGTTCACCTCGCATTTTCATACTGACGAGCACTCCAGCCAATTGGGCTTCCGTTAATTCACCGCGAATAATGCCATTAAAGAGCTGTTGGCTTTCTTGTTGTGTTAATGCTTGTGCACGGAATAGTTTATCGAAAATAGTTTGCATAATAGAGTCTCTTCCCTGGTTAAAATGATGGTGTTGTTGTGCCAATCGATGCTGAAAGCGCCCATGCAACGGTTTGTTCCAGTAAAATAGCCCCTTGAGTTGTTAGGATAGATTCGGGGTGGAACTGAAAACCGCAAACACGATCACTGTCATTGCGAACAGCCATAACCATGCCGTTAGATTGTGCACAAATTGTCAGTTTTTCAGGGATTTGGCTGCCGACCAAAGAGTGATAACGCGCAACGGGAATTGGGTTATCGAGACCATCAAACATCGCTTGTTGGTCATGGGTGGCCATGGATGATTTACCATGCAAAATTTCTCCAGCAGAGGAAACATGCCCGCCATAGGCTTCAATAATCGCTTGATGCCCTAAGCAAATACCTATCACTGGTAATTTACCGATCACTTGCTGAAGGACCGCTGGCATGCAACCCGCGTCACTTGGCTTCCCAGGTCCCGGTGATAACACCAGCAAAGGGGAATCCATGTTATTGAGGACAGATAGAATACGTTCTGCGCTGACGGTATTGCGATAAATGACCACTTGATGGCCCCCTGAGCGCAATTGGTCAACGAGGTTGTAAGTAAAGGAGTCAACATTGTCGAGTAATAGTATGTTAGCCATTAAAATAACTCCTCTGCTTGGTGTGCTTGGGCAATTGCGCGGATCACTGCGCGAGCTTTGTTACGTGTTTCATCGGCTTCGCCTTGCGGGGAGGAGTCTAAAACGACACCTCCGCCCGCTTGTACCGTAGCAATACCATTTTCCACATAGGCTGAGCGGATCACGATGCAAGTATCAAAATCCCCTTTACCAGTAAAATAGCCTACAGCGCCACCGTAAGAGCCTCTGCGCTCCTGCTCATATTCAGCAATTAATTGCATAGCGCGAACTTTGGGCGCTCCGGTCAGCGTGCCCATATTCATACACGCTTGGTATGCATGAAAGATATCGAGATCTCTGCGTAGTGTGCCAACCACCTGTGATACTAGATGCATAACAAATGAATAGCGGTCGACTTTTGTGAGGTTTGCAACATAGCGACTACCAGGCTCACAAATACGCGCTAAGTCATTACGGGCTAAGTCGACTAACATGAGGTGTTCAGCTAACTCTTTTTGGTCAGTACGCATAGAAAGTTCGATGCGGCTATCAAGATCTAAGTCAATCGCTCCCGAGGCATCACGACCACGAGGGCGAGTTCCTGCGATAGGGTAGATCTCAACTTTGCGGTCACTTGCACTGTATTTCAATGCGCTTTCAGGTGATGCGCCAAACAGTGAAAAGTCCTGATCTTGCATAAAAAACATGTAAGGACTCGGGTTTTGTGCCTTTAACTTTTGATAAGCAATTAATGGGTAAGGACAAGGCATTGAAAATTTCCGTGATGGCACGACTTGGAAAATATCACCACGATAAATGGCTTGTTTCATTGCATTGACTACCGCACCGTATTGCTGATCATTTTTGTTGGTTTCAACGTGAAATTGTTCCGTTTTCCCTAATGGAAGAGGTGATAAGAACGGACGGCATGCCGCTATCAGCTCGTTGTGACGTTGTGTGACCGTTTCTACATGGCTATCCACAGTCGAAAAAATAGCGCTCTTTAGGCGTGCCGCTTGATTTTGATGGTCGATCACTAAATAGTGTTCTGCGACAAAAAAACAGTAATCAGGGCAATTATTTATCGTTTTCACTTCAGGAAGTGATTCAAAACTGGCAATTAAATCATAGGCAAATAACCCACCGACAAATAGGTTTTCAGATTTTTGTGAAGTCGCTTGAGCCAATGTTGGCAATAAACGCAATACATCTAAGCATGATGCGCTTTTTAAGCGGCTGTCTTCGTCAAGATCACCATTCGGTTGGCTAAATGTCATCGTCAAATGTTGTGCTGATAGTTCATAATGTTGAGCTTTATCAGCTAGTTGTGTTGCGATGACTGGGAGTAATTGAGCACCATTTTCAGTCAATGCTTCAACGTCTACCCGTTGACCAAATGCACGAATGCGTAGCGCACTTTCGACAATCAATAGGCTTTGTAAATTGGCTTTGCTGTTGATCTCTGCCGACTCCAGTAACATAGTTGCTGGAATGTCGTGGCACAGGTGATGAAACAGCAATGTTGGATCTTGCTGATAGTTAATTGGACTATCCAGAAAACTAAAATGTGCTAATGTTGTGTTTTGGTTATTCATTTTATTGCCTTTTAACAGTTTTTAGACATAAAAAAACCCGCGGGTGAAGGCGGGTTAGGCACTTAGGCATATTTAATCTATGCGTGTGCGGCATCCGCCCAATTTGGGAAGTTGCGCCACCAACGATTTGATAGATTAAGAATATTCATACAGTGCCTCTCTGGATAATCACATTAATACGGGTCAGTAACTTGTCTCGTGTACTAGTAAACTGGATCGCGTGAGTTGTGTCAAGCGGTTTGTTATTTATATTTAGGAAAAATATCCAGAAACGGGAAAAAGGAGTGAAATAGGCTATGTCACAATTTTCGAGCCCATTAATGACCCGATATGATTTACATTGCCATACTCAGGCTTCTGACGGTGATTTGTCGCCCATTGAGGTTGTTGAGCGAGCAATTGAGATGGGGGTTAACGTACTTTCTATTACTGACCATGATACCTGTGAAGGTGTTATTGAGGCTCGTGAATACCTTTCACACGCACAACGCCCTTTAACCTTGATTAATGGCGTTGAAATTTCCACCTTATGGGAAAATATTGAAATTCATATTGTGGGATTAAATTTTTCACTTACAGCATCTGCAATGGTTGAGCTATTAGAGCGGCAATCGGTATTACGGGTCGAGCGCGGAAAGGAGATTGGCCGTCGCCTACAAAAAGCAGGTATAGCGGATGCATGGGAAAATGCGTTAGAAATAGCCCAAGGTGGACAAGTCACCAGAGCGCATTTTGCTCAATATTTGGTAAAAACGGGGAAAGAGAAAACTATCAGTAACGTTTTTAAGCGTTATCTATCAAAGGGGAAAACGGGCTATGTTCCGGCAAAATGGTGCACCATTGATGAGGCCGTTAAGGTGATCCAGCAAGCTGGGGGCGTGGCTGTACTCGCGCATCCCTCGAAATATCAACTTTCGAATAAATGGCTGAAACGCTTGATAGCTTATTTTAAACAGTGTCAGGGGGATGCAATGGAAGTGTCTCATTGTCAGCAACCTGCCAATGAAAAGCAGTATCTAGATGAACTTGCACAATCCGCGAATTTAAAAACGTCAATGGGCTCCGATTTCCATCGTCCATGTTCGTGGATTGAACTTGGGCGTAACCTGTGGCTGCCTGATGATCAACGGGCGGTTTGGACATTATGGGACGAAGTAAAAACGACATAATGCGTTGATGTATAATAAATGCGGTGTAAAATATAACAGTGATACTTCAATTTGGGTTGAGTGTGCAGTGGGAGTGATATACCGAGCACGATGCTAGCCACATAGTTATCCTCTCGATATTCTCATTTCCAGTGAAACAACCTGAGTGATTTGGAAAGTCATTAAAGTAGTGCGTCTTTTTAGAGATGTGTTTTCTTATTGTAAATAGATAGTGCCATTTTAAGGTTTTTACCGGATGATGCTGTCAATACTAAAGATCAGAGGTCTGTATGAGTCAGTTTTTTTATATCCATCCGGATAATCCCCAAGCTCGGTTAATCAACCAGAGTGTTGAAATTTTAAATAAGGGCGGCGTTATCGTTTACCCAACCGATTCTGGGTATGCAATAGGCTGCCGGTTGGAAGAGAAAGAGGCATTGCAGCGTATTTGTCGCATACGTCAACTTGATGCCAACCATAACTTTACTTTGATGTGCAGAGATCTCTCTGAGCTATCAAATTATGCACATGTTGATAATACGGCATTCCGGTTAATTAAAAATAATACGCCCGGCAACTACACGTTTATTCTGCGCGGAACTAAAGAAGTGCCTCGCCGCTTAATGAATGAAAAACGTAAAACCATTGGGTTAAGGGTTCCGTCTAATCCTATCGCTCGAGACCTCCTTGAAGCTGTTGGTGAGCCATTAATGTCAACCAGCCTCATTATGCCGGGGGATGACTTTACGCAGTCAGATCCTGAAGAGATCCGTGATTTACTCGGTAAACAGGTCGATTTAGTTATCCACGGTGGTTACATTGGTCAAAAACCCACAACAGTAATTGATTTCACGGATGATAGCCCAGTTGTCGTTCGTGTCGGTACTGGTGACCCATCTCCTTTCGAATAAGCGATAATCATCGCGGGTCGATTAATAATAGGGCATCCTCATAAACCTGTGTATAATACGCAGGTTTTCCAATTCGTTATTTTTCGTCACTGTGTACGAAAAACTATTTGACGCCTGTGAAGGCGACATTTGAGGGTTATATGAGCGCTAAACCGCAAAAAACTGAGAAGCTACAAAAAATTCTTGCCCGCTCTGGGCATGGTTCCCGTCGTGAAATTGAAACTTTTCTAAAAGAAGGGCGCATTAGTGTCGATGGTAAAATCGCGACGCTAGGTGATCGTATTGAAGTAAAACCGGCGACTAAAATTAGATTAGATGGTCGGATATTAGCGATAAAAGAACCTGAAAAAGAGATCTGTCGTGTCATGGCTTATTACAAGCCAGAAGGTGAACTGTGTACTCGCCATGATCCAGAAGGTCGCCCGACAGTATTTACGCGTTTACCAAAACTTGTGGGAGCTCGCTGGATTGCGGTTGGTCGCCTCGATGTGAACACAAGTGGGTTATTACTGTTTACTACCGATGGTGAACTGGCTAACCGTTTAATGCATCCAAGTCGCGAAGTTGAGCGTGAATATGCTGTTCGTGTATTTGGGGAAATCACTGATGCAAAAATACGTCAATTAACTCAAGGCGTTCAGCTTGAAGATGGCCCGGCCGCATTTAAAACGGTTTCTTTCCGTGGCGGTGAAGGGATGAACCAATGGTATAACGTGACCTTAACAGAAGGGCGTAACCGTGAAGTACGCCGTTTGTGGGAAGCCGTTGGGGTCCAAGTCAGCCGCTTGATCCGGGTGCGATACGGTGATATTGACCTGCCTAAAGGTCTGCCGCGTGGTGGCTGGACTGAGTTAGGCTTACAACAAACCAATTACCTAAGAGAGTTGGTTGGGCTTGAAGCTGAAACAGAAACTAAGGTGGCTGTTGAACGAGACCAACGACGTATCAAAGCAAACCAGATCCGTCGTGCGGTTAAACGCCATTCACAAGTAGCAGCAAGGCCTGCGTCTAAACGTCAATCATCTCGACCAACAGCAAAGCGTCGTACACGCATTTAATGACTTTGGCTTGTGTTGATTTATCGAAAAGGTTATAGAGTTATCTATAACCTTTTTTATTAGTTTTGGTTATGTATTTGTCACAAAATGATACAAACTCATTTGAGAATATTCTGTGTTTAAGTTACCGTTATGATGTAAAGGAATAAACAAAGGTAAATTATACTACATGTTTAGTTTTCGATTAATAAAGGCGTTGATGATACTTTGCTTAAGCGTAATGATTAGTGGATGTGATAATAATCAAAGCATAATATCAGAAAGCGGGCGTTTTTATTTTACGAATGATACATCAGATAGTTTCATTTTTTTTATGGATTACCATCCGATTGTTGTTCCTAATCAAAGTGTGGGAAGCCTCTTATTGAAGCCTGGTGTCCACGTTATGATAACGACGACGGGTGAACCTGTTCAGTTTATTGTTTACCCAGGCAATAAAGGTGGCATTCTCAACCCAACTCAGCAATTTTATTACGCGTACAATTATGTGTATGGGACAGAAGGGATCCCATCACTTCACCATCTGAACAAACAATCGCTGGTGGTGGGTCACTATCAACTCAGTGGTAGAATAAATAGCAGTAACGATTATATCATTGATAATAATGTGTTTAACTGTGATATTCCAGTTGGTGAACAAGCACCAGAAGCGCTATCAAGCTCGGCTGCCGTTAGCCAAGTAAAAACGAAGTGTTTAACACATAAGGAGCTGACTGACCTAATCCACCGTGGCGATGCCTTTATATCACAATTAATGGTGAAAAAAGTGCCTCATGGTGAAAAGCAATCGGTCACAGTGCATTTCGATTACCCACTCACGACACCTAATTTTACCGATGAAGTTCTGCAAATGTATGCACAAGAAGTGGTTGGGTTGGTTAATAGTTTTCGTCGCTCTTTAGACCCACAACGAAAACAGTTCTATTATAACGAATACCACAATAAAATTTCACACATGGCAGTGATTTATAGCCAAATGAGAAATGATGGCACGGCATTACTTGAAAAATGCAAATATGCAGAGTTTATGCAGCAAACCCGAGCGATCTTCGGTGCCGGCATTCTGATGATGTAATTAAATTGCCGATACACAGTTGCTATGTATCGGCAGATGAATACGATTACCAGTCAATCCCTTTTTGTGCTTTTATTCCAGCATCAAAAGCATGTTTCACAGGGCGCATTTCAGTAACGGTGTCAGCTAAAGTAAGCAGTTCGCGGTGACAGCCTCGCCCAGTAATAATCACTGATTGGTGCTCAGGGCGATCAGTTAATGCGTCTATAACCTCTTCCAATGGCAGATAGTCATAGCTAATCATATAGGTGATCTCATCAAGTACCACTAAATCGATGGATGGATCAGCCAGTAACCGCCGCGCATATTGCCATGTATCAAGGCAAGCGAGAGTATCAGCTTCTTTGTCCTGAGTCTCCCAGGTAAAACCGGTAGACATGACATAAAAAGGAACGCCGTGAGGCTCTAATAATTCTCGCTCACCATTATCCCAACTGCCTTTAATAAATTGCACGACAGCGGCTTTTTGTCCATGACCGACAGCACGGCATACTGTACCGAACGCTGCTGTTGTTTTACCTTTGCCGTTTCCTGTAAAAACTAGCAAGATACCTCGTTCGATTTGCGCAGATTCAATTCGAGCATCAACCTTTTCTTTCAAACGTTGTTGACGCTCTTCATGCCGGCTTTGAGACATAAAAATTACTCCGTTGTTTTAACATTTTGAGCGGGTTGAGCGTCAAAACTAATGCCTGTTTTACGCAAGCTATCATTACTCATAAGATATAAGTAAATTGGCATAATGTCGGCTGGTGCTTTGATAGTCATTGGATCTTCATCTGGTGCTGCACTGGCACGCATACTGGTGCGAGTACGCCCTGGATTGATACAGTTAACACGCAAGCCACTGTTTTTATACTCTTCGGCAAGGATCTGCATTAAGCCTTCAGTGGCAAATTTAGAAACGGAGTAGGCTCCCCAGTCTGCACGGCCTTTTTTACCGACGCTGGAACTGGTGAAAACGAGCGATGCTGTTGGTGCTTTCAGTAATAAAGGCAACAGCACTTGAGTTAACATAAACGACGCATTGACATTAACTTGCATAACGTCATGCCATAAATCGACAGGTTGTTCGATAATTGGGGCAACAACCCCTAAAAGACCTGCATTATGCAATACGCCATCTAGATAAGGGTGTTTTTTAGCAATATCGTTGGCTAACTCAACATATTGTTCATGAGGTGCTGTCAACAAGTCAACGACATAGATATCTGCGGCCTTACCGGTTAATGTTTCGATTTCTTGGCTAACGGCTTCAAGTTTATGCTGTGTCCTACCGACTAAAATCAAAGAGGCGCCGAAGCGAGCATAGGTTAATGCGGCTTCACGGCCAATTCCATCACCGGCCCCAGTAACCAAAAGGGTTTTGCCACTTAAAAGGTCATGTTTAGGTTGATAGTGGAGCATGGTATTTTTCCTATCCTATTTGTTAACAGTTACGATATCATCTCATTGATTGATGCTATTGGCTAATGTAGCGTAGAAATTTAAGTAAGATTACGATAGAAACGACGTTATTTTACTGGTTGTTTAATAGCAATCATGAGACTATTTTTATCAAGATAAATATGAGAAGGATGATTTTGTGGAGTATTTCTCTCTGTATGGACTGTTTTTGGCAAAAGTCGTCACAATAGTCGTTGCAATTATTGCTTTGGCTGTTTTTGTTTTTGGTGTCGGAATGCGTCGCCAAGGTGGGCGAGGTGAATTGAAAATTACCGACTTAGGGGAACGTTATCGAGAACGCCAGCGCCAAATGCAGCAAGTAAAAATGAATGATTCTGAGCATAAAGCTTGGGTAAAAGCCTTTAAAAAGCAACAGAAAGCAAAGGCGAAAAGTGAAAAAGCAGGGGCAAAAGCAGGCCAATCAACGGTCAAAAAACCGTGTTTATATGTCTTAGATTTTAAAGGCAGTATGGATGCTCGTGAAGTCGGCTCTTTAAGAGAAGAAATCAGCGCTATTCTAGCCGTGGCGGAACAAGACGATGAAGTTTTGCTGCGTCTTGAAAGTCCTGGGGGCATGGTACATGGATACGGCTTAGCGGCATCACAGCTTTCCCGTTTAAAAGAAAAAAATATTCCGTTGACTATCGCGGTTGATAAAGTGGCCGCAAGTGGCGGTTATATGATGGCGTGTATTGCGTCGAAGATTGTTGCGGCTCCATTTGCCATCATTGGTTCTATTGGGGTAGTTGCACAAGTGCCAAATATTCACCGTTTATTAAAAAAACATGATGTAGATGTTGAATTGCATACGGCGGGTGAATACAAACGCACATTAACTATGCTTGGTGAAAATACCGAACAAGGACGTAAGAAATTCATCGAAGATCTGAATGAAACTCACGAGTTATTTAAACAGTTTGTGCATCATAATCGTCCATCATTAGATATTGACGCGGTGGCTACTGGAGAATATTGGTATGGTACTCAAGCACTTGATAAAGGCTTAATTGACCAAATTGGCGTGAGTGACGATATTATTATTTCAGCAATAGAGACTAAAGAAATCATCAGTATTCGCTATACACAAGGTAAAAAGATGTTAGAACGTTTTACGGGTAGCATGTCTGAAAATGTTGATAAATTGTTATTGCGTTGGTGGCAGCGCGGGCAAAAACCTTTTATGTAATTAAATTAAGATTCGGTTTTCTCGCAAAAAATAGATTTCGTAACTATCATTAATTACCGGCGCTTAGCCGGTAATTTTTTGGCTACGTCTCTTTACTTAAGACGGTATTGCTCAGAAAGAATATGAGACAAATGTTTATACATGTTGAATGCCGCCGTGCTTTTCGCTGTTGGAATACCATTGGCATCTAAAAAGCATTCACCTTTGAACACTAAGGTATCACGATGCTGCTCTACCGTATCAACGAACATGCCATGAATGAAGTCTTCGTGTTTCCTTATGATCTCATTAGCTTTTTCGAGAAGTTCATTTTGTGTTATAGATTGGATATTGTTGTCCATAAGTTAGCCCCCTTAAAAAAATAATTGGTTGCGTCTGGCGTTTTATCAGGTAGAGTGTGTGCTTTTCGTTGGCAATAATTAGCCATTATATGGCTAAAATCAGTCAGCTAGAACACTTTATGTTCTTTTTAGCATAGCGTGATTAGCTTGGTAGTTTTTGCGTAAACGCAAACTATTTGAAGAAATTATATTGATATATTGCAATTGTGCCGCAATATAAAAAAGAGATTTTCATTTTGTGCATTTTCATGTAGAAATGCGCCATTGTAGAAATTTAGGTAAAGGTAAATATGGGTAAAGCTCTTGTTATCGTGGAGTCCCCGGCAAAAGCCAAAACGATCAATAAGTATCTTGGCAGTGGCTACGTTGTAAAAAGCAGCGTTGGCCACATTCGCGATCTGCCGAAAAGCGGGTCCGGCTCACAAAAGAGTACAGGCTCATCTACCGACAAAACTAAAAAGGTTAAAAAAGATCCTCAAGCCGCGCTTGTGAAGCGTATGGGGGTCGATCCTTACCATGGTTGGAAAGCAAACTATCAGATCTTACCGGGTAAGGAAAAGGTGGTTTCTGAATTACAAGCTTTAGCGGCAGATGCAGACCATGTCTATCTTGCGACGGACCTTGACCGCGAAGGGGAAGCTATTGCATGGCACTTACGTGAAGTGATTGGTGGTGAAGACTCTCGCTTTAGCCGTGTTGTGTTTAACGAAATTACTAAAAATGCGATCACTCAGGCGTTTGATAGCCCTGGCGAACTCAATATCGATAGAGTTAATGCTCAACAAGCTCGCCGTTTCATGGATCGCGTAGTAGGTTATATGGTATCGCCGCTGTTATGGAAAAAAGTGGCGAGAGGGTTATCTGCAGGTCGCGTACAATCCGTTGCGGTACGTTTGATTGTCGAACGTGAACGTGAAATTAAAGCGTTTGTGCCGGAAGAATATTGGGAACTTCATGCGGATTTGGCGGATAAAAGTACGGCTGCATTACGTATGCAGGTTACGCATCAATTAGGCAAAGCGTTCAAGCCAGTCACTAAGGCGCAAACTGACGCTGCGGTGAGTTTGCTAGAAAAAGCACGCTTCCAAGTGATTGACCGTGAAGACCGACCCACATCCAGCAAGCCGAGTGCGCCTTTTATCACATCAACGCTGCAACAAGCCGCTAGCACCCGTCTTGGGTTTGGTGTGAAGAAGACCATGATGATGGCTCAGCGCCTTTATGAAGCGGGTTATATTACCTATATGCGTACTGACTCAACTAACTTGAGCCAAGATGCATTAAATATGGTACGTGGCTATATTAGCGATAATTTTGGCGAAAAATATCTGCCTAAAGACGCCAATATTTACACTAGCAAAGATAATTCGCAAGAAGCGCACGA
This sequence comes from Providencia sp. PROV261, assembly GCF_028477945.1. Classification (NCBI taxonomy): domain Bacteria; kingdom Pseudomonadati; phylum Pseudomonadota; class Gammaproteobacteria; order Enterobacterales; family Morganellaceae; genus Providencia; species Providencia sp. PROV261. Next base: position 21,214 of record NZ_JAMPMC010000010.1, on the reverse strand, counting down.
AGCTATCCGTCCTTCCAGTGTTGATGTTCTACCCGATGCACTGAAAGATATGGAATCAGATGCGAAAAAGCTCTATCAGTTAATTTGGAATCAATTTGTGGCATGTCAAATGACGCCTGCAAAATATGATTCAACAACATTAACGGTGAAAGCAGGGGATTTTGAGCTAAAAGCGAAAGGCCGTACATTGCGTTTCGATGGTTGGACGCGAGTGATGCCTGCACTGCGCAAAAATGATGAAGACAAAACATTGCCACCAATCCAAGTAGGCTCTGAATTGTCGCTGGTTGAATTGTTGCCAAGTCAGCACTTTACGAAACCACCAGCACGTTTTAGCGAAGCCTCCTTAGTTAAGGAGCTTGAGAAGCGCGGTATTGGTCGTCCATCAACCTATGCGGCAATTATCTCTACGATCCAAGATAGAGGTTACGTTAAGGTTGAGAACCGTCGTTTTTATGCGGAGAAAATGGGTGAAATCGTGACAGATAGGTTGGAAGAAAACTTCAATGACCTAATGAACTATGATTTTACTGCGCGCATGGAAGATCAGCTTGACCATATTGCTAATCACGAAGCAGAGTGGAAAGCGGTGCTTGATGAATTTTTCTCTGATTTTAGCAAACAGCTAGATATTGCAGAGAGAGATCCTGAAGAAGGTGGAATGCGCACGAACCCTATGGTGATCACTTCAATTACTTGTCCTGATTGTGAACGTCATATGGGGATCCGTACAGCTTCAACAGGGGTGTTCCTCGGTTGTGAAGGCTATGCGTTACCACCAAAAGAGCGTTGCAAAAAAACCATCAATTTGATCCCTGAACATGAAGTATTGAATATTCTTGAGGGGGATGATGCGGAAACCAACGCGCTGCGTGCTAAGCGTCGCTGTCCAAAATGCGGTACAGCAATGGATAGCTACCTGATTGATAATCAACGCAAACTGCATGTGTGTGGTAACAACCCAGCTTGTGAAGGTTATGAGATTGAAGAGGGTGAGTTCCGCATTAAGGGTTATGACGGCCCAGTAATTGAGTGTGATAAATGCGGTTCAGAAATGCACCTAAAAACAGGGCGCTTTGGGCCTTATATGGGGTGCACAAATGAAGAGTGTAAAAACACCCGTAAGATCTTAAAAAATGGTGAGATTGCTCCACCAAAAGAGGATCCGGTACCATTACCTGAATTACCTTGCGAAAAATCAGATGCGTATTTTGTGTTGCGCGATGGTGCGGCTGGCGTATTCCTAGCGGCAAACACCTTCCCGAAATCACGAGAAACGCGAGCGCCATTGGTTGAGGAGTTGCAACGCTTTAGAGATAGACTACCTGAAAAGCTGGTTTATTTAGCTGACGCGCCTGCAAAAGATCCTGATGGTAATCCAACCGTTGTGCGTTTTAGCCGTAAGACGAAACAGCAATATGTTTCTTCAGAGAAAAATGGCAAAGCTACAGGTTGGAGTGCATTTTTTGTAGACGGCAAATGGGAAGTGAAAGAGAAATAATCATTCACTGACGTTAGCGATTAAAAGGCGATAGGTTAATTTCTATCGCCTTTTTCATTTCTGTTGTTCATCATTTTCTGTGAGCCTACGAGGTTTTTATCATTAACCACAGACAGACTCTCCCTCCATCTTATTTTTATGATGATTTGATCTCCTTTCAGGAGCCGTCTTAAAAATGCACTTATTTGGCTTAAGTGTTGATTTATGTGGCTAACCGCAAAGCAATATGATGACGGTTTGCTATGCTGATAAATAGCAATTATCAATAAATAATAATTTATTGATGTGTATTTGCTTTTAAGCAATAAACATCACAAGCAGCGATTAGGTTAGAAAGCTCACAACTGGAGGTAGAATGAAATTCAAAATGTGTTTACTGGCCGGCTTATTAACGGCTTTTGCAGCAAATGCAGCAGAAACAACAGTAGTACTGAAAGAAGCTACACCACAAGGTGAAGGCAAGGCGATTGGTGAAGTTGTTATTTCTGAAACCGATTATGGATTATTGTTTACCCCAAAATTAGCAGGTTTAGAAGCGGGTATCCATGGTTTCCATATCCATGAAAACCCAAGCTGTGAGCCTGCTGAAAAAGATGGCAAATCAGTACCATCATTAAAAGCAGGTGGACATATGGATCCGGCAAAAACAGGTGTCCATAAAGGGCCTTATGACAATACAGGCCACTTAGGGGATCTTCCGGGCTTAGTGGTTGATGCCAAAGGTAATGCCGATTATGCCGTATTAGCACCGCGCTTAAAAACACTAAAAGAGATTGAAAACCGTGCACTGATGGTACACGCGGGTGGGGATAATTACTCCGACCATCCTGAAGCGTTAGGTGGTGGTGGTGCACGCATGGCTTGTGGTGTGATCAAATAGTTGACACTGTATATTTAAACAGTAATTGATAAAACCGTACTACTTTGAGACTTAATCTAAAAGCTCTGAAATACTCAGAGCTTTTAACTATTTGAAAACTAATAAAATAAGTGCTTAAAGAAAATTTATTTGTTTTTAACAGGGGATGGTTAATACGATTGAACATTACCTGTAGATATAACCGATATGAGAATTGAAGGTTGCGGCTTTCAAATGAAAGCCGCAGATATCAAGGGGGAAAGCGCATTTACCAAATACGAATGCGTTGTTCAGGTTCAAGGTATAATTTGCTGTCTTTATCGACACCGAAAGTTTGATACCATTCATCCATATTACGAACAACACCATTGGCACGGAACTGGTTAGGGCTATGTGGGTCGGTCAAAATTTTATTACGCTCGGACTCTTTGTTGGATAACTCTTGCCAAGTTCTTGCCCAAGAAATAAAGAATCGTTGCAGACCGGTTGTCCCATCAATAATTGGCGCTTCGCCATTTGGATAATTCTCTTTAACGAATTGCTTATAAGCGCTCAGAGCAATGTTCAGCCCGCCTAAATCACCGATGTTTTCACCCAATGTGAGTTGACCATTAACCTTTTGTCCATCAACGGAGAAGCTATTATATTGTTCAACCAGTTTATCGGTTTTTTGTTTAAAGTGCTGTTTAGAGTCATCACTCCACCAGTTACGCAACTGACCAGTACCATCATACAAGCTGCCTTGGTCATCAAACCCATGGCCCATTTCATGGCCAATTACAGCGCCAATTGCGCCATAGTTATAGGCAGGGTCAACATTAGGATCAAAGAAAGGTGCCTGTAGTATTGCGGCTGGGAACACTATCTCATTTTGCACTGGGTTAAAGTATGCATTAATGGTTTGAGGCGTCATCCCCCATTCCCATTTACGGACAGGTTGTCCTATCTTACTCATATTGTCGTTATAGACCCAGTTTAAGACCTGTTTGTAGTTATCCAGTAGCGTATCGGGTTTTAGATTGATACTACTGAAATCATTCCATTTGTCAGGGTAACCCACTTTAACGGTAAATTGCTCAAGTTTTTTAAGCGCTTCTTGGCGTGTTGCATCATCCATCCAATCATTATCTTTTAAGCGAGAATTAAACGTTCCTCTGACATAGCTGACAAGATCGGTAATTTTCGCTTTTGATTCAGGGTTGAAATATTTCTCAACATAGATTTGCCCCATAGGCTCGCCCTGTAAGCGATTGACGGTTTCCAGAGCACGCTCTTTGCGTGTCCGCTGTTTTTCTACGCCGTTAAGTTTACGCGAATAAAAATCAAAGCGGGCGTCAGAAAAATCGCGATTCAAATAGGGGGCTTGATCACTTAAATAGTGAAAACGTAGGTAGTCTTGAAGTGTCGATACAGGGGTATTGGCATAAATTTGGGCTAATTGCTCTACTGCGGTATCCGTTTCAACTATCACCTTATTCAATTGTTTGTCTGAAAGTTGCCACTGTTGAATAAAGTTATCCCATGCAAAGCCTTGAGTGAACTTTTTCATATCGTTCAGTGTCATTGGGTGATAATTTTTGATTGTGTCACGGCGCGCTTCTGGGCTCCAATGAGCCTGTGCCATTGATTTTTCCAGTGCGAAAATTTGTTGGGCTTTTTTCTCAACATCATTTTCGCCCGCCAGTTTTAAGATAGTGGCAATATAGGCGATATAATTTTTGCGGATCTCCTCCATCTGCGGGGTATCGTCGAGGTAATAATTACGGTTCGGTAAGCCTAAACCGCCTTGCCCAAGGTATAAAACATAAGTATCCGGCTGCTTAGCATCCAAGTCTACCCAATAAGAAATAAATGGCGTATAGGCCGGAAGTGCCATTAATTTACTAATATCATTATGATTTTTTGCATTAGTAATTGCATCAAGGTCATCTTTGAGAGGGCTTATTCCTATTTTTTCTATCGCGTCTTCATTAAGATAACTTACATATAAATTACGAATATTGCGTTGATTATGATTGAGTTCGTTCTCTGGTGAGCTTTGCAACTGATCGATAATGCTTTGTAGTTGTTTCTCTGTCGTGAGGTATAACTCAACAAATGAGTTAATGCGCGGCATGCCTGTTGGGATCTTCGCTTTGCTTATCCAGTCCTGATTGACGTAGCGATAAAAATCATCCCCTGAAGCGATATTATCAGATAAAACAATCTTTTGGTCGCCATAAGAAACTTCTTTGGCATAAAGGCTAGGCGCTATAGCGATGGTTGACATACTGATAAGGAGCGCCAAAATTTTTTTCTGCATGTAATACCCTCTCTTCGTTGAGAATTATTGTTTCCATTACTTAAGATTAAAGCCGATTCATTTATCTTGCAAAACTGCCTATCAGCTATTCAAGCATAGATTGGGAAAATTTAAATGTAACTTTGCATTTTCTTACTAGTTAACAATGAAGATAATTTCAAATTTAAACTATTTTAGGTGAAATTTTATCATCTAGCTATTCACACTCAGCATAATGATGATATATTGGTTATATCAAATCATATACATATAGCTTTTAGTTATAAATAATAATTTTTAGCTATAGCGAATTCCTTACGGCTCTGTATAGGTGGACCTAAAAATGAAATTGCAGCAATTACGTTATATTGTTGAGGTGGTTAATCATGACTTGAATGTCTCTGCAACCGCTGAAGGGTTATTTACCTCACAGCCGGGTATTAGCAAACAAGTGCGTATGTTGGAAGACGAATTGGGGATCCAAATTTTTGCTCGCAGCGGAAAACATCTCACTCATGTTACGCCAGCAGGGGAAGAAGTTATCCGTATTTCACGGGAAGTGCTTTCAAAAATTGAGGCGATCCGTTCCGTTGCAGGGGAGCATACTTATCCAGATAAAGGCACTTTGCATATTGCAACAACACATACTCAGGCACGTTATGCGCTTCCGCCGGTAATCAAAGGTTTTATCGAGCGCTATCCGCATGTCTCACTGCATATGCAACAAGGTTCCCCAACGCAAATCGCAGAGGAAGTTTGCAAAGGGAATAGTGATTTTGCGATCGCTACTGAAGCGTTACACCTATACAGTGACTTGATCATGCTACCTTGTTATCACTGGAACCGCTGTGTTGTGGTGCAAAAAGGGCATCCGTTAGCCGAAAAGAAAAATGTGACGATTGAAGATGTTGCACAATACCAAATCGTAACATATACCCATGGTTTTACGGGGCGTTCTGAATTAGATGTGGCATTCCAAAAAGCCAATTTAGAACCTAAAATTATTTTTACGGCGACAGATGCGGATGTTATCAAGACCTATGTAAGGCTTGGGTTGGGCATTGGGATTATTGCCAGTATGGCGGTTAACCCAGAGTTGGATAGTGATCTGGTTGTCATCGATATGCGCGATAAATTCAGTTATAGCACAACGAAAATTGGCTTCAAACGTACCAGTTTTTTACGTAGCTATATGTATGACTTTATTTGGCGATTTGCCCCTCATTTAACCCGTGATGTTGTAGATAGGGCGATTGCACTGCGCAACAATGAAGATATTGAGGAAATGTTTAAAGACATTAAATTGCCTATCATCTAACTTTAGGTTGCCTTTCAAACGAGAGCTAAGCTTTTAGTGACTGATGTGAATTCAACTAGAAGCTTAGTGACTCACTTTTTTGTTCTCTATTTAGCTATTCCAATGTCAGCGTTCAATTGACAAGTTCAAAATCCTAGCATTCTACTACTCTTTTTATGAGTCACTTGGCTAAATTTCCCCGCCATTTACTGTTTTTTTGATGATAAGCACAGCAAATTTATGGATTTGACACAAAATCCATAAAGTAAATATTTTCAGCAACTATAATTACAACTAATTAACAAATTCACTGTAATTTGTTAGGTAAATAAGATGACCGATAATCATCATAAAAAACCAAGGAGGAGTTATGTCGTTGAGTCTTAAAACACAGAGTGCAGCAACACTCAGTGTCGGAAGCAAGCTCTATAATTACTTCAGTCTACCGATTGCGACTCAGCAACTCGGTGATGCCACAAAGCTACCCAAATCCCTTAAAGTATTACTTGAAAACTTATTGCGAAATATTGATGGCAAATCGGTAGTAGAAGCCGATCTGCAAGCCATTATTGATTGGCAGAAAACAGGGCATGCAGATAGAGAAATTGCTTACCGACCAGCTCGGGTACTAATGCAAGACTTTACGGGTGTACCTGCGGTCGTGGATTTAGCTGCAATGCGTGAAGCGGTTAAATCATTAGGTGGTAATGTTGAGCAAGTCAATCCTCTCTCGCCAGTTGATCTGGTCATTGACCACTCGGTAATGGTTGATGAATTTGCCACGGATAAAGCATTTGATGACAACGTTGAAATTGAGATGAAGCGTAACCATGAACGCTACCTCTTTTTACGTTGGGGGCAAAAAGCCTTTAATCGCTTTAGGGTTGTGCCACCAGGAACCGGTATTTGCCACCAAGTCAACTTAGAGTATTTAGGTAAAGCGGTTTGGTATGAAGAGGTGGATGGGAAGTTATATGCTTATCCAGATACCCTTGTGGGCACCGACTCGCATACCACGATGATCAACGGTCTTGGCGTATTAGGCTGGGGGGTTGGTGGGATTGAAGCCGAAGCTGCAATGCTAGGTCAACCGGTATCCATGCTGATCCCAGACGTTGTCGGTTTTAAACTGACGGGTAAATTGCGTGAAGGTATTACAGCGACAGACTTGGTACTGACAGTCACACAAATGCTACGTAAGCATGGTGTTGTCGGTAAATTTGTTGAATTTTATGGTGATGGTTTAGCTGATCTTCCGCTGGCTGATAGGGCGACTATCGCCAATATGTCTCCTGAGTATGGTGCTACTTGTGGATTCTTCCCTGTCGATAACGTCACATTAGATTATATGAAGTTAACTGGGCGCAGCGATGATGAAATTGCGCTGGTGGAAGCCTATTGTAAAGAGCAAGGTTTATGGCGTCATGCGGGTGATGAACCTATCTTTACGAGCACATTAGAATTGGATATGTCGACGGTGGAATCTAGTTTAGCCGGTCCTAAACGTCCACAAGATCGTGTTGAACTGGGTCAAGTTCCGCAAGCATTCCAAGCCGCTATTGAGCTGGAGCTTAACAAAAAAGAGAAAGGTGCACATCCGACAGTCAATTATCAAGGACAAACCTTTGAAATGACCGATGGTGCTGTTGTGATTGCAGCGATTACTTCTTGTACGAACACATCAAACCCAAGTGTGTTGATGGCGGCAGGTTTACTCGCTAAAAAAGCGGTAGAAAAAGGTCTAACTCGTCAACCTTGGGTGAAATCCTCGTTGGCACCAGGCTCTAAGGTGGTAACGGATTATTTAGCTCTGGCAGGACTAACACCTTATCTTGATAAACTCGGCTTTAACTTAGTGGGGTATGGCTGTACAACCTGTATAGGTAACTCTGGGCCATTACCTGATCCGATTGAGCAAGCGATCAAAGAGGCGGATTTAACCGTTGGTGCGGTATTGTCGGGTAACCGTAACTTTGAAGGCCGTATCCATCCTTTAGTCAAAACGAACTGGTTAGCGTCACCCCCGCTGGTGGTTGCTTATGCGTTAGCGGGTAACATGAATATTAATGTTAAAACTGACTCATTAGGCAAAGACGCACAAGGTCATGATGTCTATCTAAAAGATATTTGGCCATCCAGTGCTGAAATTGCTCAAGCCGTTGAAAAAGTTAAAACAGAAATGTTCCGCAAAGAGTACAGTGCGGTTTTCGATGGTGATGAGGCATGGCAAGCATTACAAGTGGCAAGCTCTTCCACGTATGATTGGCAGCCAGATTCGACTTATATTCGCCATCCACCGTTCTTTGAAGGGATGAAAGCAGAGCCGGAAGTGGTTCAAGATATTCATGGCGCACATATCTTGGCAATATTGGGTGATTCGGTAACGACTGACCATATTTCACCTGCGGGTAATATCAAAGCGGATAGTCCAGCGGGGCGTTATTTGCAAGAGCATGGCGTAGCTGCCGCCGATTTTAACTCATATGGCTCTCGTCGTGGTAACCATGAAGTGATGATGCGTGGTACGTTCGCCAATATCCGTATTCGCAACGAAATGGTGCCGGGGGTTGAAGGTGGATATACGAAACATATCCCTACAGGTAAACAGATGGCGATCTATGATGCGGCGATGCTGTATCAAAAGGAAAAGCTGCCTCTCGCTATCATTGCAGGTAAAGAATACGGTTCTGGTTCAAGCCGTGACTGGGCGGCTAAAGGTACTAATTTACTTGGTGTCCGTGTCGTTATTGCGGAATCGTACGAACGTATTCACCGCTCTAACTTAATTGGTATGGGGGTTATCCCATTAGAGTTCCCACAAGGTACAACGCGTAAGACATTGGGCCTTAAAGGGGATGAACGTATCGATATAGAACACTTGCAATCCATTGAGCCGGGTCAACATATTATTGTGAAAATTACCTATGGTGATGGACAGGTCAAAGAAATTGCAACACGTTGCCGTATTGATACCTCAACAGAAATGGAATATTACCGTCATGGTGGCATCCTGCATTATGTGATCCGCCAAATGCTCCATTAATTTTTAATCTCTAAGTTAACAACGCCCATCTGTGTTTGTTTGCACGATGGGCGTTTTTTATTGTTATTTCGCAATATATGAGGATTGAGTCTAGGCTATGATGATTGCCTATCTATATTGAGTGATGCAGAGATATCATTTTAAAAATTTCGTTATTGGAAAGAGGTATGTTTTACTTTTTATCGTGAGGCAAAAACGAGTAGAGATTATGGCTCATATTTAAACTAGCCAAGATAAATGTGGGGTTGCTGACATTAAATCAGACGTCACAAAACCAATAAAATCACCAATGTGAGGTATTAATATATGGCAGATATTAACGCAACGGATTTTTACAAAGGGGCGCTTTGGGCGGCTGACATTTTAATTACCACCTCGCCAAATCATCATTATTTAGATGAAGTCCGAGATATTCTTGAACATATTCCGAATCTCTATTCCATTGTCATGCAAACCCCAGAAACTGAAGTCTGCGATCTTCGTTTATTGGTTGATAGGGAATTCCCATTAGGACGAAATGCCGATTATGCCTCGTTTGAAATCGTACCATTATCTTTCGCTAATGAGATAGTGACAATGCCAGAAAAATCGCCAGTTCCAGATGAAATCTATCAAACAAGAGAGGATATTGGATCATGGGGCGTTGTGGCTAATACATTGAATGGCGAACAGAAATTACTTATTACGGGTCTCTATGAACCTCGCATTGCGTTAAATTATGCTCAGCGCTTTACAGAGCAACTGGCAGCACAAAAAGCATAACAGGCGATTTTGTTTAAGTACCCTCAAACATTGCTGTTTATTAAAATAACATGCCCGCTAATCGACTCGACAGCGGGCATGTTGTTATTTCTCACGCGCTCATTATCGTGACAAAATTTTATCTTCAGCTAATTGCAGGGCAAAATAGGTGAAAATCATATCAGCGCCAGCCCGTTTGATAGAGCCTAATGTTTCCAGAGTGACGCGGGTTTCATCGATAGCCCCAGCCATTGCAGCAAATTTAATTTGTGCATATTCACCACTGACTTGATAAGCACCGATAGGCAATTCAGTACGTTCACGTAGGTCACGAATAATATCAAGGTAGGCACCTGCTGGTTTAACCATCAATGCATCCGCGCCTTCTTGTACGTCAATTAAGGATTCATGAATTGCCTCACGGCGGTTCATTGGATTCATTTGATAGGTTTTGCGATCCCCTTTTAAACAAGAGCCTGCCGCGTCTCTAAATGGGCCATAGAGTGCTGACGCAAATTTAGTCGAATAAGACATAATGGCGGTATCTTTAAAACCAGCTGCATCTAGAGCTTGGCGGATAGCGGCAACTTGCCCATCCATTGCAGCAGAAGGGGCGATAAAATCAGCACCTGCACGGGCGGCTGCAACAGCTTGTAAACCTAAATTATGGATAGTGGCATCGTTATCAACGATATCGCCATGCATTACCCCACAATGGCCGTGTGAAGTGTATTCACAAAAACAGGTATCCGACATCACAATCATTTCAGGTACTGTCTCTTTACAGATACGAGACATACGTGCGACAAGGCCATTTTCTTGCCAAGCATCACTCCCTGTTTCATCCAAATGATGAGAGACGCCAAAAGTCATAACAGATTTAATACCTGCTTTGGCAATACGCTCTATTTCATAAGCTAAACGTTTTTCTGGAATACGTACAACACCTGGCATGCTGTCAATTTGCTTATAATCATCAAGCCCTTCCTCAACAAAGATTGGAAGGCACAGGTCATTAAGAGAAAGATGCGTTTCTTGGAAGAGATCACGCATTTTTTCAGTCTTACGTAATCTTCTCATGCGTTGGATAGAATGCAGGTTATTCACCGTAGCTCCTTGTTATCAGAAAAATAAACTTAACGTATTAAATTTATTCATCGAGATCATTGTTGATAAACAGTATAAACCTTATGAAATGAAAGTGAATATATCAATCGGTAAAAGTGCTACAACCGATTGTTATCATTTTAATATTAGTCAAGGAAGAGCAGTGTCATACTCTTCCATTATGAGAAGGATTATTGATGTTTAAATAACATGTGGCCCATTTTCTCAGCTTTAATATCGAGATAATGAGCATTACTTGGATTGCGACCAACAATTAATGGCACACGTTCAACGACATTAATACCTGCTTCACGCATGATATTTATTTTCTTTGGATTATTAGTTAATAAGCGAACCTCATTAATACCTAATAACTTATACATGTCAGAGCAGAGCGTAAAGTCGCGTTCATCCGCTTTGAAGCCTAGTTTGAGATTGGCTTCTACGGTGTCTAGACCTTGATCTTGCAAGGCATAAGCACGAATTTTATTAAGTAGGCCGATATTACGACCCTCTTGGCGATGATAGAGCAGTACGCCTCGACCTTCTTTGCTGATCTGAGACAGTGCCGCTTCTAATTGGAAGCCACAATCACAGCGTAAACTGAATAATGCATCTCCGGTTAAGCATTCCGAGTGGATCCGACTGAGAACAGGCTCTGGACCTGAAATATCGCCAAAAATCAGTGCGACATGGTCACGACCTGTTGCGATTTCCTCAAACCCTACCATTAAAAATTCGCCGAAAGGAGTTGGTAATTTGGCTTCGGCAACGCGTTTTAGCTGCATATTTTCATTCATTAGTTGAGATAACTCTTGCTTAATTAATAACGTTAATCGATAAAAATATTGCTTATCGATACTATATGACATCTAGCATATAGCGCAGACATTTATTTGCACACAGTCCACTATGCATTACTATAACAGAGTTAATCATTTGTGAATCTAATTTTATTGATTCGAACAGTCAACTGACATGGATAGCATAAAATGAATAAATCAATTTACCCGATATTAGTCTTTGCTGTTTTATTAATCATACCTCCTACAGCGTTACTGATGGTAGGGTGGAGTTGGCTGCCGTCTCAGAATGTAGAATCGGTTAAATGGTTATTTTGGCTAACAGAAACGGCTGGTCTCCCTTATAGTCTGATAACCTCTATCGTATTATTAGCCTTGGCCCTTTATATCTGTAAACCAAAGTTGAAAAGTGTCCTTCAATGGGTTGTTATTGTTGTATGCTGTATTTTGGTAGGACAAGGGATCAAAAGCGTTGTTAAGAATAGTTTCCAAGAGCCACGCCCATATGTGGTTTGGCTAGAAAAAGAATATGGGCTTTCAGCGACAGAATTTTATGACTTAAAAAGAAAGCAGCGAGCAGACGTTATCAAACAAACCGTTAAACAAAGTGATCAGGTTCCTTCATGGTTACGCAAACATTGGCAAGCGGAAACTGGCTACTCATTTCCTTCTGGGCATGTACTATTTGCGGCTGGCTGGGCACTTTTATTGATTGGATTATTTTGGCAGCGTCGTCAATATGCACTTGCCATCGTGCTGGCGGTATGGGCGGAAGCTATCGTATTTAGTCGGTTATTATTAGGAATGCATTGGCCTTCAGATGCAATCGCTTCTATTATCATTAGTGCAATTTTGGCGATGATGGCGTGTACGCTCTTAAGGGATAAAACACCCAATTTGAGTGAAAGTAAAAACATGTAGGTTAAATAAGGTTCAATATACATTAACAAAGTGGGCGTATAAGATAAATTACTTTGTCTGAGTGCGCCAGAAATGCTACCTTATCAGGTAGATAATTTGTTTTCATAAGAACGGATAACGGGAAAGAATGTGAAATATTTTCTGATATTATTACTAGCTGTGGTTATTTTTATTATTTCAATCACGCTAGGCTCAAGCAATAATCAGGTTATTACATTTAACTACCTGATTGCACAAGGAGATTTTGCATTATCTTCACTTTTAGCCTCTTTGTTTGGTGTCGGCTTTGTACTGGGTTGGTTAGTTGCAGGGCTATTTTATCTGCGTGCTGTGGTGAGCTTGAAAAATGCACGCCGTAAAATTAGACGTCTTGAATCACAATTGAGTGTGGATGATAAAACCATCTCTGAATCTACAGAAGTTGTGGCTCAAAAGAGCAAGGAATAATCTTGTATGTTTGAGTTGCTGTTTCTGTTGTTACCTGTCGCCGCTGCATACGGCTGGTATATGGGGCGTCGAAGCGCTCAACAAGACAAGCAGCAACATGCTAACCGCCTGTCACGTGATTATGTTACGGGCGTTAACTTTCTTTTATCAAATCAGCAAGACAAAGCGGTTGATTTATTCCTTGATATGCTCAAGGAAGACAGTTCCGCCTTTGAAGCGCATTTAACCTTAGGTAATTTATTTCGTTCACGTGGTGAAGTTGAACGAGCCATCCGTATTCATCAGTCACTTGTTGAAAGTGCCGCATTATCCTTTGAACAACGCTTATTAGCCACGCAACAACTCGGTCGTGATTATATGGCCGCAGGGGTTTACGATCGTGCTGAAAATATGTTCCAGCAATTGACGGATGAGGTGGATTTTAAGCAAAGTGCACTACAGTCATTATTGGCGATTTTTCAATTAACCAGTGATTGGACGAAAGCAATCGAAACGGCGACTAAGTTGGTTAAATTGGGTAATGAAGAGTTACGCGAAAATATTGCGCATTTTTATTGTGAATTAGCCAATCAACACTTAGGCAGTGACGATCTTGATGGGGCTTTAAACCTTCTGAATAAAGCCGAACAGGCGGATAAAAATTGTGCCCGTGTTTCAATTATGAAAGGGCGAATTTTTATCGAGCAGGAACATTACGACAAAGCTATCAATGTTCTTAAACAAGTCTACGAACAAGATAGAGAGCTGGTGGCTGAAACTTTACCTTTACTTTATGATTGCTATCAACAAATCGCAGATATGGATGCTTGGGAAGTGTATCTCCGTCAATGTGTTGCGGGTAATACGGGGGCAGTCGCTGAACTGTATCTCGCCGACATTATTGTTGAGAAGCAAAGTCATGAAGCCGCCGCAAGTTATATTAACGATCAGATTCAACGTCACCCAACAATGCGGTTATTTTATCGTTTGATGGATTACCATTTAAAAGAAGCAGAAGAAGGGCGAGCAAAAGAGAGCCTGATTTTGCTGCGGAAAATGGTCGGGGAACAAATTAGAACCAAACCTGACTATCGTTGCCACAAATGTGGTTTTACTTCGCATTCATTATATTGGCACTGCCCGTCTTGTCGTTCATGGGACACCATTAAGCCAATTCGTGGTTTAGATGGGCAGTGACAGCGTCACTTTATTACCAAATATGATTAAGGCTACTACTAAATGATTTCTTCAACTGAGAACCACGCTCGCGTATCTACTCACTCGCCAGTTATTGTTGCGCTCGATTATGAAGATGCAAACGCGGCATTGGCATTTGTTGACCTTATTGATCCGCGTGAATGTCGTTTGAAAGTCGGTAAAGAGATGTTTACCTTCAATGGCCCTCAATTTGTGAAATCACTACACCAACGTGGTTTTGATGTATTTCTCGATTTAAAATTTCACGATATTCCTAATACGGTTGCGCGTGCGGTTGGGGCAGCAGCAGAAATGGGCGTTTGGATGGTTAACGTTCATGCTGGTGGTGGCAGCCGTATGATGGAAGCGGCTCGTCAGGCATTAGAGCCTTATGGAAAAGAGGCGCCATTATTAACAGCGGTCACTGTTTTAACCAGTATGGATCAATCCGATCTGACTGGCATTGGTATTAATGCTACGCCAGCTGAGCATGCTGAACGTTTAGCTTTATTGACAAAAGCATGTGGCTTAGATGGTGTGGTGTGTTCAGCACATGAAGCTGCAAGACTGAAATCATTGTGTGGTGATGATTTTAAATTAGTGACACCAGGTATTCGCCCAATTGGTAGTGATGTTGGGGATCAGCGCCGTATCATGACACCTCAAGAAGCATTAAAAGTCGGGGTTGATTATATGGTTATCGGCCGTCCTATTACGCGTAGTGATAACCCTGCACTCACATTAAAGCAGATCAACCAATCTATTAAGGATTGTGCATGAAGGATACAAATAGCCGTTTAGTGTATAGCACGGATATCGGTCGCATCGAAGAGGAAAAACCGAAAGCACAACGCCCAAAAGGAGATGGTATTGTCAGGATCCGCCGTGAAACATCGGGTCGCAAAGGCAAGGGCGTTTGCGTGGTGACAGGACTCGATCTTGAAGATGATGCACTGGCTAAATTGGCCGCGGAATTAAAGAAAAAATGTGGTTGCGGTGGCTCAGTAAAAGACGGTGATATTGAAATTCAGGGTGATAAGAGAGAGCTGATTAAGCAACTTCTTGAAGCAAAAGGTTATCAAGTGAAGTTAGCGGGTGGATAACACAATATAGGATAAGGGGGGCATCCCCCCTTATCCATAGATTTATTTTCCGACTTGGTTACCAATAATCCCACCAACTGCAGCGCCACCAACCGTTCCCAGTGCACTACCGCCCGTTAGGATAGCACCGCCTACAGCACCTACGCCAGCACCTACAGCCGTATTCTTATCTCGCTTTGACATATTAGAGCATGCGCTAACGCTTATTGCGATAAGGGTTGCAAGTGTGAATGTCATAATGCGTTTACTTGTCGTGTTCATTTTAGTGACTCCGAGTTTTAAGGACGCTACCAAATTATCACAATCAGTAATTATACGAATCAGAATTATCGGGAATTAATGTATATAAAAAGCGACAATATATCTGAGTGGAACTCATTAAGAAGGAAAAGTAAGAAACAATATGCTACTGCTAAAACCAGTAGCATATTTATTATAGCATCAAAAGTAATTATGCGGCAGGGCGAGCAACAATATTGCGAGTTTCCATACGTACTTCAGCGATATTAACATTAATAATATCGTTGAGTTTGTATGCGGGTTCGCCTTTGATTAACACGCTACCTGTTTCTTGGCTGCACTGGATCTCATCGCGTACAGCGTGTAAGAACGGCGCTGGAATAAAGGCTACGGCACCATTGTCGGTTAACCTCACTCGTACACCACCACGTGTGATATCGATAATTTCCGCAGGGAATGCCTTGTCTGTACCTTCGAAAGGTTTTAAAAAGCGCGCATATAACCAATCACCAACATCACGTTCAGCCATGCGATTGGCTCGGCGACGCTCCGCTAATTTAATCGATAACTCTTCTGTCGGTTTATCAGTTGAGGGTTTACCCGCAATAACCGATTTAAGTAGACGATGGTTAACAATATCCGTGTATTTACGGATTGGTGATGTCCACGTTGCGTAAGCCTCAAAACCTAATCCAAAGTGAGGGCCGGGTTCGCCTTTGACTTCTGCAAAGGTTTGGAATCGACGAATGCGGCTATCTAAGAATTGTGTCGGTTGTGCATCTAATTGGCGGCGTAGTTGGCGGAAACCTTCTAAGGTGAGCAGGGATTCGGCCGTTGTCTCAATACCATGCTCTTTCAATGTTTGTACAACTTGCTCTATTTGTAATGGCTCAAAGCCCATATGAACGTTGAATACGCCAAAACCTAATGTGTTTTTGAGCTGTGTTGCGGCACACAAGTTAGCGGTGATCATCGCTTCTTCGACAATACGGTTTGCCGTACGGCGGCTTTCGACGACGATGTCAATAACATTCCCTTTGTCATCTAACAAGAAACGATAGTCAGGGCGATCTTTAAAGACTAACGCATTTTGTTGACGCCATTGATGACGCTTATCCGCCATTTCTTTCAGTAATTCAATCTGTTGCTGATCTACATCATTAGTTGGTTGCCAGCTACCTGATTTTTCTAGCCAATCGGAAACTTCGTCATAAACCAGCTTTGATTTAGACTCAACCCATGCACTGAAAAACTGAATATCTTCAGCTAGGTTACCATCATCCAAAATGGTTGCGGCACACACTAATGCTGGACGGCGCTCATTTGGGCGTAAAGAGCAGAGGTTATCTGAAAGCTCACGAGGTAACATCGGAATATTAAAGCCAGGCAAGTAGTTCGTATAAGCGCGAGCTAAAGCGAGCTTATCTAATTCACTGCCTTCTTTGATATAACTGGTTGGATCCGCGATAGCGATATAAAGTTTTAAATGACCGTCTGCTGTTCTTTCAATATACAGAGCATCATCCATATCTTCTGTACTTGCACTGTCGATAGTCACGAAATGCAGGTCGGTAAGGTCAACACGCTCAATGCCTTCATCATCGCGTTCACTGTGAACCATTTGCGGCTCAGCACGATCAAGTTGATGACGACGTAAAGTGACCCACCAAGGGGCGAAATGGTCATTAGCATCGGTGATGTACTCAGTGATATCAGCGTAAAAACCTTTATCACCTTTTAAAGGATGGCGACGCATCTGTGCAACAACCCAATCACCTTGAGCAAATTCATGGTCGATGTCTTTTACTGGGCGACAAGAAATAGCATCTTTTAGCAGTGGATGATCAGGGATCACAAATAAGCGGTTGTCATTATCTTTCTTCTGAATGCGCCCGACAAAGCGGCTGAGAAAGGGTTCAACAAGTTCTTCTGGTTCAGCGAATTCACGGTCTTTGTCTGTATGAATGGCCGCGATAACGCGATCGCCATGCATCACTTTTTTCATTTGTGGAGGTGGAACAAAGTAGCTTTTTTGGCCATCTACTTCGAGAAAACCGAAACCTTTATCGGTGCTTTTTACCAATCCTTCAACGCGAGGCGTTTGGGAGTGCAGTTGCTGTTTAAGTTGCGCGAGCAATGGGTTGTCTTGGAACATACTTACCGTTTTTATGGAGGTTGAGTTTGGCTCCCATTGTTACGTAAGACAAAGTCTTAGAGCAAGAAAAAATTTGCATTGTGAACAAATAACTGGGAGCAGTGTAATGTTAATTCTCAGGGTACACCTTATCTTTAAATTCGCAGAGATCTTCAATAATACAAGACCCACAGCGCGGTTTGCGTGCGATACAGGTATAGCGACCATGTAAAATGAACCAATGATGGCAGTCGACTTTAAACTCTGTGGGAACGACTTTGAGAAGTTTTTCTTCGACTTCAACGACATTTTTACCTGGAGCAAAATTGGTACGATTACAAACTCGAAAAATATGCGTATCAACAGCAATGGTTGGCCAGCCAAAAGCCGTGTTTAACACCACATTTGCTGTTTTACGACCAACGCCGGGTAAGGCCTCTAAAGCTGCGCGATCTTCAGGAACTTGGCTATTATGCTTTTCAATTAAGATTTTGCAGGTTTTGATAACACTTTCAGCTTTAGTGTTAAACAGACCAATTGTTTTTATATACTCTTTGATACCATCGACGCCCAAAGCGAGCATGGCTTCAGGAGTATTAGCGACAGGATATAATTTGGCTGTTGCTTTATTAACGCTGACATCAGTCGCCTGTGCAGATAACAAAACCGCTATCAACAGCTCAAAAGGGGAGTTAAATTGTAACTCAGTTGTTGGATTGGGATTGTTATCGCGCAGGCGAGTCAATATCTCAATACGTTTTGATTTATTCATAGCTCACAATTAATCTTATCTAGAAATATGGCTGCCGCATCCTTGTTCTTTTTGGTATTCACGTTCAGGTTGTTGGCCCGATTTTAGGGCGGCTCGTTTTTTCATTTTCTCATCAATTAAATATTTGCCCGCAAGCATCAGGGCGAGGCCGATAAAGGCGCCCGGTGGCAGCATAGCGAGTAAAAATGGTGAGTCAAGGTGTAAAACCTCTATTCGCAATGATTTGGCCCATGATCCTAGTAGTAAATCCGCACCGTCAAACAGTGTGCCATTACCTAAAATCTCGCGCATAGCCCCTAAAACGAACAAGGCTGCCGTTGCACCTAACCCCATCGCAAGGCCATCAATAGCAGAAAGTGGTACAGGATTCCGTGAGGCATAAGCCTCAGCGCGACCAATTACAATACAGTTGGTCACAATCAGCGGAATAAATATGCCCAGCGATTCATATAGGCCAAACGCATAGGCGTTAATAAGCATCTGTACTGCACTAACGACAGAGGCAATGATCATAACATAAATAGGAATACGAATTTCAGCTGGTACCCAACGACGAAATGCGGATACGGCAACATTGGTACAGACCAGCACTAATGTTGTAGCAAGTCCTAACCCTAATGCATTGGTCGCTGTTGATGAAACAGCCAGTAATGGGCATAGGCCTAAAAGCTGTACAAGTGCCGAGTTGTTTTTCCATAAGCCCTGTACAAAAAGTTCTTTAGATTGACTCATAATTATTCAGCTCCACAAATAGGATAGCTAGAGAGATTTTGTGGTATTTTTTGCATAAAAATGGCGGTACGTTTGGTCGCATTAACAACCGCTCTTGGGGTTATGGTTGCCCCAGTAAATTGGTCAAAATCACCGCCATCTTTTTTAACCGCCCATTTGGGGTCATGGTCGGATTCAACTTTCCCTGTGAGCAAAGTGATCCAGTTTGAAATTCGTGTTTCAATTTTATCGCCGAGACCCGGTGTTTCATGATGCTCTGTCACTCTAACACCTAGCACATTTCCATTAAAATCTGCACCGACTAAGAGATGTATTGCACCTGAATAGCCGTCGGGTGCTGTAGATTCAAGGGCGGCGGCAACAGGCTCACCATTCTTTCTCGCAATATATAACCGATGTGGCTGCTTGCTGCCTAGCTCAGCTTCTGCTCCGACTAAATAACACTCCTGCCCAAATGCATTATCATACAGGCTAGTTGGTACGACTTGGTCAAGTAGCTGTTTTTGTACGATCGCCGCTTGTTGTGCGATTGTCTCTTTCGTTAAGGTATAAACAGCCGCACTAAGTGCAGTTGTGCCGGCTGCAAAAATAGCCAAGATGGCTCCATGACGACGCATTGTGTTTAACATATAGGCTCCTTACTTATGTCCATGCCCGTATGCACGAGGTTGCGTATAATGGTCAATGAGAGGCACCGCAATATTAGTTAGTAGCACAGCGAAAGCGACAGCATCGGGATAACCACCGTAAACACGGATTAGCCACACTAATAAGCCAATCATTACACCGTAAATCAAGCGGCCTTTTGGTGTCGTCGATGCCGTAACTGGATCTGTTGCAATAAAAAATGCCCCTAGCATAGTTGCGCCGGAGAGTAACTGTACTAGTGGTGGCGAGTAGCGACCATCATCTAATAACCAACTGACTACTGAACAGAATGCTAAGGTGGCAAGGAATGAAACAGGGATCTGCCAACTAATAATCCGACGGTTTAACATTATGAGGCCGCCGATTAAATAGGCAATATTGACCCATTGCCAACCAATACCCGCCAGAGAGCCTTGTAAAATTGGTTGCTGTAAAACATCAGAAATCGAATGGGTTAATAGCCCTGTTTTAAAGCTGTCTAATGGTGTTGCTTGGCTCATTCCATCGACACCCATTCGCAAGGCATCCAGCGTGATCCCCGATGGAGTATGTCCAGTGAAGATAATTGAAAGGCTCTCTAGTGCATTGATATTAAGAGTCTGTAATTCAGAGGGCGGGAGCCAACTGGTCATTTGTACAGGAAAAGAAATTAGTAATACGACATAACCCACCATTGCAGGGTTAAATGGATTTTGCCCCAAACCACCATAACATTGTTTAGCAATGATCACGGCAAAGGCAGTTCCAAGAACGATCATCCACCAAGGCGCTAATGGCGGTAGACTCACACCCAGTAATAGCGCGGTAACAATGGCTGAATTATCTTTAAGAACGTTAATAACAGGCTTTTTACGTAAACGGATAGCGATGCCTTCTGTGATCACAGCAGCCAGCATGGCTAAAACAATTTGATAGAGAGTGCCAATACCAAAGAAGTAAATTTGTGCTGCAATACCCGGTATCGCAGCCAATAAAACCCAAAGCATAACAAGACTAGTGCTTTGGTTATCATGGGTAAATGGCGCGCTAGCGATTTTTAAACGACGGTTATTTGGATCAATAGGCCTAAATTTCATGGTGTTTAATCACTTACTCTATCATTGTTTGTTCGTTTTGTTTTTGAGCTTGTTTGGCTTTTACGCGAGCTATCGCCGCAGCAACCGCAACTTTACGAGGATCTGTTTCTTCTTCAATGGGTTGTTCAGCAGCAGGTGACAGCATTTCCTCCTCACTCACTTGAGCCTCAAGTTGTGCTTTCTCTTGGGCTGCTTTTTTCGCTTTAGCACGGGCAATAGCGGCAGCGACTGCGGCTTTACGCGGATCAATGTCGGCTGGCTCAGTTTCTGCCGTTGCAGGTTCAACTTCTGCTTGTTGCGCTGCTTTTTTCGCTTTGGCACGGGCAATAGCAG
>NZ_JAMPMC010000009.1:0-4206 GCF_028477945.1 Providencia sp. PROV261 | reverse complement strand
GGACAATCAGCACGTGTATCAGTATAGTTAAGCTAGAAGATTGAAATATCTTCTAGCTTAACTACGATAAAGTTCTTTACTGGTCAAGCTTTAGTAGGGTTAGATCATTCACTATATGACGCAATTCATCATATCTAAACTCTTCATAGAAGATATTTTTAGGATAATCTATTAAATCCTTCAATGATTCACTAGTATCAACAAATCTCCATAAAATGGCACCAATTTCATCGGTTAATTTGTATGAATATATATTAAAATAATCTGACCAAGTTCCTAAATTCACATTAAAATTTTCGGCTAACTCATACTCTTCACCATTAAAGTCTAAGATATCTGCTTCTAATAGTTCATAAGTAGAACAATAATTATCAAGCAAATATCTTTGATTTAAGTGTTTTTTGTTTAAAATTTCATTGAGCCCACCGATTAAGTAGCCATCAAAAAAAATTGTATCGTCTAAGCTTCCAAAAAATAAGTCATTAATCCAAAACTTTGCTCGGCCAATAAATTTCTCCTTATTTTCAAAAAAATATTCGACTGCAAGAGTATTTTTTTTTCCTATAAGTCTTGTCTTCATTTGCACGGTTTTATACCTTCCATATTTTTTGCATACTTAGGGACATTTCTTGGATCTATAGCTCTAGGTTTGCCTCTAATATCAACACCATCCGTTGAACCATTCCAATGGAATGGTCCTGAGCCATCAGCAGCACTACTTTGGAATCTATGCCAAACAGCTTTTTTACCTTCCCCAATTTTGACCTAACTCGTTTTTGAGTCATTAGGGTCTAACTGACTAAGTTTAAAGAGCTCTTCAGCGTTAGGTGGTATTATGCTTTTGGAGCTATTGAATGGCACTTGTCTACCTGGTAAATACCCGGGTTCATGATGTCCGGGATTTTTATAAATTAAAGCCTCCGTCAATCCTCAAGGATTCACCCACATTAGCGGGTTAGGTGCATACTGATACAGATTTATCCCACCCAATAACCCAATTGGGTCGGACATGATAAAACGGCCTATCTGTGGGTCATAGAATCTGAAGGTATTAAAATGTAATCCTGTTTCAGTGTCAAAATACTGTCCAGCATAGCGTAAGTTCTGCTCAAAGGACTTCATCTTGCGATCTGGGTCGGAGTAGAAACTTAATGGGCTATTGCGAACAAAGCCAAAGCGTTCATATTTCCCTGACCATACCCTATTGCCTTGTTCGTTGGTGACATCAAGTGGGGCACTGCTAATGTCGCAGTGATGCCAGTAATAGTGGTATCCACTGGATTACTTCACAATAACGGCGAGTGGGGTATAGCTGCCGTGTTCTTCGCAGTAATAGGTTTGGCATTTACCGGTATTGATATTCTGCTCTTGCAGTAACCGTAGTCCTTGCCAGACAAAATGGGTTTCGTGGCGTGTTGGTTTGCCGTGAGCCCGCGATTCAACCACTTTATGAATATGACGACTCAGTGCATTGTTATTTCAAGAAGGCTATGCCTGTAAGGCAAATATTGAAAAGCAGGGTTGCCCCTGCTGATCGTTATGAAAAATATGAAGGTAGAGCGCCTCCTGTAAGTCTAGGTAACCCCTAATAATTCTTTAACCTGATAATCAGAATGTGGGCTTAATGGTGGGTATTTGGTTAAATGCATCAAAGAAGACGGGGCACCCCCAACTTATGATGAGATCGGAAAAGCGTTGGGTTATTCAAAAGGTCTGGTCGCACACCGTGTGAGGTTGTTGGCAAAGCGGGATAAAAGCGTGGTTTTTCCCACTTTGTGTTATCAGCCGAAAATCAATAAATTGATTTTCGTAATTTATTTTCAAAACCTATTAGACTTGCCGCCAAACATAATATGTTTGTTAGCAGTCTGAGATGGCAGGTAAAACTGCCTTCTATACTTGTTATTTAGCAATATAAAAATTAAATGCGGTAGCTGTTAAGTAGCGACCATCTGTACCATCATAAATTTTTGCAGCATCAGGCCAAGCAAAATACCGAGTTTCAGGTTTGTCACGATACAATTCACCCGTTTCCCTGTTAATAGCATAAACCTTTTTGGCTCCTTTTTTGAAGATTTTCCAAACTCCTTTAACGAATGCCTCTGTTTCAGGGTCTTCTGCTGGTTTATAAGAAGCTGATATTGTCCCATTTCTCAAGCATCCTGCTGCAAAATCAGCTTCCTTTGAGTGAATAAATTGAACTAATCCTTTACCGACGAAACTACCCGAAAAACCAGCGTTGTTTGGGCGTGGAAATACATAGTTATTTTTATAATCACTTATACTAGTTATATCACTATTGATGATTGTAACGTTTGAATTTATTGCACCATAACATAAGGAAATCGAATTTCTTACAGGGGGATCAAGAGTATCCCAAACATAATTGTCAATGAATTTAATTTCTTTAAAATAATCACCCAAGGCTTTTGAAAAGTTATCTTCATCTACTTTACTCATAAAAACTTCAATACCAGGCAGTTTAACTTTAGCTGTCATATAGAATCCTTTTTAGCGTTGTGTGACTGTGCCAGCAAGCATGTTGTCAACATTCAATGCTCCCGGCTGTAAAGTGTTACCTTTAGGCACGGTAATAACAACAGCGTTTGGATTTTGTTGGGTTATTCGAACTGCGTTATCCCATTCCCGTTGACTCATTCCATTCACATTGCCTTTGTCTACCGTCTGAATGTAAACTGTGCGACCTTTAGCATCAGTAAATGTCATGTCGGTGTAAGATCCTCCCTTACGACCTGTTTCAGCTGGGTTTAGTGGTGGTAAATAGGTTTCCCGCAACTCAACGTTAGTACCTGCTTGTCTGCCACCTTCTATATGTCTAACTATTCCTGCATTATTTTAATCAATTGATACGGAATATCATCCATATGTGTCTGATATAATCTTATTTATCTTTATAGGATTGTGACGCAATTCGTTTAGTAGTGGTTATCATCCGCTGTATCATGATTAAATTGGAAAACAAATATTTAACTAGTTTCACAGGAACTTCTATTTTTAGGGGTCAAATCAATTGATTTGCAAAATTCAATATTTTTTAGCCCTGCATTAATGATAGCTATTTTTAGCTTATCACTCACAACTATTGTATTGGGAGTTTCTTCACTTCTTACAATATCGAAAGAATATGGTATTTCATCTAACAGTACTGTATATAAAAATGCATATTGGGGATTATGGGGGTCAAAATTAGTTAATGTAAATTCACTTTTTTCCATATCAAAACAATTTATCTTTGTTAACACATTGATAGCACTGTAGCTATGTAGTACGTAATTTCCAAAAAAAATGTTTGCATCAAAAAACTCAACCTCGGTTGGTGCTATTTTTTCTAGAACTTCTCGAAGTTCTGAACTAACTAATTCAATGCCTGTGGTAAATAAAATATGGTTTTTCTTTATTTTATTCAAGCTAGCTTTATTTTTTGCCTTATAATTAATCTGAAAACAGTTTCCTTTTAAACTAATTCCTTCACGGAATAGAGTGTAGTCCACAGAGGTATTATGGCAATATTCAAGTAAGTTAAATGTATTTGTAATACTAGAAATTATATAACTCATTTTATCTTCCTACTAACAGGCATTGTTAAGTTTTATTTGTTTGGTTCTTAGGCGATTACCTACATCATCTGACAGAGCTTGAATCTGCATCCTTTTTATCTCTGGGCTTGCATTATTAGCATGTATCTTATCAAGCTCATTGCTAATATAACTATCGTAAGCTTTATTATGCCTCCCTCGATGTACCGTCCTTTCTGGATTTTGCTCAATCGCAGTTTTAGACGATAGTAATTGAGTAATATTTTGACTATTATTAATATCATAGCCTGAACTTATAATCACTGGATGATTTGCCATCGATTGTGGAATGTTATGGTGTTTCTGAAAACCAGGCATGACAGGCATTTCTTTATAATCACCAGAAGCAGCTAACCCCCAAGGGTCAATCCATACCAATGGATTCGGCGCATACTGATACAGATTCATCCCACCCAGTAACCCAATCGGGTCAGGCATGATAAAGCGGCCTATCTGTGGGTCGTAGAATCTGAACGTATTAAAATGTAATCCGGTTTCATTGTCAAAATATTGTCCAGCATAGCGTAAGTTCTGCTCAAAGGACTCCATCTTGCGTTCGGGGTCAGAGTAGAAACTCAATGGGCTACTGCGAACAAAGCCAAAGCGCTCA
>NZ_JAMPMC010000008.1:0-2197 GCF_028477945.1 Providencia sp. PROV261 | reverse complement strand
CTGGTATTGATATCCTGCTCTTGCAGTAACCGTAGTCCTTGCCAGACAAAATGGGTTTCATGGCGTGTTAGCTTGCCATGAGCTCGTGACTCGACCACTTTATGAATGCGCCGACCCAGTGCATCGTAGTGATACTGGGCTTTCACGTCACTGGTCTGGGCGATAACTAAACGGTTATCCCCATCATACTGATACGTTTGTTTGACTTGGTTAGGGTGTTCGCGTGAAATCACGTTACCGTACGCATCATGGCGATATTGCCAGCCTTGAAATTGAAGTAGCCTATCCCCTTGTGGGCTTAGGACTGGCGTTGATGGCGTTTGAACCTCGATTTCTGACTGAGGACGCTCTAACAGATTATCCGCACGGTCATAGAACAGCATGGCATCCATGTTTTCGCCACTGGAGACTTTCTTCAGCCGCTGCTCAGAGTCATACAGGTATTCCACCCAGCCCCGATAATGGTCTTCCATCGCGCCAAGGTTATCTTGCTCATCATAAAACCATTTTCGTGATGAGGTAATGCCATTGAGTGGATGCGGTTTATCGCGTGAGCTGAAGGTGCTTATTGTCCGTCCCAGCTTATCGTACTGTCGGTATTGGGTTAGAACACCTTGGGTACGGCTGATTTCACGATGGAGGTCATCGCGTTCAAATTCGGTGATCGTTAGTGGGTCAGTTTTGCATTGTTGGTAACACCGGGAAAGCCGGGCAGGCAACCAAAGAATCAGAGCAGCAAGCCGAGCCTGGTGAAAAGGGCAGTATTACGGTTCTGCGGCTGAACAGCTACGCGCACCTGGGTGAGTTTAACATTCCAGAAGGCACGCCAAAGGCAAGCGTAGAGCGATTCAATAATAAGGTGTATATACTGTCAGAGAAGCCAGACAAGCGCTTGTCTGGATTGTGGATCGGTCGAGATGCTAACGGCAGGGAGGGGCTTTGCGGTTACATCAACAACAGTATGCGTATTCAGAAATGTTATTTTATACTTTATAGGGAAGAATGAATTTGCGAAGGCAGTAAAAACTGCCTTCTATACTTGTTATTTAGCAATATAGAAATTAAATGCTGTTGCGGTTAAGTAGCGACCATCTGTACCATCATAAATTTTTGCAGCATCAGGCCAAGCAAAATATCGAGTTTCAGGTTTATCACGATACAATTCTCCGGTTTCCCTGTTAATAGCATAAACCTTTTTGGCTCCTTTTTTGAAGATTTTCCAAACGCCCTTAACGAATGCATCTGTTTTTGGGGCTTATTGGATATTTACCTACTCATCAGTAAACGAATAAGCACTCTCACATAAGAGATTTTGTTTTGATAGCGATTCTAACTTTCTGATATCATTTATTATTCTCTCTAATGCTAAATACAAACCTTCTAATTCCTTTATAGATAAATTGTATGTTGCTGCATTCTCGATAATATCTATGCCACTTTTACATTTATCATGTATGTACAACGTTATGAATTTTTCATAATTAGGCAGCTTTATGGTACTTGATACCCCCCCAAAAGAAGTGTTTGAATTTACATCACCAAATAAATAGGTTCCAGTGTATATCTCTTTGGGCATATATAACTCCAGATGTTAACATTTTTTTAATTTAACTTCAGGGTGATTAGGTGATGGCAGCCTTGAACCGCCATCTGTTAGTTTATTATATGTATTTAAACCTTTGCCTTTTTTGTCTATAGCATCTACATTTTTGAGCCCTGCTTGTTGGGCAACGTAAGTCGTACGATTATTTAAGGTTGCATACACCTCTTGCCCATTAGGCATTATTATTTTTTCATAACTAATTTGAAGACCATCTGGTAATTTACCTAGTTTTCTAGTTTCAATGATGGCCTCTTCTACTGTTTTACCTTTCCATGGGCCTTGCGCAAAAATATCCGAAATAGAATTTTGTGTATACCATAAGTCATGAGGATTAATTAATCCTAATGGATCTGTATGTGACAACGGATTCGGTGCATATCGATACAAATTCATCCCACCCAACAACCCAATCGGATCAGGCATGATAAAACGGCCTATCTGTGGGTCGTAGAACCTGAACGTATTAAAATGTAGCCCCGTTCCATTGTCAAAATACTGCCCGGCATAGCGTAAGTTTTGCTCGAAGGACTCCATTTCACGTTCTGGGTCAGAGTAGAAACTCAATGGGCTACTGCGAACAAAACCAAAGCGTTC
>NZ_JAMPMC010000007.1:0-27385 GCF_028477945.1 Providencia sp. PROV261 | reverse complement strand
CCGGTATTGATATCCTGTTCTTGCAGCAATCGCAGCCCTTGCCAGACAAAATGGGTTTCATGTCGTGTTGGTTTGCCGTGAGCCTGTGATCCAACCACCTTATGAATAAGGCGACCGAGTGCATCATCATGTCCATTCACAGTGCGTTATTAGGAACTAGTAATTAATACGATAGATTATAGAACTTCAACTGTACCAACTAGTTTAGGTCCTTCATAAACGTTCATGATAAATCCCGGGGTGAGTAAAAAACTTGGGGCATCTTCCATTAAAAAATACGCTTCACCTGAACCTATTCTTTGGTAGGAATCGACTTGTTCGTTACTTTTAATATTTAGCACTACTGACCAAGATGATATATCACCACTTTTACCTCTCATTGGTTCAGTGATTACATAATATTTTAAATTCAGGGGGAGTGATTTTTTTCCACCTTGTTGCACTGGTGTCCAATAAATCTTAACATTTTTTTTTGAAGTTTCCATTTTTCCCTCTATTTTAGCAAGTCGGTTGATGTATGTATTTACTCCACCTAGGCTTAATTTTTGCCTCATTGAGAACTGCATTCTCTATAAATCTAGCTTTTCCTATCCCATCCAATCGAGGGTTTTTATAAGCAGCATCAGCTATATGATCAGGTACATTGACTTGAACAACACGGAAATCACCACCATGCCCCATTTTTTCACCCCACGTCACCGCATCCTTATAGGATTCAGCAAACCATTTTCCTTCTAATGTGCTTGGAGGAGATGTCCATTTTCCGGTTTTCATCAACTCATCATATTCAGCAATATTCATACCTCTATATAAGATCATTAAACCGAGAGGGTCAATCCATACCAATGGATTAGGTGCATAAGCATACAGATTCATCCCACCCAATAACCCAATCGGGTCGTGCATGATAAAACGGCCTATCTGTGGGTCGTAGAATCGGAAGGTATTAAAATGTAATCCCGTTTCAGTGTCAAAATACTGTCCGGCATAGCGTAAGTTCTGCTCGAAGGACTCCATTTCACGTTCAGGGTCAGAGTAGAAACTTAATGGGCTACTGCGAACAAAACCAAAGTGTTCATATTTCCCTGACCACACCGTATTGCCTTGTGCATTGGTGACCTCAAGTGGGGCACTGTTAATGTCGCAGTGGTGCCAGTAATAACGGTAGCCGGCGGGTTGCTTCACGATAACGGCGAGTGGGGTATAACTGCCGTGTTCTTCGTAGCAATAGGTCTGACATTTACCTGTATTGATATCCTGCTCTTGCAGCAACCGAAGCCCTTGCCACACAAAATGGGTTTCGTGTCGTTTTAGTGTGCCGTGAGCCCGTGATTCGACCACTTTATGAATGCGACGACCCAGTGCATCGTAGTGATATTGGGCTTTCATGTCGCTGGTTTGGGCGATAACTAAACGGTTATCCCCATCATACTGATAAGTTTGTTTGGCTTGGTTAGGGTGCCCGCGTGAAATCACGTTACCATAGGCATCATGGCGATATTGCCAGCCTTGAAATTGAAGTAGCCTATCCCCTTGCGGGCTTAGGGCAGGCATTGATGGCGTTTGCGCCTCGATTTCTGATTGAGGTCGCTCTAACAGATTATCCGCACGGTCATAGAACAGCATGGCGTCCATGTTTTCGCCACTGGCGACTTTTTTCAGTCGCTGTTCCGAGTCATACAGGTATTCCACCCAGCCCCGATAATGGTCTTCCATCGCGCCAAGGTTATCTTGTTCGTCATAAAACCATTTTCGTGATGAGGCAATGCCGTTGAGTGGATGCGGTTTATCGCGTGAGCTGAAGGTGCTTATTGTCCGTCCCAGCTTATCGTACTGTCGATATTGGGTTAGAGCACCTTGGGTACGGCTGATTTCACGGTGGAGGTCATCCCGTTCAAATTCGGTGATTAAGTGCGGTGTACCCTCAACAAGGTGATTGATGGCAGTCGCATGTCCAGAACCGTAATAGAGCCAGTTGAGGCTATCACCTTGAGGTAACGTCAGACGGCTCAGGTTATTGAGTTCATCGTAAGCAAATTCGACGATATCATCGCCCGTTTGTTCACGGGTAATACGCCCAAGTGCGTCGTAGGTAAAGTGAACTTGGTTCGCTTGCAAGCCCATTTCAAGACCGAGTTGATTCGGTTGCCTCGACGCCACCAACAGGCGGTTTAGGCTATCCCACTGGTATTGATAGCTATCAGTTAATGTTTCCCGTTGAACAAGGTTACCCGCGGGGTCATACTGTAACAACACCGTGCGAGCTGGGGAAGGGAACACGCGGTCGCCTAAACGAGTTTCCTCGGCTAAACGTCCGAAACTGTTATAGCGATATTGAAGCAGCGTATCATCCGGTCTGATTTCCTCGATGAGTCGGCCTTCGGCATCACGGTTGAGTAGGTAACGTCCGCCATTGGCGTTTTCAATTGAAATTAATACGCCTTCAGCATTGTAATGGTAATGAATATGTCGAGCGAGTTTATCGATTTCCGTTGTGACGCGACCGAAGGCGTTGTATTGCCACTGACGCGGGGTATTGTCATTGCGTTGGTGATGGGTGAGGAGCCCCGCGGCATTCCAGGCCAATTGAACGGTAGAATTATCCGGCAACACAATGCGCGTGATGTGTCCTGCATTATCGTAGTGGTACTCTGTGGCTTCATGTAAGGCGTTAGTGTGAGAAACCAAACGACCTTCATCATCATAATGCCAGTAGTGCTGCTTGCCAGAGCAGTCGGTATGACGCAGTAATTGTCCGCGTTTTGTCCAGAGGAACTCGCTGCGCCCCTGTTTGGCATCAATGCGGACGGTGGGGCGCAGTGTAGTTTTAAAGTCATAGCGGTATTCGGTCGTTTGCTCCAGTGGAGAGATTTCTTTGATTAACCGTCCAAAACGGTCATACTCTAAACGTGATTCAGTGCCATCAGGCCAAAAGACAGCAATAAGGCGGTCACGTTCATTTTGGTATTGCCAGCGGGTTTGGTTGCCATTACCATCGGTTAAACTGAGTAATCGTCCTAACTCATCCCATTCACTGGTTTGCGTATGTCCTTCGGCGTTGCGACAGCCGCAAGGTAGCCCAAACTCATCCCACAAGAGTTCGGTTTTGATGCTTGTTCGGTCAGTGTACTGAATGATTTGATAGTTATCATTGAGTTGCCAAAATGAGGTAGAGCCATCATACCAATAAGCGGTGCGTGTGAGATGGATATCATCGTATTCCAGTCGGTAGCTTTCCCCTTCGCTGGTTGTGTTTTCAATCACACGCCACAGGTTATCGTCGGAGAGTTCCCAACGGTACTCGCTGCGTAAACCATATTTATCCGTATGCCACGCCATGATGCCAGCATCTGTCCAACCAAATTGGCGGTAAGGGTGGTCTGTGTGCTGTTCGACACGTACCAGCTGGGCGTGTTCGTTATAAAAATAAGCACATTGACGGCGACGAGCTTGATTGGCGTTTACCTGATACACGGCTGTGAGACGTGATACTGTTTTTTCTTCAAACGGAAAGGATTGGTATTCACAAACGATATTCAGGTCACCGCAACCGGTAATGTGAATGAGTTGATGCTGTTCGTTGTAGTGGAAACGTTGCTCATTACCGACATTATCTATGACGTGGCTTAAGCGGCTGCGACCTTCGGTATCAAAAGGGGGGTAATGATAACGCAGTTCACCTGCATCCTGAAACGTCCAACTGTCATCGTCATTGTGGATCATCCAGCCTTGGGCAGCCTCACAAAAGCTACGATACCCTAGTGGGATGTCTGGAAACGGAAGGATGTCACCCGACAGGTTTTGCCAAACAAAGCCGTCTTCGGTTTTAATCAATTGGGTTTCCCAAAAGAAACTCCAGCCTCGACCCAATACACCCTCATAACAATAACTGCTTAAATAGTTGCGTTGCCAGTGAAGCGGTAATTCAGACTCATAGGTAAAATCCAGCTCATCCTCACCGTTTAATACTTTCTGCCCACCAATCACCTCCACAGGGCGAGTGAGTATGCCGATTGCGGGGATTGCCATGCTCATCGCTGTAAGTACCGTTCCATAACGACAGAAGAAACGGCTAATTTTGGCGCTGCCTGGTAATTTGCTCCACAGCTTTGCCACCGCGCTGGGGCCTTTCGCCACTCCTCCTCCAAAGCTTAAAAATCCCGCAAATAACATGGTTAAATCAGAGGCCGTAGTGACCCAAGACGGAATTTCAGGCTCTATATCTTCAGTGGCTTGTGTCCCCCCACCAATCCGGACATTGGGGGAGCCTTCCATCACCGTGGCATCACAGGTGGTTTTATCACCGACCCGAGAAGCAGGGAATCCATTGATATACACCGAGTCAGAGCCTTGTGCCATTTGACGCAGACTATTTTCCTTATCGCACTTGACGTCACTGCGAGTGGAAATGGCGGCGGCCTTACCGTTAATTCGTACATTGTGAGAGCCGGTTTTGATTTCCCCGCAGGGGCTTAAGGATTTAGATCCCGTTTCAACACATTTATCCCGTGCCCATTCCGCTAGCTTAGCTGTGCCATACCCAATTGCTACTGAAGCTCCAATAGCAAAAAAGCCGATACCAACATAACTTGTTCCAATGCCAATCCCCATCAAGGCACCAGAGATGACTGCGCCTCCTATGGCAATAGCTGCCCCTAATACCGTACCGATGAGCATTCCCCACATCGATTTTGAATGACCGATGATATCACCGACTCTGGCGGCTTCTGGCATGGTGGTTACCCTCTTGGTTGAAAGCTAAGCAGGAGAGTGTTCATCCACGCCCATTGCTCATCGTTAAAGGCGTTGGGGGATGACATTGTAAAAATCAGGGTTTGGGTATCACTGAAAGGGTAAACAGCCTGAATTTGATACACTTGCTGTTTTTTGTTCGGGCGGTAGCGTGAGCTGATGAGATAGCCGTGAATGCCGTCGAGTCCCAGTACAGAGGGCTTTTCTTCAAGGAGTTGCCAATCTTTCAAGGAACGTTGCAAAAGTTGCTTTTGGCGAGCAACATAGTCATCAAAGGTTTCATCA
Organism: Providencia sp. PROV261; assembly: GCF_028477945.1. NCBI lineage: Bacteria > Pseudomonadati > Pseudomonadota > Gammaproteobacteria > Enterobacterales > Morganellaceae > Providencia > Providencia sp. PROV261. The sequence goes on along the minus strand of NZ_JAMPMC010000007.1, from coordinate 22,348 downwards.
GCGGGTTTGTCATCCCGAGAAATGTTAACCGCATTCCCTGTGGGGGAAATCAGGATATTGACGGTTTGTTCTTTATATCCATCGGGGAGGGTAACACTGCCTTCAGAAAAAACACAACGTGACTCAGTAATCATTCGTATCTCGCTTAAGTATGAATATTATTCTTTTTTAAATTATATAACCATTAAATTTCTCTTAATAATCGGTTATACCATATTAAGCCTACATACCTAAATGAAAATTTGAGTTATTCCAAGATAAATGTTAATCATAATTTTTTAAATTTCGATTTGAAATAACAATTAAATGAAATAACTAATTGATAATTAATGTTTTTTATCATGCTTCTAGCTTGGCGTTTTTTAAGAGGAGAACATTGCACAAAAATAAGGCAAAAAGAAAATGACTAATGCAAAAACTGGCAAGGTTTTGATTGTTTAATAACCAGCTGCCAGTTCTTATCATAATAGTTATTTCATATTAAGAAGAGTATAACGAATCTAATGCTCCCCGTAATTTATGTGCAAGCTCAGGTGCAACGTATTTATCAGTGACCACTTCAATGTAGGATGCAAAAGGGGATGACTCTGCATGATTGATGGCGATATCAAGTTCATTACAACGTGTTACCTTTTGGCAATACCAATCATGACAACCTAATGCAGCGGGTAATTTTTCATAATCCCATTTAGCGATATCATTGTAATAAGCTTCCGGATCTTTGCATATTAAGCGCTCAAATAGATACCCATCATTATTGATAATGAAAATAATCGGTTTTAATTGAAAACGTGCAAACTGGCAAATTTCTTGTGCTGTTAACTGATGAGCACCTTCCCCTGTAATTAAGATCACTCTGCGCTTAGGGGCTGCCAAAGCCGCTCCGAAAGCGGCGGCAGTAGACCATCCAATAGACCCCCACAAGGTTTGGTTACAGAATTGAACCCCTTTAGGAAGTTGTGCAAAGACTAAACCCATTAATGGGGTTCCTGTGTCAGTAAAAATAATATCATTTTCTTTAAACATCTTTTCGAATCGAGAATATAGATATTCAGCCGATATTGATTGATAGCCGGTGAACAATGATTCATCTAAGCATTGAACTTTAGGGTGGTTTTGATGAAATGAGGGAATTCGCTCTTTCAATTTAGCGAGTACATCCTTCATATACACCTGAGAGTATACTGTAGAACCAATTTTGACATAATCAGGCATGATATTGATATGATATTCTGAAGGGATAGCGGCAGTAAAACAGCCCGTATTCATATCCGTCATCATTGCACCGATGCTAATAATACAATCGCTGCTTTCTATATATTCACTAACAGGGGTATTTATTAAATGTCCATAATAGATGCCCATATAATTAGATGCTGTTTCATTGAGTACCCCTTTATCCATAATCATGGTAGCATAAGGTAAGTTTGATTTATTTATTAGGGTTTGAAGCTCATCGGTTAATCCTAAACGAGAAGCTAAAATTCCCGGAAGTAGGCTAATTTTTTGGCTAGTTAATAGTTTATTTAAAATTACATTAATAACTTTGGTTAGGTTTTGATTATTACTTTGGGGAATATCAGTGCATACTGAATACCGTTTATTTGTATGAATAGGCATTTCAGCATAATCGGATGGAATACCGATATAGACAGGTTGGCGCTTAAATAAAGCGTATGTGATCAGCCGTTCTACTTCTTCAATACAATTTTCAGGGGTAAGAATTGCTTGCGCACAACTAATAGGTTGAAACATTTTATAGAACAGAGTGAAATCCCCATCTCCTAAAGAGTGATGAAGAATTTTTTTACTTTCCTGTGTACCGCTAGATGGCATACCTACCAAATGAAAAATAGGTAAATATTCAGCGTAAGATCCCGCAATAGCATTGATAGCACTGAGTTCACCAACACCGAATGTTGTTGATAATGCAGCTATACCTTTTATTCGCGCATACCCATCTGCAGCATATGCTGCATTTAATTCATTACAGCAGCCAACCCAACGCATTTTATTATTTTCACAAATGGCATCATTAATTGGAAATGAATAATCCCCAGCAACACCAAAAATATCGCTAACACCTATATCGTATAATCGAGTTAATAAATATTGTACCACTGTTTTTTTCATCATTTTCTCCATTATGCTTTTAAGACAGTCGGTAATGAATAATGAAATATCATTTGTAGATGAGTTTAAATGGAACTGCTCTATGTGATCGCTGTTATATAAATAAAATAATATAATAAAGCTTAAAAATGAGAATGTAGGGTAATCTTTTGTTTATTAAGAGCTAACAATATTTTCAATCTAGAAAGGAATAAACGAATTAGATAGTGTAGTCATTGACAGAACAAATATAAGTCATTAACGTTTTTTATTGTTTATAAACAAAAAATTATTGTTAAGGTGGCTTTATTATGAAAAAACTAAAAATACTTGTATTATCTTTTGCATTATTAAGTCCATTAGCGTTTGGGGCGACAGAAATTAATTATACAAAATCTCTGTATTTGAAATTTGCAGGCACGGTCAATGTTGTTATGAATGATGGTGTATCTGCTGATTATGTAAAGGCAATCTCTCAAAAAGCGGATGAGAAAGGTGCTGAATATTTTGTTATTACTTCGGTTGAGTCTGAAGGAAGTGGAAACGATGTTTCGGTAACGGCCAGCTTATATAAAAAATAATCATTAAACTAAGTTGTATCATTCACCCTTTATTAAAAGGGAACGATGCAACTTAGTTATTTTTTAGGTAGGGATTAACCTGTTGAGAGTGATATGCAAAGGTCAAACGCCCATGGAATATAAAGCGCTTTTTTAGGCCAAAGTATCGTTATTGAAATCGGCACTAACGTTGCGCAGCGGTTACCATGATTTCCACAAGCACTTGCTCTCTAGCCATATTTGCTTCAACGGCAGCACGTGCAGGGCTATTCTCTGTTGGCATCCATGATTCCCAAACAGCATTAAAAGCAGCAAAATCACGTTCCATATTTTTGATCCAAACTTGGGCTGAAAGAATACGTGTTTTGTCACTGTTACTTGCAGCTAATAGAGTATCTATTTTTGCAAGTACATCTTGTGTCTGAGCTGTGATATCACCATTTAAATCATTAGGAACTTGTCCTGATAAATAAACTAAGCCTGCATATTCAACGCTATCAGCTAAACGTGGCTTTGGATTATTACGTTTGATCATATTGTTGTATTACCTCGTTAATCCAGTTAAAGAGATGGGAGATGTTTCTCCTGAAACTAATTGGCTGAGAATTTGAGCGCTGCCAGCGGCTAAGGTAAACCCTAAGCTACCATGACCAATATTTAACCAAAGATTGTTATATCCAGTTTTGCCTAATATTGGTGGCCCTTTTGGTGTTGATGGACGTAATCCACACCATGTTTCGGCATCTTCAATATTTGTTACATCAGGGAATGTGTTTTTAATAATATTTTTTAAGGCGGAAATTCGGTTATCACGCAAGCCTAATTTGTCATAACCGATATCCACCATTGCGGCGATGCGAAGTTGCTGATTAAGTTTTGCATAAACAATTTTATTTCCATAATCAGTTACATTGATTTTAGGCACCACATGTTCTTTTTCTGGATAAGGAATAGAAAGGCTATAGCCTTTTAAGCCAAGCATTGGTACATGAATACCTAATGTTTTTAGCAGTTTCCTGCTTCCATTTCCGGCACATACAATGACATCATCGGCAGAAATTGTTCCTTGCGGAGTAATAACACCTGTAATTCGCTTATCATCTTTAATAAATGAAACAACAGAATGTTGTAAGCATAGTGTAAAATCTGCTTGAGTTGATAAATATTGGAGTAAGTTTTTACAGAATAAATAACAGTCTGCACTTTCATCATCAGGAGCATAAATTGCGCCCACTAACTGTGATTGAATATTCTTTAATGATGGCTCTAAGGCGGTAATTTCAGTCGGATTTAAAACCTTTTGAAATTGACTGTCGATGGTTTCGCAAGCTTTATTAAAGCTTTTTTGGTCACGGTGAATAATTAGTTTACCCGATTTTTCCCAAGCAAAGTCACCGATATCACCATTATTACGCCAGATATTCATGATCTCTTGGCTGAGTAAAGAGAGGCGTAGTTGGTGAGCACCATTAATTTTATTTGTTTTGCGATTACAAGCTAAGGTGAATTGAGTTAACCAAGCCCATTGTTGCAGGGAAAATTGTATTTTTAAATTCAATGGTGAATCATCTTTCCCCATCCAACTTAAACCTTGTAATGGTACTCCTGCATCTGCTAACGGCGAAACATAGCGATAGCTAAGTTGTCCGCCATTGGCGAAACTTGTTTGCATGCCGACATCAGATTCTGATTCTAATAAAGTGACGGCATGACCCGCTTTGATTAAAGCATATGCAGTACTAAGGCCAATGACACCTGCACCAATAACCACCACATGTTTTTTCATAATTATCCGCAACCAATAATAACTGAGGAGTTATTATTTAACGGCGAATAAGTTAACTAAACAATTGAGTTTTCATTGCCAGAGTATAACTTTTGGTTAACTACTTTATTTCTTTTTTCGAGGGTTAGTGACAAAGTGTTTACATAGTTTTGAGCCGCTTTAGTCAATGGTCTATCCGCACGATGGAAAACTGAAACAGCTAAATGCAGATCCTCTTTGAGTGGATAGATCATCGATTTTGGTAATGTGTGCTCAGCAGAGAAAATATCAGTAATACTGCAACCTAATCCTGCTCGAACAAATTCAGCCGCCATGTGGTAGGTATGCACACTAATATTTGAAACCGAGAACTCATGGTATTGCTGTAATAATTGCGCTAATGAGTCTGAACCTGGATGTATCCAACGATCTTGGTCAATATCAGCTAATGAAACAGGACCTTCATGTTTTTGCGTATCAACATAAACAAGGGGGATTTCAGCGATGGGTAATACCGTAATTCCGCCTTCAATAGCCAAATTGAAACCAATACCAATATCAAGGTCTTGTTGGGTTAATAATTGCATGATATCGACGGTATGATGGGTGCCAATCGTTAATTTTATATTGGGGTGTTTTTTAATAAACAGAGCGGTGACTTCAGGTACTAAGTTTAAACCTAGGCTTGGTAAACAGCCAATCGCTAATTTTCCCTGAGGGTTTTTGGATAAATTTTGCGCTAATATTCTTAAGCGGTCTAAATTTCGATAAACTTCTTTTGCTTCATCAAAAAGCAGTAAAGCCTCATCGGTTGGTAATAATTTCCCTCTAATTCGTTGGAATAATACTAACCCTAATTGTTGCTCAGCATGTTTGAGTGCTTTACTCGCCGCGGGTTGAGAAATATGTAAAACTTCAGCCGCACGCGTTAAGGAACCACAAGTCATTACAGCATAAAAGATATCGAGATGTCTTAATTTCATTCCATGTAGCCTACTGATTATTTATTTCTACGGACTATTCTAACGAATAAAGTATAAATAATCAGATATACTCGTCATAATTCAAATTTTGGTTTAGTTGTCACGAGAATTAATTCGTAAACGTGCAAGCTAAATAGATTGACTAGGGGAATATACGGGGTAAGAAAGCGGCTCGGCATACTGCCCTATAATAAATTGTTAGGAGAAGTACGCCGAGTAGTGTGTAGCTATTAGGTAAAGTATGTACCAATTTCAATAAATATTTTAATTAAGATACTGTTTGAAATATCAACAATAAAGGCACCGACCATAGGAACGACAAGGAAAGCTTTATGTGATGGTCCAAATGCTTTTGTGACTGTTTGCATATTCGCAATTGCTGTTGGTGTTGCTCCCATACCAAAGCCACAGTGACCCGCGCTGATCACGACAGCATCATAATCTTTGCCCATCATTTTGAAGGTGACAAAGCAGGCAAATAGCACCATGACAACAGTTTGTACAGCAATGATAATTAATACTGGCCCTGCCATGCTTGCCAATTGACCAAATTTTAATGACATTAACGCCATTGCCAAGAAAAGCGATAAAGCAACGCTACCTAATACATCGACGGTCGGCTCAAACACTTCGTGTTTAAATACATGAGTCAGTGTATTACGGATAATAATACCGACAAATAAACACCAGACAAAAGTAGGCAGTTGCAGAAAAGTATCTTTAAACAATGCACTGATATAGCCACCAACAACAATACAGATAATCAGCATTGAAATGGTTTCAATAACGTTATTTGCATTGATTTTTCTTTTGACGCTTGGTTGCTCAAAAGCTTCAACGATAGTGTCGCGCTCTTGCTCGGTTGTTTTAGGAATAGAGACCTTTTTCAAAAGATGACGGGCAACAGGGCCGCCAACTAAACCACCCAACACTAATCCAAGTGTTGCACAAGCCATCGCTAATTCAACGGCGCCTGTTACACCATATTTATCAGCGAGAATAGGGCCCCATGCTCCGGCATTACCATGACCACCTGTTAGAGTAATTGAACCTGCAATTAAGCCAATAAATGGACTTTCATTCATCATGACAGCCATACTCATGCCGACAGTATTTTGAATGGCGATTAGGATCGTTACTGCAATAGTTAATAGAACTAACGGCTTTCCTCCTTTAATCAGTCGAGAAAAGTCAGAACTTAGCCCGATAGAGGAAAAGAATGTGAGCATTAATAAACTTTGCAATGAAGCATCAAAAGTAAACGAATAACCTGATGTTTTATCAATAATTAACAGAACAATTGCAACAATAAAGCCACCAACGACGGCTTCTGGTATGTGGTTTTTTTGTAGGAACGGGGTAAATTTTACGACAAACATTCCTATGAGTAGCGCGATACATGCGACTAATAATGTATAACTGGCATCTAGGATCATTTTTTTACCTCTATTAGTTTACCAGAATTTTCACTATAACAATTTAACAATAGTGAAAAATGAAGTTACTTTGGTTAACTAATCTTTAACAATGAGTTTTATTAGGGTATCCATAACTTTTAGTTAATAGGGTCATAATTTTAGTGTGATCTTAATCATGAAATATTAAAAAGATTAAAATAACAACAATGGTATTTAATGATGGGTAAACCTAAATACCATGCGGGATCCGCACTATTTTCGGTGATAGCAAAAAATAAAAAAGTATAAATAATAAACAAAATTATAAGAGAAGGAGAACATGATAAGCGCAGGCCGAGCAATTTAAAGAAGTGTGATATACAACATAAAACAGCAGCATGACCTTTCTATATTTCGTTGCTTATCGAAGTGTTAATTTTCGGGTGGATTACTCTGTTTATTGATTAATAACGGAGAAAAATATGATTGCTGTAATATTTGAGGTGCAAATACAACCCGACCAACAAACTCGCTATTTGACTTTAGCTGAGGAGTTAAGACCACTATTAAGTCATGTAGCTGGTTTTATTTCAATTGAACGTTTTCAAAGTCTAGCTACAGAAGGAAAAATGTTATCGCTATCTTGGTGGGAAAACGAATACGCAGTTCTGCAATGGAAAAATCATGTTTTACATGCGAAAGCTCAGCAAGAAGGGCGAGAGTCAATATTTGATTTTTACAAAATTAGTATTGCTCATATTACTCGCGAATATTCATTTAAAAAGGACAAGGATAATGTTTGATGTTCACGTTGTTTTAGACAATCAAATAGGACAATTAGCATTACTAGGAAAAACATTAGGTAATAAAGGTATTGGATTGGAAGGGGGAGGGATATTTACGGTTGGTGATGAATGCCATGCTCATTTTCTTGTTGAACAAGGAAAGGAAGCTAAAATAGCGCTAGAGCAAGCTGGACTGTTAGTACTTGCGATCCGGACACCATTAATTCGTAAGTTAAAACAGGAAAAACCGGGGGAACTTGGCGAAATAGCACGAATATTGGCGGAGAATAACATTAATATTTTAGTGCAATACAGTGACCATGCTAACCAACTGATATTAATAACGGACAATGATAGTATGGCTGCATCTGTTACGCTCCCTTGGGCAATAAAGTGAACTTGCGATGGCTAATTTAATACGAAAAGAGGTTACCTTTGAGTCCTCAATAGCCGCGATAGGGGCGGCTATGTCTGACATTTCACGAGTTAAAATACTCAGTGCTTTGATGGATGGGCGAGCTTGGACGGCCACCGAGCTAAGTTCTGTGGCGAATATATCAGCTTCAACGGCGAGCAGTCATTTATCTAAATTATTAGATTGCCAGCTAATCACAGTAGTAGCTCAAGGCAAGCATCGTTATTTTCGGCTAGCAGGAAAAGATATTGCTGAATTGATGGAAAGTATGATGGGGATCTCCTTAAACCATGGCGTACATGCCAAAGTTTCCACGCCAGTGCATTTACGAAAAGCACGTACTTGCTATGATCATTTAGCTGGTGAAGTTGCCGTTAAGATCTATGATTCCTTTTGTCAACAGCAATGGATCACTGAAAATGGTTCAATGATCACATTAAGTGGTATTCAATATTTTCATGAAATGGGAATTGACATTCCTTCCAAACATTCACGTAAAATCTGTTGTGCGTGTTTAGATTGGAGTGAACGCCGTTTCCATTTAGGTGGGTACGTTGGAGCCGCATTATTTTCGCTTTATGAATCTAAAGGGTGGTTAACTCGACATCTTGGTTACCGTGAAGTTACCATCACGGAAAAAGGTTATGCTGCTTTTAAGACCCACTTTCACATTTAAGTTGTTTTTCTAATCCGCATATGATCAATTCAAGGCCGAATAAGAAGGCTGGCTCTGCACCTTGGTGATCAAATAATTCGATAGCTTGTCGTAATAATGGCGGCATACTATCAGTAGTAGGTGTTTCCCTTTCTTCTTTAGCGACTTGATGCTCTTGATCTTCCAATACGCAACCTAAAGTAAAATGCCCCACAGCGCTGAGTGCATATAATGCATTCTCTAGTGAAAAACCTTGTTGGCATAAAAAGGCTAATTGATTTTCGAGAGTTTCATACTGTTTTTCTGTAGGCCGTGTACCTAAATGTACTTTTGCTCCATCGCGATGACTTAGTAAAGCACATCTAAAACTTTTAGCGTTATTACGTAAAAAATCTTGCCAGCTTTCCCCTTCTAAAGGGCAAAAGTGAGTATGGTGCCTATCTAACATCTCAATGGCTAAGGCGTCGAGCAAAGCCCGCTTATTTTTTACATGCCAATACAATGTAGGCTGCTCTACACCTAGCTTCTGGGCGAGTTTACGGGTTGTTAAACCTTCGATTCCGACCTCATTAAGCAGCTCTAATGCGCTGTTAATCACTTTACTTTTATCTAATCTAGACATCATTAATTCCTAATTTTTGTTGACACTCTATCATCGATAGAGTTATTTTACCACTCCCTATCAGTGATAGAGAAAAGTGAAATGAATAGTTCGACAAAGATCGCATTGGTAATTACGTTACTCGATGCCATGGGGATTGGCCTTATCATGCCAGTCTTGCCAACGTTATTACGTGAATTTATTGCTTCGGAAGATATCGCTAACCACTTTGGCGTATTGCTTGCACTTTATGCGTTAATGCAGGTTATCTTTGCTCCTTGGCTTGGAAAAATGTCTGACCGATTTGGTCGGCGCCCAGTGCTGTTGTTGTCATTAATAGGCGCATCGCTGGATTACTTATTGCTGGCTTTTTCAAGTGCGCTTTGGATGCTGTATTTAGGCCGTTTGCTTTCAGGGATCACAGGAGCTACTGGGGCTGTCGCGGCATCGGTCATTGCCGATACCACCTCAGCTTCTCAACGCGTGAAGTGGTTCGGTTGGTTAGGGGCAAGTTTTGGGCTTGGTTTAATAGCGGGGCCTATTATTGGTGGTTTTGCAGGAGAGATTTCACCGCATAGTCCCTTTTTTATCGCTGCGTTGCTAAATATTGTCACTTTCCTTGTGGTTATGTTTTGGTTCCGTGAAACCAAAAATACGCGTGATAATGCAGATACCGAAGTAGGGGTTGAGACGCAATCGAATTCGGTATACATCACTTTATTTAAAACGATGCCCATTTTGTTGATTATTTATTTTTCAGCGCAATTGATAGGCCAAATTCCCGCAACGGTGTGGGTGCTATTTACCGAAAATCGTTTTGGATGGAATAGCATGATGGTTGGCTTTTCATTAGCGGGTCTTGGTCTTTTACACTCAGTATTTCAAGCCTTTGTGGCAGGAAGAATAGCCACTAAATGGGGCGAAAAAACGGCAGTACTGCTCGGATTTATTGCAGATAGTAGTGCATTTGCCTTTTTAGCGTTTATATCTGAAGGTTGGTTAGTTTTCCCTGTTTTAATTTTATTGGCTGGTGGTGGGATCGCTTTACCTGCATTACAGGGAGTGATGTCTATCCAAACAAAGAGTCATCAGCAAGGTGCTTTACAGGGATTATTGGTGAGCCTTACCAATGCAACCGGTGTTATTGGCCCATTACTGTTTGCTGTTATTTATAATCATTCACTACCAATTTGGGATGGCTGGATTTGGATTATTGGTTTAGCGTTTTACTGTATTATTATCCTGCTATCGATGACCTTCATGTTAACCCCTCAAGCTCAGGGGAGTAAACAGGAGACAAGTGCTTAGTTATTTCGTCACCAAATGATGTTATTCCGCGAAATATAATGACCCTCTTGATAACCCAAGAGGGCATTTTTTACGATAAAGAAGATTTAGCTTCAAATAAAACCTATCTATTTTATTTATCTTTCAAGCTCAATAAAAAGCCGCGGTAAATAGCAATAAATTGGCCTTTTTTATCGGCAAGCTCTTTTAGGTTTTTCGCATGTATTGCGATATGCATAAACCAGCCATTGAGTAAGTTTTTAAGCACATCATCATCATAAGCTTTAAGTTGGTTCTCTTGGATCAATTTGCTGACAATGGCGTTTACCTTACCAGTAATGTATTCAAGGCTAATTTTTTCAAGTTCATTCCAACCAATGATAGGCATCACTTCTTGGATAGGGATAAGGTTTTTATTATTATCAATAATATAATCAAGATAATGTTCAAATATACTTTCTAAGGCAGACCAACCATTTGTTAAATCAGTTTTTGTTGTGATGTAGGCATCAATCATAATTAATTGCTGCTTATAACAGGCACTGAGTAATTGTTTTTTATTTTTAAAGTGATGATAAAAGGCACCTTTGGTCACCAACGCTTTTCCCGAGATCTCATCTATTGAAACAGCTTGATAGCCTTTTTCAACAAACAATATTCGTGCTGAGTTAACCAGTGATTGATAGGTACTCTTAAAATTTTCTTGTTGATGATTTTTATTTTCCATGATAGATCTAAAATAACATACCGTCAGTATGTTTATGGTATCATGATGATGTGGTCGTGACAATCTTAAGAACATTTAGGTTATTTTATGTATATTGAACAGCATTCTCGCTATCAAAATAAAGCTAATAACATCCAATTAAGATATGATGATAAGCAGTTTCATACAACGGTTATCAAAGATGTTCTATTATGGATTGAACATAATTTAGATCAGTCTTTACTGCTTGATGATGTGGCGAATAAAGCGGGTTATACCAAGTGGTATTTTCAGCGGCTGTTCAAAAAAGTAACAGGGGTCACACTGGCTAGCTATATTCGTGCTCGTCGTTTGACGAAAGCGGCTGTTGAGTTGAGGTTGACGAAAAAAACTATCCTTGAGATCGCATTAAAATATCAATTTGATTCTCAACAATCTTTTACACGTCGATTTAAGTACATTTTTAAGGTTACACCAAGTTATTATCGGCGTAATAAATTATGGGAATTGGAGGCAATGCAGCCACCTATCAATTTCGATATTGATTATTTAGCAATTCCTCAAATTGTTGAGTGTGAACAGTATACTTTGCATATTAAAGAGTATCAGTATCTATCTTCATTAGATGAGGTTGGATTATTGCATGAAAATATTAGGGGAAGTTTTTGGGATGATTTTTTTAAGGCGACAAATTTAAAAATAAAAGAATGCTATGTGTTGATCAATTATCAGAAAACAGAGAAAAGATCACACATGGTGCAAGTGAAATACCAGATTGGCTTAAAAACAATAGATCCAATTGTTGATCACAACCAGTTTAAAGAAATTTATTTGCCTAGTGGAAAGTACGCAAAGTTTTCATTTAAAGGCTCTTTGGCTGAATACCGTGATTTTAGCTTAAATCTTTATCTTTATTCTTTGCCTTCTCTAGGGCTACTTCGTCGTGAAGGGGGGGATATTGAAAAATATATTAATAATAAAGAAAATGTAGAATTACCAATAAAAGAAATTGAAATAGAATATTTTGTGCCAATTTACTAACACTGAAAACTAGTTTGTTCAAGCTTTGTTTAAATATGAAAAGGTATTTTATTCAAAATACGATTATTTTAAAATGAGATAATATGTCAAAAAAATCAATTAACCCTTCATCTGTTTTTAATTCATTGCAGTATGGATTTAGTCAAGCTATTGAAACTACAGGTACTCGGCAGCTTTTTCTCTCTGGGCAAGTTGGTGTTGATGCGAATCAACAAACCGTGGCTGGTGGTATTTATGAGCAAACCATTCAAGCAATTAAAAATATCGAGTATGTCCTTAAAGAAGCCCACGGAACGCTGAATGATGTTGTTATGCTGCGGATTTATATTAAGCAAGGTTGTGATAGTGATGAAGAGCAAAATGCGATATCTCAGGCACTAAAAGAAAAGTTTACCTCGGCGCCACCAGCATCATCTTGGGTGATCGTTACGGGGTTATCATTGCCAGAGTGGCTGATTGAAATTGAAGCCCATGCAGTGCTTAATTAAATGAGATTAACCGATAATATTAATTATCGGTTTTCGCCAACTCAATAAAATCTAGGTGAAATACAGACTGTTATTGATGATTAAATAATGATGATTTTTGTTCAATAGCGCGACGCTTATCCCAAAAATAAAAATACATACTAAAGTTAAATTACCTATCCAGATTGATTTTAAAATTCAATTTTATCAACAAAGCCAGTTGTTAATGTGTAACACCAGCTAAGTGGAAATGGATAACGCTAGTTAGTAGATTATTTCCACGAGAAAATGGAAATAATGTGGCTGCACAGTCATAGATGATTTTTCTATTCTACCAATGTAGTGGTTAAGTTTAATACTCATATTCGGTCATATACCAAGATATGAGCGTGTATTGTTATTTAACTAGGAAAATTTATCATGGCAAATAAGTTATCTATCTGGGCGGCGTCATTTATGTTTGCGAGTACTTCTTTGGTAGCCGCTCCTCAATTTGCGTGGGTTGGAACTTATAGCCCTAATGGTGAAGGAATATATCGTTTTGATATCGATAATCAAACGGGGCAATTAAGCCGTAAAGTTTTGGCCGCTCCACTTACAAATGCTGCACAATTGGTTTTATCAAAAAATGGTAACGTGCTGTATGCAGGGAGTGAAACAGAAAAGGGAACGGTTCATGCATGGCAGGTTAAGGATAATGGGGAGTTACAGGCGATAAATAATGTTTCATCTGGAGGGGATGGCCCTGTTTATTTATCGATAACCCCAGATGGGCGCTACTTATTGGTTGCGAATTACCATAGTGGTGCTGTGTCGGTGCTTCCTATTCGAGATGATGGCGGTCTATTACCTGCAAGTGAAGTTATTCAACATGAAGGTCCTGCTGGGGCCGCCTATCCTGAAGCGGCAGTTGAGGGGAGCTTTGCAATCAGTGATCATAACGGGCCTCATGCTCACATGATAGCAACCGACCCTTCAGGGGAATATGTGTTTACCACAGATCTCGGTCTTGACCGCATCTATCAATATCGCTTTGATGGAAAGAATGGAAAATTAATTGCAAATGATCCCCCATACATTATGGCATCATCAAAAGGTGCTGGCCCTCGCCATTTTGTTTTTTCTAAATTAGGAGACAGAGTTTGGTTGGTTAATGAAGAAGCATCAACATTGACTGAATATCAATTTGATAAACAAAAAGGTACTTTAAAAGAGAAGGCGACAGTTTCGACGTTACCTGAAAATTATAAAGGCACAAATTTTATTTCGGGTATTGTAGAGAGCCAAGATGGTAAACATCTCTATGTTGGAAATCGTTTACACAATAGTGTTGCACATTTTAGTATTAATGAAGAGGGTTCACTCAGCAAAGTATCGCAAACATGGACACGAGGGGATTACCCAAGAACATTAACATTGTCTCCAGACGGTCAATATTTATATGTTATGAACCAACGTAGTGACAATATTACCCGTTTTAAGGTTGAACCGAATACAGGGGAATTGGTGTTTGTTGATGACTATGTACCGATTGGCGCCCCTTCACAAATGGTCGTCAGTGAGACAAAATAACTTACAGGTTTTATTGGTGGTGCTAATAAGTGCGATCAATGCGAGTTGAGAAAAGGAAATTGCAATGTCCGGTGAAAAATTAGGGAATGAACGTATTCGAAGTGCAACAGGGAATAATAAGCGTCTGTCACGGCTCGAAATCAATGAAATTAAGCGTGCGGTTGAAATTGAAAATTCAATCAGTAAGCGTCAAGGTAAACAGCCTAAACAACCTCAAATTGTGCGTTTTCACTGTGGCTGTAATTGCTTTTCAATTAAGGTTGATTAATGGGAAAGCACCCAACAGTTGTTGGGTGCTTATATGATCAGTGTTTGACCAGCGTAGAAAAATAGTAGACGAGTGGTACAGCTAATACCCATAAGCTGATAGGGATCTCTCTCCATTTCCCTGCAACAGCTTTAATCAGAATATAGAACAGTAGGCCACCTGCAATACCCGTACCGAAACTATTGGCGATCAATGTGATCATCACCATCATTAAAACAGGTAAACCATCCGTAAAGTTTGCAAGGTCAACTTTACGTAGTCCACTGAACATATTTAGTCCAATCAAAATTAATGCAGGCGCGGTGGCTTGCGCTGGGATCATTAAAGCAATTGGTGTAAACAGTAGCATTAATAGGAACATAAAGGCCGCTGCAAGAGCCGTAAGTCCCGTTTTACCGCCGGCTTCCGCAGCCGCTGAAGACTCAATTAAAGCGGTTGCCGCAGGAATGCCTACCCATGGGCCGAGTGCGGCTGCAATTGAGTCAACGATAAATGGGCGGTTAATGTTCGGCATATTGCCTTCTTTATCAAGTAACCCCGCTTCACCACCGACAGCCAGTGTCGTACCCATCGTCGAGAAAAATTCAGCGGCAAAAAATACAAATAAAAAGGGTAAGAAGGCGATGTTTAAGGCGCCAATTAAGTCAACCTCTCCGAATACAGGGCCTACTGAATGAGGAATACCAATAAAGTTATCGGGTAATTTTGTGACCCCAAAAGGAATACCTATAACGGTGGCAAATAAAATTGCCCATAAAATAGCTCCGGGTATACGTCGTGCTTGTAAGGCGATGGCGACAAAGAAACCAGCCAAAGCCACTAATGCCCCCGGTGATAAAAAATCACCTAACATCAAGGCGTTGGTTTTAGGGTTAGCAAGTACTAAACCTGCATTTCGAAAACCGAGAACGGCAACAAATAAACCGATAGAGGCGGTTAGCCCAAGTTTGATCGATTGAGGAACCGAGCGAGTGACAACTTCGCGTAAACCAAATTTAGTGAGCAGGAAGAATAAAATGCCTGACCAACAAGCTATGCCCAAACCAATTTGCCAGTTAATCCCTTCGCTACCTGCAAGTGTGATACCTACCAGTACAGAGCCGCCAATGCCTGGTCCAACGACGAAAGGAAGGTTGGCATAGAAAGCCATTAGCAGACTCGCCAGCACAAAAACAATGATCGTGCCTGTTGTTGCGGCACCTTTATCCATTCCCCCAGCGGCGAGCAGCCCGGGGATCACAACTAACAAATAAGCGGCAGCAAGAAAACCTGTTACCCCTGCTAAGAACTCTGTTCTGACGGTGCTCCCTCGAGCGCGCAATGCAAAACGTTTTTCTAGCCAACTCCCTGATGTTGGCGCATTAATCATATTGTCAGCCATAAATTGGCTCTCCTATCATTATTATTAATTATTGTGATTGTGCGAGTGTTTACTGGTTTGAATCACGGGATCAACAATTTGTCGCGTTGTACCGTCAGTCAACCCTAGGTCAGTCAAATGAGGGCCTGCATTACAGGCAAGACAGGTGCCTTCAATAGCTTTAAAAACACGATAAGGCGGCTCCCAATCGGCTATTTCACTGCTAAGCTCTCGTAATTGACGAAACTGTTCGGCAAGCTGTTTTGCAGGCAGATCGGATAGCATGCCAGCAATTGGCATCGCAACGTGAGCGAGGACTTTACCGTTTTGAACTAAAGCCATACCACCGCCACTTTCGATAAGCAAATTAGCCGCGTGTGCCATATCTTCTGCATCACGACCCAGTACAACTAAATTGTGAGAATCATGTGAGTAGCTGGTTGCGATAGCACCGCGTAATTCACCCCAGCCTTCTAATAGTGCAATTTGTGGCTTGGCATCATGGCGTCCATGGCGATGTTGTACGCGGATCAAGCTAAAGCCATTCGGTATTTGAACTTTGCCATCGGTAATTTGCACATCAATTTCACCCCATTGTGTGAAGCGAGCTCCTCGAATATGGCGTAATCGAGCACTGCCATTAATAATATTATCAATTTGTAATGTGCAATCAGCGGCTGTGATAGGTGACAGACACATGGTATCTCTAGGTGGTAAAACGGTTTGATCTGTGGCTAGTGATTTAAATAGTTTTCCATCTTCGGAAATTTGCTGACCTGCAACATACACGCGGTGTGCTTGTAATTTTTTGAGTGAATCAAAGACCACCAAATCAGCGCGACGCCCTGCGGCAATTAACCCCAGATCGTGACGTTGTAAGCGAATGGCTGCATTTAAGGTTGCAAAACGGAGTACATCTGTCGCTTGCATACCATGCTCAATTAATAGATTCAGTAGGGCAATGATCCCCCCTTTTTCGATTAAAATATCAGGTGGAACATCATCGGTGCATACGGTGATTTGTGATGAGAGATGAGGTAGCTTTTGCAACTCAGCGACGATGTCTGGCAATAGATAAGGGTGAGAGCCACGAATTTCGAGTGTTAAACCAGCTCGCAATTTCTCTAAAGCATCTTCTGCTGAGGTAAGCTCATGATCAGATGTCACGCCAGCAGCGAGGTAGGCTTGTAAATCGGCTCCTTTTAACCCTCTAGCATGGCCTTCAATGAGTTTCCCCGACGTAAGCCCCGCGTTTAAAATCTCCTCCATTCGTTCACTACCATGAAGAACGCCGAACATATCCATCACTTCTGCAACACCATGGACCTCTGGCCAACTTAACATGGTTGACATTTCTTTTCCGGCAAAGTCGGCTCCTGACATTTCAAGGCCTGGTGTTGAGGGAACAGAGGAGGGGGCAGCTACCATGACATGCAGCGGTAAATTGCGGCTTGCTTCAATCGCATAACGGACACCTTCCAAGCCTAATACATTAGCCAATTCATGGGGATCCCAAAATACCGCGGTGGTTCCTTGTGTTAGCACTATTTCGGCGTAACGCACGGGAGGAAGATGGGAGCTTTCTAAGTGAACATGTGTGTCAATCAGCCCTGGTGAAATAAAATACCCGTTAAGGTCATGGATTTCCTTGGCATCACTTCGGCTTCCTGTTGGGTGGACACTCGCAATGAGTGAATCGACGATACCAATATCGGCGGCACGGATCTCGCCAGTGACCATGTCGACAATATTGGCTTGTGTGAGAAGCAGGTCAAAAGGGATTTCACCTTTTGCCGCTTGCACTGCTCTGCGTCTGCTGTAGTTGGTTTCGCTCATAAAATACCATCAATAAATGATCCTTTGCTGCTACTTTATGAGTTACGCAAACGTTTGCCAAGATGATAAAACTTATCAGATCATAAGAAAGGGTTATAATGGTGAATAAGAGCATTAAGGCTAGGTTAGGCTTTGTATGGTTAATTAGAGGGTTATAACAACGCCTTATCATAAAATAGAGTGTGAATAGAGAACATGAGTGAACCATGGCAGCGCCTGCCTGCATTGACGTTAAAACAGATACAATATTTTGTGACTTTGGCACATTTAAGGCATTTTACTGATACAGCGAGCCGACTAGCCATTAGTCAACCTGCGTTGAGTAGTGCATTACGTCAAATTGAAAGTGTGATTGGAGGAAAACTAGTTAATCGAACCGCTTCCTCTGTAACGCTAACAGAGCTTGGTGCTGCTATTTTACCGCATGCTGAACGTATACTGAGTGTTTCACACCGTGCTTTTAGTGATATTCAACAGATAATTGACGAAGGCGGAGACGGCACGTTGCGTATTGGCTTGGTGCCTTCCGTGAGCTCACTACTTTTTCCTGATGTGCCGACACAACTTAATTTGCACTTTCCTCGGCTGAATGTGGAGTTTTACGATAAAACCAATGATTCATTAGTTTCTCAATTAATGAATAATGAGATTGATTTTGGGGTTGGTGTATTAGACAGCTCAGTCCCTAGAGAGTTACAACTGTTTACGTTACAAGATGACCCTTTTGTCGCAGTCGTACATCGAGAAGATGTATTAGCGGGAGGCTTCCATTTGCCTTGGAAAATGCTTAATAATCGCGATATTGCGGTGTTTTCTAAAGGCAACATCCAACGTTTAGTATTAGCCACATTGGAAAGCCACCGCTTAAAGCCCAATATTCGTTATCAAGTTGATTACATTGAAACGCTATATGGCTTAGTCCGTTCTAAATTGGCGATTGCTATTCTTCCTCACCTTTATACCGTACATTTACGCGACCCTGACTTAATGGTTTTGCAGTTACAGCAACCGGCATTGACTCGCACGGTGTCTTTGATGCGAACCAGCCAAATCTTAACACCAATGGTAGAATCCGCATTTACAGTGCTGCTTAAGACACTGAAAGCATAAGCTGCTTTTTAATTACTCATGCGGTTTTTCATCATCGCTGTCACGAGCCGTGACATACATGAGTACTAACAAAATGGTAATAAAGAAACGGAATGCATTGGGTATACCGTTCCATTGTTTTGACATCCACATTGCAAACCATTCACCCCCAATAGACATAAATGCGACTTGCCATAATAAGAATGCCAGTGTTAATCCGATAATTGCCCATTTTTTGCTTTGATTAAAAGCCACAGCATTTTTGTTGATATTTTTAAATAAGATGAAAGCTCCCCACCAACAAATGAGAGCCGCAATAATTTCAATACTAATAATAGTGATATAGACAAGATGGTGAAAGGGAGGTGAATTGATAGCCCGATACTTCACATTTGCATTAGGGAATATTGCATCCATTGTTAGGACATGCTGTACAAATAAAAAATTTGTGTTGTAATCGGTTAAATTATTAAAGGCAGTAAATGAAATGAATAAGGCTATAGCACAAACACAGAGTGATTTTGATAAACGAATTATCATTTGTTTCCCTTAAGTTATTTTTCATCGTTTCATCCGTTGATAATTCGACAAGATAGCATCATTGACAAATTGCCGCTATTAACCATAGTAAATATCAGACAATATTCATCATATTGGCGACTTATTCTAAATAAGATAAATATTGAATATAAGTGCTATAAATATTATGAAGAAGGTAGGCGGTTTAGCTTAGTTTAAAATATGTTTCTATTTTTAATATGCTAATATTTTTCTATTAGAAAATGATAATACACACACCAATAGTGAGAAAAATAGATAATGAAAACAATATGTAAAAGTGGATTGCTAGCTATTGCGATGTTTGCTGTATCTGCTTGTGATGATTTTGATCCAATGAGCCATAAAGGTGAGTTTTATTATAGTAATCCAACAAACGATAATATTTCATTTAAGGTCGATAATAACGATTATAATGTGCTACCAGGGCAAAGAGGCATTATTCAACTTGCATCGGGTAAACATACGTTAGAAAACAGCCAAGGTGAATTATTTTCGTTTATGGTTTTTGACAACAATAACGGGGGGATTATTAACCCAAATAACCTTGTTTATTATACCCTTTCAGAGACTTATGTTGTTGAAGGTAAAGCTGATCGTTTCAAACCGACCACTTATAACGTAACTATCAACGGCCATGATGTCAATATGGCAGTAAGAAGCGCAAATGCGTTTGTCATTGATGCTAATTTATTTAAGTGTAGCTATTTATTGGGAGAGCCTTTCCCTGAATCAATCACGACACATGATCAAAAATTAGACGGAAATATTAAGTCAAAGTGTTTTGATAAGGCTGAATTAATTGAATATATTGCCAATGAATATGGTGAAGATTTACAGCCTAATATGCCGGAAGATGCACTGCATGACTCCATCAATATGGCCTTTAGTTATGAGCTACCAACAGCAGACTTTACGGATCAATCGGTTCAGTCAATAGCCGAAGAATTGGTGAATTTACTAAAACAACTGAAAGAAACCAATGATACTGCTATCCATGAAAAATTAAATCAACAATTTCACCAGCTCAGTATCGAATTAGTGAAAGCTCATGCTAATAACTCGGCATCTAATTCAGTTTCAGATAACGAGCAATACAATAATTTTGTTCATCAGGTTGGTGAATTGAGAGGTTATGGTATTTGGGAAAAATAATAATAAATTTTAAATAATCAAAAAAAGATTGTATTTATAAAATCCCCCCAATCGTTGGGTAATCAATTATTGGGGGATTTTGTCTCCTTTTCTTTTTAAGAATCTGCCTGCAAACTAACCAGAGAATTCTTATGTGAAATGATTGTGATAAACGGATGATAGCTATTATCAAATAAGAACATCTGCATAGGAATAATTATATGAAGGCAATATTAAAGCCATTTCTTGGTATTACGTTTGCTTCTATCTTTTTGATGTTTTCTTCAATAGCAAACGGCAAATCGATCGTTGTAGAAAAAACACAGCCTGAAGTCTTAGACCTTGTATTTATACTGGATAAAAGTGGTTCAATGTCAGGTTTTGAATCTGATACGATTGGCCGCTTTAATCGTGTGTTAACAGAAAATCGTAATAAAAAAGGGGATGTCTTTATTACGACAGTGCTGTTCAATGATAAAACAACCCTCTTACACAATAGAGAGCCTATCGATAAAGTACCAAATTTAACTTTAGAAGATTATCAGGTTGGCAGTAATACTGCACTATTAGATGCGGTTGGTGACACCATTAGCAAAATGCAAGAAAACCGGAAGATAACAAAAAATAATAACGTTTTATTCGTTATCATTACTGATGGTGAAGAAAATAGTAGCCACAAATATAGTCAATCGAAAATTAAATCTATGATCAAATCGGCAGAAATGGAGGATAAATGGGACTTTATCTTCCTTGGCGCCAATATTGATGCGATCACTGCTGCCGATAGTATTGGTATTAGTCGCTCCAAAGCAACTGGATATGTGCAAGATAAAACCGGTTACGACAAAGCATATAAAGCGATTAATAATGCCGTTGAGTCAAAGAAAAATGCTGCACCAATATCAGAGGAATGGAAAAAAGAGGTTGAAACTGACGCGATGGAGCGCACAAATAAGTAGTGTAATGGAAGAGTAGATTTACTGATAAACTAATCCCTCAATATTGAACTGCACCCCAAAAGTGAGACGCCTTTAGTCTAATTTGAAGGGTGCTTTTCTATGTTAAAACATACTCTAGAGTTTAAACTTGAAATTATTCAGGCCTACCTAAATGGTGAGAGGGGGTAAAATACTCGATAAAAGATTTAAACGTAATCATGATACGACTTGGTGATGGATTGAAAATTATCAACAGCACGGGGTGTATGGGCTAAACGTTAAAACATGAAAACAGGTTTATTTTCCTGAATTCAAATTTCATGCGGTTCACATGATCCTAAATGGGACATTTTTACATGAGGGCTCTGACAGCTTGATATCAATGGCTGATCATATAAAGAATACGGTAGATAGGAAGTAAAAATAAACCGAAAGGGTGCCCAAACCAAATGAAGAAGTCTTCCCTGTTTTTGAGACAGCGATGGTAAAATTTCAGCTGAAATGCTGGGCAAGAACACTGTAATTTATGTTGAGAAACAACTTGGTGTTAAAATAGGTGAATATACAACATTTTGTAAAAATACTGTTGGTGCTTGTGCTGAGGCATCAGCAGCAGACTCGTTGATCCGCCAAGGGGTTAAGCCAGAAAATATCCGATTTACCCAAGCGGTCAGGCCATGAGAGGTTTGGGAAAAAGATACAATCCCGCTAAAAGCAATAAAAGAAACATGTGACAATTGCCTAGTTACATGACCAACAGGCGTAGATAAATGAGTGCATTAGCAAATGACTGGAAACCAAGACTCTGCACAGAAAGTG